>CAWKJK010000050.1:0-38464 GCA_963849655.1 uncultured Nitrospiraceae bacterium
CTGTCTTGAGGCCTTTCCTTTGACGTAATAGGTCGGACGAAACGTTCACCAGGCCTCTTGCGAATTCCTTTCCATCTGTATCGACACAACTGACCGGATCGCCGGCTTCAAACGATCCCATCACTCGAAGGACACCCATGTCAGCAGGCTTTCCCTCGATTGGTCAACGCGTCCACAGCCCCCTGGTCGAGATGAATCTGGCCTCGGGAGCGAAGCGTAAAGGCGATCCAATGTTTGCGGCTGTTCAGTCGGCGCTCCCGGGCAAGAAAGAGACTTCCACCCGGACCCCCGCCAAGGACCGTTGGGAGGAGTCCGATTCGCTCGCCATTGAGGACTAACGTCGAGATTCCATACTCGCCGACTTTCTTGGCCGCTCGAGTCTTGGTCGCCATTCCGCCTGTACCTTCGAATGTGCTGGAAACTCCCGCCAGGCGCTCGATATCTTGGGTAATCTCCGTAATCAGCGGAATCAAGGTCGCCGACGGGTTTTTACGCGGATCTTCCGTATACAGTCCGTCGACATCAGAGAGAATCACCAGCAAGTCCGCATCCGCCAGGTGAGCCACTTCGCTCGCGAGGGTGTCGTTGTCGCCGACCCTGATTTCATCAACCGCGACGGTATCATTTTCATTGATGATGGGCACGATGCCGAAACCGATGAGTGCCGCGAGGGTGTGGCGAGCGTTAAGAAATCGGCGACGATCGGCGAGGTCCTGGTGAGTGAGCAGAATCTGCGCCACTTGAATATTGAGACATTCAAATGCTTTCTCATAGGCCCACATGAGCCGGCTCTGCCCCACGGCTGCCGCTGCCTGCTTGACAGGGAGACTTTTGGGGTAATCTTTTAGCTGCAACTTTCGGATACCGGAGACGATGGCACCGGAAGAGACCACCAGAATTTCACGACCCTCTGTTCGGAGCGCCGCGCGATTTCATCAGCCAATCGCTCGATTTGTTGAGGGCGCAGACCTTCCGAGCGTGACGCGATCAGGCTGCTACCGATCTTGATGACGATCCGCTTGGCTTGTACTAAGAGCGTGTCTCGCATGGCGTCTTTCGTAAACGCTCAACCTGTTTCCCGAGGTAGGCGATCAAGTCATCAAGCCCTTTGTTCGTGGCGGCGGATATCGGTAAGCAGGGGTAATCGTTGAGGACGGCAAATAGGTCTGCAGCTGGGTAAGTCGTTCGCTCGTGCCGATGACATCGATCTTGGTTGGGACAACAACGAACGGGCGCTTGGCGAGTTCCAGATCATAGGCGGCAAGTTCCCGCCGTAAGGTCTCAAGAGCGACCACTGGATCGTCAGGAGCCCATTCTGACACATCGATCAAGTGAAGCAAGAACGCGGTGCGTTCGATATGGCGGAGAAACTGTATGCCCAGGCCTTTCCCCTCATGGGCGCCCTCGATCAGGCCGGGAATATCAGCCACGACAAAACTTCGGTCGGATCCCCACCGGACAACCCCGAGATTGGGGATCAGAGTGGTAAAGGGATAGTCGGCGATCTTGGGTTGGGCCGCTGATATGGCTGCAATGAGCGTCGACTTGCCGGCATTGGGAAAGCCAACCAGCCCAATGTCGGCGAGCAGTTTCAGTTCAAGCCGCAAGACCCGTTCTTCACCCGGAGTTCCGGGAGGCGGATTCCGTCGGCACTCGGTTGACGGAAGTGGCAAAGTTGCTGTTGCCTTTCCCGCCTCGTCCCCCTTGAGCGATGATGGCCGTTCGGCCATCTGCGATGAAATCCGCAAGAGTTTCTTTCGTCAGGTCATCATAGACGATGGTGCCGACAGGAACAGCGATGGTCAGATCTTCGCCGGAACGGCCCGTGCAATTGGATCCTCCGCCGGCTCGTCCGTCCTGAGCTGGACGTCATTTTGGTAGCGGAGATCGAGTAGGGTTGTCAATCGATGAGATGCGGTCATGACGATGTCGCCGCCGTCGCCTCCATCCCCACCGTCCGGGCCTCCACGCGGAACAAACATCTCCCTCCGGAAACTGCAGATGCCGTTTCCACCACGACCGGCTCGTACCGTGATGTGTACTTCATCGACGAACAGAATCTGCAACGTTCCGCAGGCGGCTCAGTAACTACGGTGAGAAAGTATACCCGACCGTGCCCCAAGGGTGAGAGGATAATTTATTCGGTGTGATCGTAATAGAGGAGACAGAAAAGAGGATCAGGATTTGGCAGGAACAGGATATACGCTGACTTTTCGCCTGCCGCGTCCACCCTCAAACTTCACCACACCACTCATTTTGGCAAACAGGGTGTGGTCTCTTCCAAGGTCCACATTGAATCCGGGAAAAACTTGGTGCCCCGCTGACGGACGATAATGCTGCCGGCCGTCACTGTCTGACCACCATAGGCCTTCACGCCCAAATATTGGGGATTGCTGTCACGGCCGTTACGCGATGATCCGCCGCCTTTGTTTGTTGCCATGGTAGGTCCTTCTTCGTGTCTTTAGGCCGTCGCAATATTCGTAATCAGCAACTTCGTGAATCCTTGCCGGTGTCCACGGGTGCGGCGATAGTTCTTGCGGCGCTTCTTCTTAAACACGGTAATCGATCGAGTCCGTCCTTGCCGCACAATTTCAGCTATGATCTTGGCTCCGTCAATGAGGGGCTGTCAACCGAAATACCGGCATCGCCATGCACGAGACGGACTTGGTTGAGCTCAATCTGGGCTCCGATGTCTCCCGGGTAGGCTTCCGACCTGAATGGTAGAGCCGGCTTCGACTCGATATTGCTTGCCACCCGTTTCAACGATCGCGTACATAATCCATTCTCCAAGCTTGAGGAACGGTTCATTTAACATGGGGATATGAGAGGTGTCAAGCCAAACGAGGAGCGCCTAGAGATCATTGATCGCACACATGCCCCCTCTTTTGAGGGCTATGAGGAAAGTTGTGCGGACAAGTATGCTTGGCGCCGTTATCGCGATGGCACCTGTCAGTATTTCGCGATACAAACTGAGAGACGGCAACGAGCACATGTCTCACGCTAATAAGTTTGTGATTCGCACCTATCATCGAATTCCCGTTCGCTGCGTGGTGTACTATCTGGGTGGAGATTTTCTCGGAAAAGGAACGGTCATGAACCTATGTCGTAACGGGTTCCGCGTCTTGGGCGATCATCAAGTGGTTCCCGGGATGCAGCTGGTCATTCGGCTCACCCTTCCCAACAAAGATGAGCCGGTCGAAATCCAGCGCGTCGTTGTGCGATGGGTGCGCGGGCTGTTGTTTGGCGTCAAGATCGTGACCATGAGTCCGGAGGGAGAAGATCGAGTCGGAACGTTTCTGAGTTCCCGCCTACGTGCCTATTGCGCCTCCTCCTAGGTGCTCATCAGCCGAGTCGATTCTGAATCAGCCGCTGCCTGCTTGCTTGACCCACGTTCGACCTCACGCTATAGTCCATCACGCCCACAGGGGCGGAATCGTTACGATCATTGGCTGGAGATCGTGCTCGATGTTGGAACCGGTTGAAAAGATCTGGATGGATGGGAAGTTTGTGGGGTGGGGGGAGGCCAACGTCCATGTCCTTACCCATTCGCTACACTATGGCCTCGCAGCGTTTGAAGGTCTTCGGTGCTACAAGGGTAAATCCGGATCCGCCATCTTCCGGCTTCGGGAACATGTCGATCGACTGTATGATTCGGCTCATATCGGCATGATGACCATGCCCTATGACAAAAAGCAGATCACCGACGCCATCATTGAGACCGTTCGCGTCAATCGTCTCGATGCCTGTTACATTCGTCCGTTGGTCTACATCGGGTATGGTGCAATGGGCGTCCATCCGGGAGACAATCCGATTCAGGTGGCCATCGCGGCTTGGAGGTGGGGTGCCTATTTGGGGGACGATGCATTAGCCAATGGGATGCGTGCCTGCATATCGTCCTTTACGAGGCATCACGTGAATGTGTCCATGACCAGAGGAAAAATATCTGGGTACTATGTGAACTCCATCATGGCCAAACGGCAGGCGAAGGCCGATGGATATGACGAGGCAATTCTTCTCGATCCCGAAGGGTATGTTGCGGAGGGAACGGGAGAGAATGTATTCATCGTTCGTCGGGGCATTCTCAAGACGACGCCGTTAACGTCGGTGCTCGAAGGGATTACGAGAAACTCGGTCATTGAATTGGCCCGAGAACGTAAGCTCGACGTGGCGGAGGAACGATTCACACGCGATGAAATGTATATTGCCGACGAAGTATTTGTGACGGGAACGGCTGCTGAGTTGACCCCAGTCCGAGAAATCGACAACCGGCGAATCGGAAATGGTGCGCCCGGACCGATTACACGCGCCCTCCAAGACGCCTTCTTTTCGATCGTGCGTGGAGAAGATCCTGCACACGAGTCTTGGCTCACACGGATCTAGCCCACATTATTCCTGAGCGTTTCTACCGCAATCGCCGATACGCCGCCAACCACGCGTCATCTCTGAAACGGATGCACGATGCCTGATTCTGACCCACTTAGCACATAGTGACCCTTATGACCGGTGCCGGTCATCCCGCACGTCATTGTTCATTCACAGAAAGCCGGTATTCTTGCGCGCGTTGTGGGTCTAATTTACCAAAGCAGTCCTTGCACCATTGGACATCAGGCGTCCTGAAGCAAGGAATCCTTTGATAAGACATCGCAAGTGATTTATACACACCAAGAGGCTCGGCTGGTCCACCATACTTCGTCAGACTCGCCGAATACGGCCCAGCGAGAAGGAGCAATTGCCCGTCGCGTCGCAATCGATATTCCCATGCTGATGATGATTCAGCAAAACGGTACGGAAGAGCAAGGCTGGAGGAGTACGCCGTTCTATTGGCCGGTCATCATGGCGCAAGAGAACATTCCCCTCTCGATCTTCGCGCATGAAACGACACCTTGAGGATGGCATGGCAAGAAAAAATGGAACGAGGAAACAGAAAGCAGCGACAGCGCCCGAACCAGAAGCTACGCCAGCGGATCCCGTCGCCACATACAAGTTCCCCACAAAGCGGAAGAATATCCCTCCTGCTGGTTTAGAAGCCCACGGCTACATCCGTGAAGTTTCCCGGATCAGGTATGAATACAATCCTCATCTGCCGCCTGCACTCAGATCTGCGATAGACGCCACAGGGACAGACAAATTGCCGGAGTTGCTTGCGACGGCACGACGGCGAGCACTTTCTTCGGACGAAGCCCAACTCCTTGCAGACGCCTTGCGGAAACATGAGCCCTGGTTGGAATGGAGCGGGAAACGAGAAAAACCATGGTTCGAAGTCGATCCGGTCGCACTCCACATGCACGAACGGATTTCGACTCAGGCAATCCTGCGGGTACTCGCTCGTGAAGATGTGGAGCGGGATCTGTTCGCCGATCCTCAGCAAGATTATGCGAAGGCGGTTCAATTTTATCAGCATGACGTGGACTGGACGAATCGCATGATCCTTGGCGATTCCCTCAGGTTATGGCCAGCCTTGCACGGCGAGAAGATCTCGCCGGCAAAATGCAGATGATCTACATTGACCCGCCCTACGGCATTAGCTTCAAGTCCAATTTTCAACCGGCCCTTGGGCAAAAGGATGTGAAGGATCGAGAACAAGATCTTACTCGCGAGCCGGAGATGGTCAAAGCCTATCGGGACACATGGACCCTTGGCATCCACTCTTATCTGGCCTACCTGCGCGACCGACTAACCATGGCCAAGGAACTCCTTGCCGACACAGGCAGTATCTTCGTGCAAATTAGTGATGAAAATCTGCACCGCGTGCGGTGTGTGATGGATGAAATTTACAAACCAGAAAACTTCGTTGCACAGATCACTTTCCGTACTACATCTAGTTTGGGTAGCCAATTCCTAGGGCCGAGCGCGAACTATTTGCTTTGGTATGGACGCGACAAAGCAAGGCTTAAGTTTAGATCAGTTTTTAAGTCGCGTGGTTTTGAAGATGATGTTGGTGGTCGTTATACACGAGCTATATTCCCGAATGGAGCAAAGCGGGTTCTGACTTCAGAAGAACGTGATGATATCTCGAAACTTAACCCCGAAGCCCAAATTTACAGACACGATCACTTAACGTCTCAAAGCGGCTCTGAGGCATCACAGTATTCTGTTCATTTCGAAAGCAGGGAATACCGACTCTCAAAAGGCCACTGGAAAACCAATCCAGATGGGATGCGCCGATTATTGGGTTCGGAGCGAGTGGCAGCGCCGACTGAAAATTCCCTGACTTACGTTAGATTTCTGAGCGACTTCCCCCTGGCATCCTATTCCGAGGTCTGGACCGACACTCAAACTGGTGCATTTACAGACCCCAAGATTTATGTCGTTCAAACCAACGTGAAAGTCATTGAGCGTTGTCTCCTAATGACCACTGACCCCGGCGACCTAGTATTTGATCCGACTTGTGGGAGCGGCACAACAGCTTATGTGGCTGAACAGTGGGGGCGCCGCTGGATCACCTGCGATTCCAGCCGCGTAGCTTTGGCACTGGCGAAACACCGATTGCTCACAGCGAAGTTTGATTTCTATAAGCTCCGCGAGCTGAGTGCCGAAGACCTGAATCGCAATCCCAAAGGGACGTGGATTGCGGAACTCGATGATGAAGGAGCGTCGACCGGTAGAAGGCTCACGTTTCAATGTAAGACAGTTCCACACATCACACTCAAGAGCATTGCACGCAACACCTCACTTGACCCCATCTTCGCCAAGCATGAGCCACTCCTCGCAGAAAAGTTGGGATGTCTTAATCAGGAGCTGCGCAGTGTGAATGCCTCTGTAAAGGAGAAATTAGTCGCCAAACTGATCAGCAAGCATCGAGAGCAAGGGGCCAACTCTATTACTGATGCGGACCGGCGCCGTTGGCTTTTGCCCGATACACATCCCACACTCATCAAGAGTATTCCGGCGAGCAGGCCGCTGAAGGGCATCACGCCTAAGCAAGCCGAAGGATATCGTCAAGACATTCCGAAGGAAGAATGGAAAGAATGGCAGGTGCCTTTTGATACGGATCCCGATTGGCCAAAGCCGCTATCGGACCTGCTCGCAGCCTATCGTGAGGCCTGGCGGGCCAAGATGGATGAAGTGAATGCCTGTATCGCTGCCAACGCTGAAATGGAGGAGTTGGTCGACAAGCCAGAGCCAGTCAAAGGTGTGGTCCGAGTGACCGGGCCTTTCACTGTAGAAGGTGTGATTGCCGTTGAAGATGGGCCGGATACACCAATCGGCGGTGCTCCAAAGGAATTGGACACATTTGATGCAAGTGATACTGCTGACACGGCAGTCGCTAACGCCGAAGCACACCTCGACAAGATCCTTCGCCTCCTTAAGGCAAGCGGGGTGGATTTCCCTGGCAATAAGAACATGAAGTTTGCCCGACTCGATGCGATGATAGGAGCATCACTGATTCACGCAGAAGGGGAATGGGCGAATGGGGATCAGAAAGAGCGCCATGTCGCTGTCAGCATTGGACCGGAAGTCGGAAACATTACGGCGATGCAAGTGGAAGTGGTGATCCGCGATGCCAACCGCAAAGGCTACGATGATGTCGTATTCGCTGGCTTTGGATTCGATGCGGTGGCACAGGAGGCGATTGAAAGCGGAAGCCATCCCAAAGTCCGACTACACATGGCGCTCATCCGACCGGATGTGGTAATGGGGGATCTTCTGAAGAGTCAACCTGGCAGCCAATTGTTTACCGTGTTCAGTGCGCCAAGAGTAAAAGGGCCGAGTAAGCAGCCAGACGGGGAATACATGGTCGAAGTCGAAGGCATGGATGTCTACGACCCTGTCAGCAACATGCTTTATCCAACAAACAAGAATCGTATCGCAGCGTGGTTTTTGGATACGGATTACGACGGGCGTACCTTCTGCGTCTCCCGGCCTTTTTCCGGACAAAACGAAGTGGTCCAAGCTTGCCAAAGCGTTGGTCGACACAGGCGTAGTCGAAGAAGACGCCTTTGAGGCGCTGAGTGGCCTGACCAGTCTACCGTTTCCGCGTCCGGCTCGATTGCAGAAAAACGAGAAATGGCGAGTCGCCATTAAAGTCATTGATCCCCGAGGGAACGAAGGGCTTGCGCGTCTTAGAGATCAAGTAACTATTATGCCGGAACAGCCAATCCCGATTCAGCCTGTCGAGAATCCGATCTTGTGCTCCCCCTACAAGGAGCCAGATCAACACTGGCTCTATGACACACGCACCGGGATTCCGAGCAAGATGCCGAAGCGGCGGCCGGCGAGCTACTGGTTTAAGACCGAGCGAACTGGAAGCGCACAGATGTCACTCTTAGCTGAGGAGGAACGCGACGACCTGCCCCTTGTGAACGCGCTTCGCGAGGATGTGAAACGATGGCGCGAGTCTGGCTGGGAGAGTGCCTCAGAAACGACCAAGAAGCTGCTCAGACACTGGTGGCGTGAAGATAGAAGTCGTCGGCTATTTTTCTGCCAAATCGAGGCGGTTGAGACCATCATCTACCTCCAAGAGATCCTTTCGCAGGGGAAGAAGCCTCGGTGGACGCCGAAGCTGGGATTAGACGAGTTCCAGGCCCTCCGCAGAGGCGAGAACCCAAAGCCGGAAGAGTGGCATGCGAGGATTGCCCAAAATCCCGAGCCCTCCCCCATGAAACTGAGGGCTGAAGCCAATTCGCTACGGCCAAAAATGGCTAGGGCAGCGGCAAGACAGTCGTCATGGCGATGCTCATTTCCTGGGCATTCTGCAACAGAGGAACGAAGCCAGGCGATCCTCGTTTTTCACGCCGTGCGCTGATCGTCTGTCCAAACCTGACGGTTAAGGAACGGCTCGGTCTCTTCCAGGTGATCCCAACAACTATTACGAGAAGTTCGATCTCGCGCCCAGTTCTCTCCGACCAGAACTCACCAAGGGCAAAACGCTCGTCACGAATTGGCATTGGTTCAGCCCTGAATCCGAAGTGATCAAGGTGGGCGGGGTGACCGTGGGCAGACTAGGGGCAGAGACACCTGAAGCGTTCGCTGCTAAGAATCGCTTAGGGGAAGTCTGTGGGACGACGAACCGCTCATGGTGCTCAATGATGAAGGTCATCACGCGTATCGCCCGGCGCCCGTCGGTGAGATTAGAACCTCACTGCCGAAGAAAAGGCCGATCGCGAGGAAGCGACCGTATGGGTGGCGGGACTCGATACCATCAATGCTGCGTGCGGGATTTCATTCTGTGTCGATTTATCAGCCACACCCTTTTACATCCATGGCAGTGGGTACCCCGAAGGGTCTCCATTCCCATGGATCGTCAGCGACTTTAGCCTTGTCGATGCCATCGAGAGTGGAATCACAAAAATTCCACGACTCCCTCCCATCGATAATACCGGCAGGCGGACCCGAGAGATACTTCAAGCTTTGGCAAATATGTTATAACGTGATTTCCGCGCCGGTGAAAAGCTTAACGGTGGAAAGCCAAAGCCAGAAGTGGTCTATCGCAAGGCAGAGGATGCGCTGCTCACCCTTGCCGGAGAATGGAAAAGAGCGGTTTGAGCAGCTACACGCTTCCACGCCGGGTCAGAGCATAGGCCGCCTGTCATGATTATTGTGTGTGACAACACCGATCTTGCCGAGCATTTTCATCGGATGATTTCAGGTGAAGAACTTGTTGAAGTGGATGAGTCCGAAGAGGACGACGAGGATGATGACCGGCCAAGACGGAAGCGGAAGCTGAAACCGCAAAAATGTTACCTAGAACGGGCTTCCCGGTTTTGAAGAGCTGTGGAATGGAAAGGCGCGGAGGTTACTTCTTGCGCATTGATTCAGAACTCCTCAGCGCAGCCGAAAAACTGAAGACCCCAAAGCGACCCGCAACCCTTGCCACGGCGCATTTCAGCCCCCTGGCCGCCCTGCCGTCCGCCGTGTTCTCACCGCGGACATCCGCGGCGACCGCATGGCTGGCGCGCCGCCCGCTGCGCGACGCCTGGCACGGACCCCGATCGGCCGGCACGTCGCTGGAGCACGTCGACCCATAGCGGCTCCTAGAGTCGCGGTTCCTGGACGGAGCGGTGTTGCGTGGGTGCGGGAACCGCCATCCGCGCCGGTGACACTGGTGAGCCATGCGATCGCTTTCTGCCCTGGAGGTGAAGAACTCGTGCGGGTAGCGGGTGTGCCGGCCCATGGCAGCTGCCACGGCACGGGCTTCTCATGATGCTGGAGCCAGGACGGCGATGGCCAAAACGCCCGTCGTCTGGGCGAAGACATAACGGGCGGCCGCGCTAATCCTGCACATCCGTCATTGCAGCAGCATGGGCATCGGCGCACCACCGCTGATCCGCTCCGCGGCTCGGACAGCTGAGTGGGCATCGGCGACGTCGACGATGGATCCCGGCCGCCAGAACGATTCGATGATGCTGAGCGCACCGGAAGTGAGTTCTTCCCGTCCTGACACGCCCCCCTGCGCTTCCCGGCATGACGACCGCTCCGCCAACCCCCAATGCTACCTTCCGATATGGCGTGGCGGAGATTCCGGGTCGGTGGGGCCCCTGTCCAACCAGGGGACTCTTTGCCGGGAAGGAATGCCGGCGTCCTCGGAGAAATGCCGAGAATGCTTCTGGTATTCCGGACTTCTCATTGGGCGGGCGTCACCCCGCCTCACGCGGACGGCGCGGGCTGGTCAGCTACCCCCAGGGCGAGCTGGCAAGCCAATGGCTGGACATGAACTCCTCCGTGATGACCGAACTCAGGCCTGCCGCGAGCAGGGGCTCCAGCGCTGCGTCCAGGGCGCCGACGGATTCGACGTAGCCGCCTGCCACCGGCTCCGGATTCGGATGAGCTGGCCGGCGCGGCTCAGGTTCAGTCCATTGAGGTGGGCCAGGTAGCCGTCGGACTCGTCGGTGACGGTGAAGGTGGCGAGAATGCGGTAATCGGCGGACGGCCCCGGCAGGAAGCCTCGAACCATGGGAAAATCGTCACCCTCGAGCACCCGGGCCATGAGGTCCGCTTCGCTCAGGCCGGCGGACAGGAAGTCCTGGCCGCTCATTTCCCAGTCGCCGGGCCAGCCGGCGTCGTCCTGGAACCAGTTCGAACGGCCGCCTTCTGCAGCACTTAAGGCTGGCGGCGTCGTCCGGCCCAAGGCACGGAAGGCATCCAGCATCATGCCCAGATCCGAACGCCGCGTTGGTGTGGAGGCCGGGCGGATCACGGGGAACTCGGCTTTGGCGGTCCAGTCCGGTCGACCAGGGACGCCACGCACATCGACCAGCGGGTTCAGGGACAACCTGCACCCCACCCCCGTATCTCTGCGCGTCGTTGGAGGTGGCGGCGGTGCGGCGAGGCGCACGAGCCACGCCCAGCCGTAGGGCCGTTCCCAGCTGGGGTTGGCCGCGCAGGTAGGCACCTTCGACCGCGAGGTTGTCGCGGTCAGGTTGGCGGCCAGCACGGTCGCAGGGCGGCGCTCGCCGTGCTCTTGATCCCGTGCTCCAGCAGGGAAACGCCCAGCCTAGGTCATGTGGACGCAGGCAGTGCCAGTCGAAGGAGGTGTGGAACGCAGGGTGAAGAAAAGTTCCTTCGGGCTGGGCGGTCTGCGAGGGACTTCTCCACGCGCGTGGAGGCGAAGGGGTAGGGCCGGATAGGTTCTCCAGGACGATGTCCGCGTAGGCGGCTGGCCACGCGCGTCCATTTGGACAGTGGGGTGGAAAGTGGTGACGTCCATGCGTCTCCTTGCAGTTGGGGATGCCGTTTAGTGGAAGGCCAGGAAGTACATCAGCCCGATGTTGGCCGCAGCAGCGGACGGCGGTGGGGATCTGGGCCTTGATGATGCTGTACTTGTTCTTCATCTCCAGGAGCGCCAACTTCAACCTGGTCCCGTCGGCGCTCCTGGAGATGAAGAACAAGTACGGCGTGATCAAGGCGCAGGTCCCCACCGCCATCCCGCTGCTCGGGCGCCAACATCGGCCTGATGTACTTCCTCGCCTTCAAACTGCATCCGCACCCGAAGGAGCACCATGAGTCACGCCACCGCACCTTCAACCTCTGCCGGGGCCGAGAAATGGACCGCGCCGGCCAGACACGTACGCGGACATCGTCCTGGCGAACCTCGCCCGGCCCTATCCATTCGCCTCGCACCACGTGGAGAAGTCCCCGCGGACCGGCCCAGCCCGCAGGACCTTCACCGGCGTTTTACACGTCGTTCGATTGGCACTCCTGCGTGCACATGCAGAAAAAAAAAAAAAAAAAAAAAAAAAAAAAAAAAAAAAAAAAAAAAAAAAAAAAAAAAAAAAAAAAAAAAAAAAAAAAAAAATTTTTTTTTTTTTTTTTTTTTTTTTTTTTTTTTTTTTTTTTTTTCATGGCCGCCCTGGCTCATGGCCATGGCCGCCCATGGCTGCTGGCCATGGCCCTGGCCGAAGGAACAGCCTGCGCTGGTTCAGGAACGACGCCGGCTGGCCGGGAGAATGGGAAATGAGCGGCCAGGACTTCCTGTCCGCAGGCCTCAGCGAAGCCGACCTCATGGCCCGGGTGCTGGAGGGTGACGATTTTGCCGAATGGTTCGATGCCTTCCTGCCGGGGCTTTCCGCCGATGACCGCATTCTCGCCAAAGCCACCGTCACGGATGAGTCCGACGGCTACCTGGCCCACCTCAACGGACTGAACCTCACGCGCGCCGGCCAGATCATCCGCATCCGGAGGGCCCTGGTGGCAGGCGGTTACGTCGAATCCGTCGGCGCCCTGGACGCGGCGCTGGAGCCCCTGCTCGCGGCAGGCCTGAGTTCGGTCATCACGGAGGGAGTTCATGTCCAGCCATTGGCTTGCCAGCTTCGCCTGGGATGCCTTGGCGTCCGCGCTGTAGCAGCCGTGAGGCGGGGTGACGCCCGCCCGATGAAGTCCGGATGCCGGCGTTCTCGGGGCGAGTTCTCCGAGGACGCCGGCATTCCCTTTTCCCGGCAAAGAGCCCCCTGGTTGGACGGGGCGCCCCGCCGACCCGGAATCTCCCGGCCACGCCATATCGGAAGGTAGCATTGGGGGTGCTGGCGGAGCGGTCGTCATGCCGGGAAGCGCAGGGGGGTCGTGCTGAGGGAAACCACCGCGGCCCACGGGAAGAACTCGCTTCATGTGCGCTCAGGCATCATCGAATCGTTCTGGCGGCCGGGATCCATCGTCGACGTCGCCGATGCCCACTCAGCTGTCCGAGCCGCGGAGCGGATCAGCGGTGGTGCGCCGATGCCCATGCTGTCCGAAATGACGGATGTGCAGATTAGCGCGGCCGCCCGTTATGTCTTCGCCCAGACGACGGGCGTTTTGGCCATCGCCGTCCTCGGCTCCAGCGTCGTGGACCGTGTCGTGGCAGCTGCCATGGGCCGGCACACCCGCTACCCGCACGAGTTCTTCACCTCCAGGGCAGAAGCGATCGCATGGCTCACCAGTGTCACCGGCGCGGATGGCGGTTCCGGCACCCCACGCGACGACGCCGTTCCCGTCCAGGAACCGCGACTCTAGGAGCCGCTATGGGTCGACGTGCTCCAGCGACGTGCCGGCCGGGGTCCGTCAGGCGTCGCGCAGCGGGCGGCGCGCCAGCCAGGCGGCCACGATCGCGCCGGAGACGTTGTGCCAGAGCGAGAACACGGCGGACGGCAGCGCGGCCAGGCGGGCTGAAATGCGCCGTGGCAAGGGTTGCGGGTCGCTTTGGGGTCTTCAGTTTCGGCTGCGCTGAGGAGTTCTGAATCGATGCGCAAGGTAACCTCCGCGCCTTTCCGATTCCACAGCTCTTCAAAACCGGGAAGCCCGTTCTGGTAACATTTTTGCGGTTTCGGCTTCCGCTTCCGTCTTGGCCGGTCATCATCCTCGTCGTCCTCTTCGGACTCATCCACTTCAACAAGTTCTTCACCTGAAATCATCCGATGAAAATGCTCGGCAAGATCGGTGTTGTCACACACAATAATCATGACAGGCGGCCTATGTTCCTGACCCGGCGTGGAAGCGTGTAGCTGCTCAAACCGCTCTTTCCATTCTCCGGCAAGGGTGAGCAGCGCATCCTCTGCCTTGCGATAGACCACTTCTGGCTTTGGCTTTCCACCGTTGAGCTTTTCACCGGCGCGGAGATCGCGTATGACGTGTTCCCAAAGCTTCGAAGTACTTCGGGTTCGGCCTGCCGGTATTATCGATGGGAGGGAGTCGTGGAATTTTTGTGATTCCACTCTCGATGGCATCGACAAGGCTAAAGTCGCTGACAATCCATGGGAATGGAGACCCTTCGGGGTACCCACTGCCATGGATGTAAAAGGGTGTGGCTGATAAATCGACACAGAATGAAATCCCGCACGCAGCATTGATGGTATCGAGTCCCGCCACCCATACGGTCGCTTCCTCGCGATCGGCCTTTTCTTCGGCAGTGAGGTTCTCATTCTCACCGACGGGCGCCGGGCGATACGCGTGATGACCTTCATCATTGAGCACCATGAGCGGTTCGTCGTCCCACAGGTCCCCTAAGCGATTCTTAGCGAACGCTTCAGGTGTCTCTGCCCCTAGTCTGCCCACGGTCACCCCGCCCACCTTGATCACTTCGGATTCAGGGCTGAACCAATGCCAATTCGTGACGAGCATTTTGCCCTTGGTGAGTTCTGGTCGGAGAGAACTGGGCACGAGATCGAACTTCTCGTAATAGTTGTTGGGATCACCTGGAGAGAGGACCGAGAGCCGTTCCTTAATCGTCAGGTTTGGACAGACGATCAGCGCACGGCGTGAAAAACGAGGATCGCCTGGCTTCGTTCCTCTGTTGCAGAATGCCCAGGAAATGAGCATCGCCATGACGACTGTCTTGCCGCTGCCCGTAGCCATTTTTGCGCCATAGCGGGAAATTGGCTTCAGCCCTCGTTCATGGGGGAGGTCAACGAGCTTAGGATGTTGGGCAATCCTCGCATGCCACTCTTCCGGCTTTGGGTTCTCGCCTCTGCGGAGGGCCTGGAACTCGTCTAATCCCAGCTTCGGCGTCCACCGAGGCTTCTTCCCCTGCGAAAGGATCTCTTGGAGGTAGATGATGGTCTCAACCGCCTCGATTTGGCAGAAAAATAGCCGACGACTTCTATCTTCACGCCACCAGTGTCTGAGCAGCTTCTTGGTCGTTTCTGAGGCACTCTCCCAGCCAGACTCGCGCCATCGTTTCACATCCTCGCGAAGCGCGTTCACAAGGGGCAGGTCGTCGCGTTCCTCCTCAGCTAAGAGTGACATCTGTGCGCTTCCAGTTCGCTCGGTCTTAAACCAGTAGCTCGCCGGCCGCCGCTTCGGCATCTTGCTCGGAATCCCGGTGCGTGTGTCATAGAGCCAGTGTTGATCTGGCTCCTTGTAGGGGGAGCACAAGATCGGATTCTCGACAGGCTGAATCGGGATTGGCTGTTCCGGCATAATAGTTACTTGATCTCTAAGACGCGCAGCCCTTCGTTCCCTCGGGGATCAATGACTTTAATGGCGACTCGCCATTTCTCGTTTTTCTGCAATCGAGCCGGACGCGGAAACGGTAGACTGGTCAGGCCACTCAGCGCCTCAAAGGCGTCTTCTTCGACTACGCCTGTGTCGACCAACGCTTTGGCAAGCTTGGACCACTTCGTTTTGTCCGGGAAAAAGGCCTGGCAGATGCAGAAGGTACGCCCGTCGTAATCCGTATCCAAAAACCACGCTGCGATACGATCCTTGTTTGTTGGATAAAGCATGTTGCTGACAGGGTCGTAGACATCCATGCCTTCGACTTCGACCATGTATTCCCCGTCTGGCTGCTTACTCGGCCCTTTTACTCTTGGCGCACTGAACACGGTAAACAATTGGCTGCCAGGTTGACTCTTCAGAAGATCCCCCATTACCACATCCGGTCGGATGAGCGCCATGTGTAGTCGGACTTTGGGATGGCTTCCGCTTTCAATCGCCTCCTGTGCCACCGCATCGAATCCAAAGCCAGCGAATACGACATCATCGTAGCCTTTGCGGTTGGCATCGCGGATCACCACTTCCACTTGCATCGCCGTAATGTTTCCGACTTCCGGTCCAATGCTGACAGCGACATGGCGCTCTTTCTGATCCCCATTCGCCCATTCCCCTTCTGCGTGAATCAGTGATGCTCCTATCATCGCATCGAGTCGGGCAAACTTCATGTTCTTATTGCCAGGGAAATCCACCCCGCTTGCCTTAAGGAGGCGAAGGATCTTGTCGAGGTGTGCTTCGGCGTTAGCGACTGCCGTGTCAGCAGTATCACTTGCATCAAATGTGTCCAATTCCTTTGGAGCACCGCCGATTGGTGTATCCGGCCCATCTTCAACGGCAATCACACCTTCTACAGTGAAAGGCCCGGTCACTCGGACCACACCTTTGACTGGCTCTGGCTTGTCGACCAACTCCTCCATTTCAGCGTTGGCAGCGATACAGGCATTCACTTCATCCATCTTGGCCCGCCAGGCCTCACGATAGGCTGCGAGCAGGTCCGATAGCGGCTTTGGCCAATCGGGATCCGTATCAAAAGGCACCTGCCATTCTTTCCATTCTTCCTTCGGAATGTCTTGACGATATCCTTCGGCTTGCTTAGGCGTGATGCCCTTCAGCGGCCTGCTCGCCGGAATACTCTTGATGAGTGTGGGATGTGTATCGGGCAAAAGCCAACGGCGCCGGTCCGCATCAGTAATAGAGTTGGCCCCTTGCTCTCGATGCTTGCTGATCAGTTTGGCGACTAATTTCTCCTTTACAGAGGCATTCACACTGCGCAGCTCCTGATTAAGACATCCCAACTTTTCTGCGAGGAGTGGCTCATGCTTGGCGAAGATGGGGTCAAGTGAGGTGTTGCGTGCAATGCTCTTGAGTGTGATGTGTGGAACTGTCTTACATTGAAACGTGAGCCTTCTACCGGTCGACGCTCCTTCATCATCGAGTTCCGCAATCCACGTCCCTTTGGGATTGCGATTCAGGTCTTCGGCACTCAGCTCGCGGAGCTTATAGAAATCAAACTTCGCTGTGAGCAATCGGTGTTTCGCCAGTGCCAAAGCTACGCGGCTGGAATCGCAGGTGATCCAGCGGCGCCCCCACTGTTCAGCCACATAAGCTGTTGTGCCGCTCCCACAAGTCGGATCAAATACTAGGTCGCCGGGGTCAGTGGTCATTAGGAGACAACGCTCAATGACTTTCACGTTGGTTTGAACGACATAAATCTTGGGGTCTGTAAATGCACCAGTTTGAGTGTCGGTCCAGACCTCGGAATAGGATGCCAGGGGGAAGTCGCTCAGAAATCTAACGTAAGTCAGGGAATTTTCAGTCGGCGCTGCCACTCGCTCCGAACCCAATAATCGGCGCATCCCATCTGGATTGGTTTTCCAGTGGCCTTTTGAGAGTCGGTATTCCCTGCTTTCGAAATGAACAGAATACTGTGATGCCTCAGAGCCGCTTTGAGACGTTAAGTGATCGTGTCTGTAAATTTGGGCTTCGGGGTTAAGTTTCGAGATATCATCACGTTCTTCTGAAGTCAGAACCCGCTTTGCTCCATTCGGGAATATAGCTCGTGTATAACGACCACCAACATCATCTTCAAAACCACGCGACTTAAAAACTGATCTAAACTTAAGCCTTGCTTTGTCGCGTCCATACCAAAGCAAATAGTTCGCGCTCGGCCCTAGGAATTGGCTACCCAAACTAGATGTAGTACGGAAAGTGATCTGTGCAACGAAGTTTTCTGGTTTGTAAATTTCATCCATCACACACCGCACGCGGTGCAGATTTTCATCACTAATTTGCACGAAGATACTGCCTGTGTCGGCAAGGAGTTCCTTGGCCATGGTTAGTCGGTCGCGCAGGTAGGCCAGATAAGAGTGGATGCCAAGGGTCCATGTGTCCCGATAGGCTTTGACCATCTCCGGCTCGCGAGTAAGATCTTGTTCTCGATCCTTCACATCCTTTTGCCCAAGGGCCGGTTGAAAATTGGACTTGAAGCTAATGCCGTAGGGCGGGTCAATGTAGATCATCTGCATTTTGCCGGCGAGATCTTCTCGCCGTGCAAGGCTGGCCATAACCTGAGGGAATCGCCAAGGATCATGCGATTCGTCCAGTCCACGTCATGCTGATAAAATTGAACCGCCTTCGCATAATCTTGCTGAGGATCGGCGAACAGATCCCGCTCCACATCTTCACGAGCGAGTACCCGCAGGATTGCCTGAGTCGAAATCCGTTCGTGCATGTGGAGTGCGACCGGATCGACTTCAAACCATGGTTTTTCTCGTTTCCCGCTCCATTCCAACCAGGGCTCATGTTTCCGCAAGGCGTCTGCAAGGAGTTGGGCTTCGTCCGAAGAAAGTGCTCGCCGTCGTGCCGTCGCAAGCAACTCCGGCAGATTTGTCTGTCCCTGTGGCGTCTATCGCAGATCTGAGTGCAGGCGGCAGATGAGGATTGTATTCATACCTGATCCGGGAAACTTCACGGATGTAGCCGTGGGCTTCTAAACCAGCAGGAGGGATATTCTTCCGCTTTTTGGTGGGTACTTGTATGTGGCGACGGGATCCGCTGGCGTAGCTTCTGGTTCGGGCGCTGTCGCTGCTTTCTGTTTCCTCGTTCCATTTTTTCTTGCCATGCCATCCTCAAGGTGTCGTTTCATGCGCGAAGATCGAATAGGGGAATGTTCTCTTGCGCCATGATGACCGGCGAATAGGTCGGCGTACTCCTTCCAGCCTTGCTCTTCCGTACCGTTTTGCTGAATCATCATCAGCATGGGAATATCGATTGCGACGCGACGGGCAATTGCTCCTTCTCGCTGGGCCGTATTCGGCGAGTCTGAGAAGTATGGTGGACCAGCCGAGCCTCTTGGTGTGTATAAATCACTTGCGATGTCTTATCAAAGGATTCCTTGCTTCAGGACGCCTGATGTCCAATGGTGCAAGGACTGCTTTGGTAAATTAGACCCACAACGCGCGCAAGAATACCGGCTTTCTGTGAATGAACAATGACGTGCGGGATGACCGGCACCGGTCATAAGGGTCACTATGTGCTAAGTGGGTCAGAATCAGGCATCGTGCATCCGTTTCAGAGATGACGCGTGGTTGGCGGCGTATCGGCGATTGCGGTAGAAACGCTCAGGAATAATGTGGGCTAGATCCGTGTGAGCCAAGACTCGTGTGCAGGATCTTCTCCACGCACGATCGAAAAGAAGGCGTCTTGGAGGGCGCGTGTAATCGGTCCGGGCGCACCATTTCCGATTCGCCGGTTGTCGATTTCTCGGACTGGGGTCAACTCAGCAGCCGTTCCCGTCACAAATACTTCGTCGGCAATATACATTTCATCGCGTGTGAATCGTTCCTCCGCCACGTCAGCTTACGTTCTCGGGCCAATTCAATGACCGAGTTTCTCGTAATCCCTTCGAGCACCGACGTTAACGGCGTCGTCTTCGAGAATGCCCCGACGAACGATGAATACATTCTCTCCCGTTCCCTCCGCAACATACCCTTCGGGATCGAGAAGAATTGCCTCGTCATATCCATCGGCCTTCGCCTGCCGTTTGGCCATGATGGAGTTCACATAGTACCCAGATATTTTTCCTCTGGTCATGGACACATTCACGTGATGCCTCGTAAAGGACGATATGCAGGCACGCATCCCATTGGCTAATGCATCGTCCCCCAAATAGGCACCCCACCTCCAAGCCGCGATGGCCACCTGAATCGGATTGTCTCCCGGATGGACGCCCATTGCACCATACCCGATGTAGACCAACGGACGAATGTAACAGGCATCGAGACGATTGACGCGAACGGTCTCAATGATGGCGTCGGTGATCTGCTTTTTGTCATAGGGCATGGTCATCATGCCGATATGAGCCGAATCATACAGTCGATCGACATGTTCCCGAAGCCGGAAGATGGCGGATCCGGATTTACCCTTGTAGCACCGAAGACCTTCAAACGCTGCGAGGCCATAGTGTAGCGAATGGGTAAGGACATGGACGTTGGCCTCCCCCCACCCCACAAACTTCCCATCCATCCAGATCTTTTCAACCGGTTCCAACATCGAGCACGATCTCCAGCCAATGATCGTAACGATTCCGCCCCTGTGGGCGTGATGGACTATAGCGTGAGGTCGAACGTGGGTCAAGCAAGCAGGCAGCGGCTGATTCAGAATCGACTCGGCTGATGAGCACCTAGGAGGAGGCGCAATAGGCACGTAGGCGGGAACTCAGAAACGTTCCGACTCGATCTTCTCCCTCCGGACTCATGGTCACGATCTTGACGCCAAACAACAGCCCGCGCACCCATCGCACAACGACGCGCTGGATTTCGACCGGCTCATCTTTGTCGGGAAGGGTGAGCCGAATGACCAGCTGCATCCCGGGAACCACTTGATGATCGCCCAAGACGCGGAACCCGTTACGACATAGGTTCATGACCGTTCCTTTTCCGAGAAAATCTCCACCCAGATAGTACACCACGCAGCGAACGGGAATTCGATGATAGGTGCGAATCACAAACTTATTAGCGTGAGACATGTGCTCGTTGCCGTCTCTCAGTTTGTATCGCGAAATACTGACAGGTGCCATCGCGATAACGGCGCCAAGCATACTTGTCCGCACAACTTTCCTCATAGCCCTCAAAAGAGGGGGCATGTGTGCGATCAATGATCTCTAGGCGCTCCTCGTTTGGCTTGACACCTCTCATATCCCCATGTTAAATGAACCGTTCCTCAAGCTTGGAGAATGGATTATGTACGCGATCGTTGAAACGGGTGGCAAGCAATATCGAGTCGAAGCCGGCTCTACCATTCAGGTCGGAAGCCTACCGGGAGACATCGGAGCCCAGATTGAGCTCAACCAAGTCCGTCTCGTGCATGGCGATGCCGGTATTTTGGTTGGACAGCCCCTCATTGACGGAGCCAAGATCATAGCTGAAATTGTGCGGCAAGGACGGACTCGATCGATTACCGTGTTTAAGAAGAAGCGCCGCAAGAACTATCGCCGCACCCGTGGACACCGGCAAGGATTCACGAAGTTGCTGATTACGAATATTGCGACGGCCTAAAGACACGAAGAAGGACCTACCATGGCAACAAACAAAGGCGGCGGATCATCGCGTAACGGCCGTGACAGCAATCCCCAATATTTGGGCGTGAAGGCCTATGGTGGTCAGACAGTGACGGCCGGCAGCATTATCGTCCGTCAGCGGGGCACCAAGTTTTTCCCTGGATTCAATGTGGACCTTGGAAGAGACCACACCCTGTTTGCCAAAATGAGTGGTGTGGTGAAGTTTGAGGGTGGACGCGGCAGGCGAAAAGTCAGCGTATATCCTGTTCCTGCCAAATCCTGATCCTCTTTTCTGTCTCCTCTATTACGATCACACCGAATAAATTATCCTCTCACCCTTGGGGCACGGTCGGGTATACTTTCTCACCGTAGTTACTGAGCCGCCTGCGGAACGTTGGCAGATTATGTTCGTCGATGAAGTACACATCACGGTACGAGCCGGTCGTGGTGGAAACGGCATCTGCAGTTTCCGGAGGGAGATGTTTGTTCCGCGTGGAGGCCCGGACGGTGGGGATGGAGGCGACGGCGGCGACATCGTCATGACCGCATCTCATCGATTGACAACCCTACTCGATCTCCGCTACCAAAATCATTATGCAGCTCAGGACGGACGAGCCGGCGGAGGATCCAATTGCACGGGCCGTTCCGGCGAAGATCTGACCATCGCTGTTCCTGTCGGCACCATCGTCTATGATGACCTGACGAAAGAAACTCTTGCGGATTTCATCGCAGATGGCCAAACGGCCATCATCGCTCAAGGGGGACGAGGCGGGAAAGGCAACAGCAACTTTGCCACTTCCGTCAACCGAGTGCCGACGAAATGCACTCCCGGAACTCCGGGTGAAGAACGGACCTTGCGGCTTGAACTGAAACTGCTCGCCGACATTGGGCTGGTTGGCTTTCCCAATGCCGGCAAGTCGACGCTCATTGCAGCCATATCAGCGGCCCGACCCAAGATCGCCGACTATCCCTTTACCACTCTGATCCCCAATCTCGGGGTTGTCCGGTGGGGATCCGACCGAAGTTTTGTCGTGGCTGATATTCCCGGCCTGATCGAGGGCGCCCATGAGGGGAAAGGCCTGGGCATACAGTTTCTCCGCCATATCGAACGCACCGCGTTCTTGCTTCACTTGATCGATGTGTCAGAATGGGCTCCTGACGATCCAGTGGTCGCTCTTGAGACCTTACGGCGGGAACTTGCCGCCTATGATCTGGAACTCGCCAAGCGCCCGTTCGTTGTTGTCCCAACCAAGATCGATGTCATCGGCACGAGCGAACGACTTACCCAGCTGCAGACCTATTGTCGTCTCAACGATTACCCCTGCTTACCGATATCCGCCGCCACGAACAAAGGGCTTGATGACTTGATCGCCTACCTCGGGAAACAGGTTGAGCGTTTACGAAAGACGCCATGCGAGACACGCTCTTAGTACAAGCCAAGCGGATCGTCATCAAGATCGGTAGCAGCCTGATCGCGTCACGCTCGGAAGGTCTGCGCCCTCAACAAATCGAGCGATTGGCTGATGAAATCGCGGCGCTCCGAACAGAGGGTCGTGAAATTCTGGTGGTCTCTTCCGGTGCCATCGTCTCCGGTATCCGAAAGTTGCAGCTAAAAGATTACCCCAAAAGTCTCCCTGTCAAGCAGGCAGCGGCAGCCGTGGGGCAGAGCCGGCTCATGTGGGCCTATGAGAAAGCATTTGAATGTCTCAATATTCAAGTGGCGCAGATTCTGCTCACTCACCAGGACCTCGCCGATCGTCGCCGATTTCTTAACGCTCGCCACACCCTCGCGGCACTCATCGGTTTCGGCATCGTGCCCATCATCAATGAAAATGATACCGTCGCGGTTGATGAAATCAGGGTCGGCGACAACGACACCCTCGCGAGCGAAGTGGCTCACCTGGCGGATGCGGACTTGCTGGTGATTCTCTCTGATGTCGACGGACTGTATACGGAAGATCCGCGTAAAAACCCGTCGGCGACCTTGATTCCGCTGATTACGGAGATTACCCAAGATATCGAGCGCCTGGCGGGAGTTTCCAGCACATTCGAAGGTACAGGCGGAATGGCGACCAAGCTTCGAGCGGCCAAGAAAGTCGGCGAGTATGGAATCTCGACGTTAGTCCTCAATGGCGAGCGAATCGGACTCCTCCCAACGGTCCTTGGCGGGGGTCCGGGTGGAAGTCTCTTTCTTGCCCGGGAGCGCCGACTGAACAGCCGCAAACATTGGATCGCCTTTACGCTTCGCTCCCGAGGCCAGATTCATCTCGACCAGGGGGCTGTGGACGCGTTGACCAATCGAGGGAAAAGCCTGCTGGCATCGGGTGTCCTTCGAGTGATGGGATCGTTTGAAGCCGGCGATCCGGTCAGTTGTGTCGATACAGATGGAAAGGAATTCGCAAGAGGCCTGGTGAACGTTTCGTCCGACCTATTACGTCAAAGGAAAGGCCTCAAGACAGCGACCATTCATGAACACTTCGGGCCTCAAGAATATGAAGAAGTCATCCACCGAGATAATTTAGTCATCCTCTAGTGCTGAGCCTTGCGTGCTGAGTCATGAATTCTTCTCACCCCGACCTTCAGCACTCAGCACGCAGCACGCAACATTCCCCTCCACAACGCTTCGGCATATTCGGTGGAAGCTTCAATCCTATTCATAATTGTCATCTGACCATTGCCCATCACGTCCATGAACGTATGCAGCTCTCTCAGGTTCTATTCATCCCGACCGGCGACCCGCCCCATAAATGGAACGGCTCACTGGCTCCGGCGAATGTTCGTTTCGAAATGGTACGTCTTGCGATTGCTGACAGCCCACTTTTCATGGTCTCGGATATCGAAATACAGCGAAAGGGGAAGTCTTACTCGATCGATACTGTCCGCGCATTACAACACCACTATGGGCCATCCACCGAGCTGTTCTTTATCATTGGCCTCGACGCGTTTCTTGACTTCTCTACATGGAGAGAACCCCACGAGCTTTTAAAGATCTGTCATTTCGTAGTGGTGCCTCGACCTGAGCGATCGTTCCAGGCGCTGTCCGAAATGCCGTTGCTCCCCAACCTGAATCCACTGGCTCTTGCCTCGCTCGACACCGGTGCTCAGAAGCGACTCGACATCGTAGTCCCTTTCTGTCCGGGGATCACCTGCCTGTCCCTTCCACCCTGTCCGACCTCTGCCTCAGAAATTAGACGGAGAGTTCGGAGCGGACTACCGCTGGCAAATATATTGCCCCCCCCGGTAGAATCCTATATACTTCGTCATAGCCTTTATCAGGAGGAGAGTGATCGTACGCCCATCTAAGGCCACCGCCCTAGCCGTAGCAAGGGCGATGCTCGACAAGAAGGCCCTTGATGTCCAAGTCCTCCATGTTGCCCCGCTTACCTCAATCGCTGATTACTTGGTCATTGGGTCGGCTGAATCCGACCGACAAACACGCGCGATCGCCGATTCCGTCGCCGAGGTACTCTCGGGCGTGGGCCAACGGCCACTGAGTCTTGAAGGCACCACATCGGGCCAGTGGGTTTTGATCGACTTTGGCGATGTTGTCGCCCATATGTTCAAACACGACACACGCTCGCATTATGCCCTTGAGCGCTTGTGGAGCGACGCCCGATCTATCCCGATTCCAGACAATCCGTCACCTTCGGCTGCCACGCCGAAGAGACACATGATTCAGAAGCCGACTTCACGGAAGATGGTCTAGGCCATGTTCAAACTGCTGATCACTATTTTTATCATCAGCGCCGGCGTGTTTATTTACAGTTATTTCCGCGAGTTGAACCCGGGAACGGTCGTCGTCCATACCGCGCCTGGCGCCGAGTTTGAACTCAGTCCTGTCACACTTGTGTTGATTTCCATGGCATTTGGAGCGGTACTCGCGACCCTTGTCGTAGGGTTGCAACAAACAGCACACCTGATCTTAAACTGGCGCAGTAACCGCCTCGTTCGTCGCAAGGAGAAGGTCGATACGCTCCACCGAGACGGAACGCATGCGTTTATGTCGAAACGCATCATTGAGGCGATCACGCTCTTGGAGAAGGCCCTGGCCATCGATCCTAATCGAGTCGATTCGCTCCTGTGGCTGGGAAATATCTACCGATCAGAGCAGAATTATCCTGAGGCGATCCGACTCCATCAGCATGCGCAACGGGTGGACGATCGAAACATCGAAGTCTTGTTGGAATTAGGCAAGGATTTGGAAGAAGCCAAACGTTACGAAGAGGCGCTTCAGGCGCTTCAGAATATTCTCAAGATTGAACCGGATAATCTGACGGCGCTCATTCGGAAGCGGAATCTCAATATCCGTATGGAGCGGTGGAGTGAAGCCCTTGAGATTCAACACCGTTTGCTCAAAGCCAATCTTCCCACCCCTGAAAAGCAGGCGGAAGCGGCTCTGCTGGTCGGATGCATGTATGAAGTCGGGCGTCAACTGCTCGAACGCGGGCATCCCGATAAAGCTCGTCGATACTTCCGAGGCGCTATCAAGAAGGACCGCAGTTTTCTCCCTGCCTATATCGGGATGGGGGGAATTCTGCTCCACGAAGGCAAAACCAAAGATGCCGTCGAAATCCTCAAGAAGGTCTACTCACGGACGCGAAGCGTGATCATTCTGCATCGGCTGGAAGAACTTTTCTTGGATCAAGGCGAGCCTAGTGAAATCATTCGAGTCTATCAGGAGGCCTTGCAGCAAGATCCGCACAATCCGATCCTCCAGTTCTATCTCGGTAAGCTCTACTATCGGCTGGAAATGGTGGATGAAGCGTTCGACCTGCTGTCGACGATCGAAGGCCCGCAGGATCATCTGTTGGACTACCACAAGATCATGGCCAACCTGTACTTGCGGAAGCAGCATTTTGAAGAGGCGATCGTTGAATTGAAGAAGGCCCTCAGTTTCAAGAAGCGCGTAGTCGTCCCGTATGTCTGCACACAGTGTCAACAGGAATCCATTGAGTGGACGGGCCGCTGCCGCCGCTGCGCCAAGTGGAACACGCTCACCGCCCTTCCCTGGCTTGAAGCCGGTCACACCACCAGCCCGGCTGGAGAGCCCAGCTCCGTCCGTGCTGTTCCCTATCAAGGCATTGCTTCTCCGTTTGAAACCGTGTAGGTTTCCCGCCAGACTCTGTTGATTGTTCGGTCTACCGGTTTGTGGAAACCTGCTCCTCGATTCGACAAATCAGAAGTACAGCAGGTTACCACGTCATTACTTTGAGGATTCCATGCCCTATATGATTTTGGCAGAAAAAGCACTCAATGACGAATCCCTTACCAGAGTAGAGTGCCGTTCCGTCTTGACGACACCGGATGACGAATTGCTCACATTGTTGCATGCAGCCTTTCAAGTCCGCTCCAAATACTTCGGCCGGACCGTCCGCCTCCAGATGTTGCAGAATGCCAAGAGCGGAGCCTGCCAAGAAGACTGCCACTATTGTTCACAGTCTTCCATCTCGACGGCGCCGATTGAGCGATACAATCTGCTTCCACAAAAGCAGATGATCGAAGGTGCGCGACAAGCCGCTGCCTCAAAAGCCCAGCGTTATTGCATTGTCATCAGTGGGCGAAGCCCTTTAGATCGGGAAATCGACGAAATCGCCGGAGCAGTTCGTTCGATCAAGCAGGAGATTCCGATCCAGATCTGTTGTTCACTTGGCCTCATGAATGAGTCGCAGGCCAAACGACTGAAAGCCGCAGGTATCGATCGCGTGAATCACAACCTGAATACCAGCGAAGCCTTTCACTCATCGATCTGCACCACCCACACCTTCCAAGATCGGCTCGCGACGATTCGAAATGCCCGAGCAGCTGGACTAGAAATCTGTTCAGGTGGCATTGTCGGCATGGGCGAGAACGATGAGGATATCATTGAACTAGCGATGGCTCTGCGTGACGTGAAACCGGATTCCATTCCCTTGAATATGCTGCATCCGGTCGCCGGCACACCGTTGGAAAATTGTAATTCCCTCACACCTCAACGCTGCTTGAAAGTGCTCTGCCTCTTCCGATTCCTGCACCCTCGAACGGAGATTCGCATCGCGGGCGGTCGGGAACACAATCTTCGTAGCCTCCAACCGTTGGCCCTCTATCCGGCCGACTCAGTCTTCGTGAATGGCTACCTGACGACCCCTGGCGCACCGGCTCCCGAAGTCTGGGACATGATCAAAGACCTTGGCTTCACTATCGAAGTGGACTACCAGCAGCCGATGGCAATTGTGTAGCCCCCATTACACACGCTTCGTTCGCATAGAACGAACCCTGCACGTTCTGAAATACTCTTGAGCAAGACGACACGACGACATGACACAGCATGCCAGTACAGTCTATGGCTTCCTCTTATCGATCTATTATTTTGAAATACGTTCTCGCTTGAAGCTTTTTGAACCTGCAATGAGTCGGAGGGGGTCATGAACATCTTTTTGGTGGGATTGGGGCTGACGGAGTCGATGCAAGCCGCTGCGACGCAGACGCTGAAATCGGTCACGACCGTGTACCCGCAACTCGACCTGGACACCTTACACACCTGGACGGAACGCCATGCCTTTGTGGGGACCCTTCACACCAACCCCGTCGTGGCGGCCCCACGACAATATGTTGCACAGTCCGAGGGATGTCTCACCTTTTTTTCAGGCACGCCGATCAGTTGGGATGGAACGATTATTCCTCATCACGCGCAGGACCTGGCAAAGAATTGGAGCCAGTTACCGAAGACACTGGACGGTCAGTTCGCTGCGGTGAACGTGGACCTGCAAAAGCTTCAGCTCAAGGTCCTCACCGACCCGCTGGGAATGGAGCAGGTCTATGTGCACCATCGTGGCTCGACAGTTGTTGTCAGCAATAGCGTTCGTCTGATCGAACAAACCTGCGGCTTGACGGCCCTCGATGAGATCGGGGCGAGTCTGTTTCTTTCGCTCGGTTGGGTGGGAGGAGACCGGACGCTGCGGGAGTTCGTTCACGTCTTGCCAGGCGGGTATCTGCATCGGTGGGATTCCAATGGGGCTTGTACCTCCACAGCGTACTTCCCCCGAACAAGCCTAGCTCGGTTAAGCCGGGGTCGCGAAGAATTACATGTTCATGAATTGGCACACCGCTTTACGTCTATGTGTCGCGCACTGAGTGACCGTGCTGCTCCGTTAGGGTGCGGCCTCACCGGCGGTCGAGACAGCCGAGTCGTCGCCGCCGCGGTGATTGCCTCAAGTGTACCCGCCTCGTTTGTCACAATGGGTTCGGCAGACAGTGCCGACGTTCAGATTGCCACGAAAATTGCCGAAGCCCTTCACCTGACTCATCGCGTCGGCTATCCACAGGGAATGGTGACGGATCGTTGGGACGAAGGGGTACGCCGATTGGTTCGACAGACCGACGGCATGGTCGATCTGTGGCAGGTTGCGAATTCTATCTCGCAGGTCCAACAGATCGACAAACTACCGGTGTCGCTCTGGGGAGTCGGGGGTGAAATCGGCAACGTAGTCTTTTACAGTAGCAGACGTTTGCCACCGACAATC
Source organism: uncultured Nitrospiraceae bacterium (assembly GCA_963849655.1). Taxonomy (GTDB): domain Bacteria; phylum Nitrospirota; class Nitrospiria; order Nitrospirales; family Nitrospiraceae; genus Nitrospira_D. The sequence continues at coordinate 28,459 of CAWKJK010000050.1, forward strand.
AGCAATAGCCAAATGCTTCGGGCGTTTCTTTCTAGCCTCGTGCCGATAGACACTGACCTACTGAAGCAGGAAACTCGACAACTCGCCCGGCAAAGCACGCGTGAAACATGCCAGGCCCTTTTGGATGATGGATTTGAGCCGCACACTGTGCCCGAACACATTCTACACATTTGATCGCGTTCCGCGTTGGGCGGGTACCAACACACGAAAGGCTTCTCCAGTTTGCGACATGTTTACGCCGTTTTGTACCATTCCATATATCGAGGCCGCTCTTGCAATGCCACTGTCTGACCGGATCGCCGTACGGTTGCACCGCGAGCTCATTCGTTCTACTACACCATCTCTACTTGACATACCCTACGACAAGCCACGGCGTCACATCGAGCCGAAACTAGATGTGAAGTGGTTAGTCACCCAGGCCGTTAAAGAAGCGGCACCGAGATGGCTGCTCAAAATGTTGCGGGACGGTGCCGAGCAGTTGCGCCAGAGACAATCGAAGGATAAACCTGGCCCCGTGCAGGCCGACTGGGTTGAGGCAAAGCGCGAGACGATCGTGGATGTCTGTCTCAACCAACGTCGGTCCGTGTTATGGGACTACGTCGACCGTCGATCATTCGAACAGATCATGTCGTCCAAGACTGCGGAAAAAGTTCGTCGTCAACACTGCGCAAAGATCTTGTCGATTGCCACGTTGTTCTACTACGAGGCAGAACGCTAGACCGGCCTGGATTGGAGAAGAAATAGGACTCTACTAAGTTCGAGGGCCAGTCAGCCCCAACTGTCGGGATGATAAACTGAAACCAGTTGAAATCGGCGGTTCAGTGGCAGTATTCCATCCCACAATCAAAGAATTGTGCTATTCCAGCACCTTCAGATAAGAGCAAAGCCGGGGAAGGAGTGAGTCGTTCACCGTGTTCGATGTGATTCTCTATCAGCCGGAAATTCCCCCTAATACCGGCAATATCATCCGCCTGTGCGCGAACACCGGTGTGCGACTACACCTTGTCAAACCGTTGGGATTTTCGCTTGAGGATAAGCAGCTGACACGCGCCGGATTGGATTACCATGAATTTTCTACCATCAGCGTCTACGACAATTGGGCGGCTTGTGAAAAACATTTTGCAGACAGTCGTCTATTTGCCGTCTCTACGAGAGGCACTCAACGCTACGACCAGATTGCCTACGCAAAGAACGATGTATTTCTGTTCGGGCCAGAAAGCCGAGGACTGCCGACCGAATTGTTGGAGGCAATGTCCGAACAGCAGCGGATTCGTCTTCCTATGATGCCCGGTAGCAGAAGTTTGAATCTTTCCAATACTGTCGCAGTCGTGGTGTACGAAGCTTGGCGGCAAATCGGGTTTGACATCGGCTGAGGGTCGTGCTCGCCTGCTGACGAAACCACCTATGGCCTCTGCGTTCTCTCATACCTTTGTCGCCCTTGCCTTAGGCAAAGCATTTCAACATCCCATCATGACATGGCCTGTCTTATTGTCAGGCGCAGTCTGTTCGATTGTTCCGGACCTAGATGTCATCGGCTTTTCCTTCGGCATCCACTACGGCGATCTCTGGGGTCACCGCGGCATGACACATTCCCTCTTGTTTGCCGGCCTGTTGAGCGCTGTTCTCGTGGGCATGTGGTACAAGCAGAAAGTAAGAGCAGCGCGGGTGGGGATATTTGTTTATCTCTTCCTCTGCACCGCATCACACGGTGTGCTGGACGCACTGACCGACGGCGGACTCGGTGTGGCCTTCTTCTCCCCGTTCGAGACAAGTCGATATTTTTTCTCGGCTCGACCGGTTGCCGTGTCTCCGATCGGCATCAGCGCATTTTTTAGCGAGGAGGCCTTTCACGTGCTTGCCAGCGAGGTGAAATGGATCTGGCTCCCAACTATTGCGGGGTTCCTGATCGTTCGCGGGCTACAATATGCACGATCGGCTCAATCGGCTGTGAAGCAAGCACCGGGAGATTGATCCCTCTCGGTAACAGCGTAACCATCAGTTGCATCGTGAATTCCCAGGAAAAGAAATGACGCGCATAACAAGATGCCTCGATCACCCATTGAACTCACCCCGCATTGGGCCATCGCGTCTGACGCATCTACCTATTTCCACAAGGGGAAGGCCGTCGGGATCCGGAGCGTCACTTGGAGGTCGGGCGCTTCACGTGTCGCGCCGATTCCGACGACGAAGTTGATAAAGCTGCGGTCACTCCATCGATAGGAGCCGCCGATGAGCAAGACTCCGATTTGAATGACTTGCGGCGTGGTGGTGAGGAGCAGGTTGGAGGCAGACGTGGGTTTTGAAAAGACGGTATGGTCGTACGCCAATGTCAACGACAACTTCTCATTCAGCGGACACTCGGATATAGAAGGCCGTACTCATGCAAATATGCGTACACCCTATTATGCAGCCTGTCAATGCACCTGAAATCCCTGCGAGGAGTAGTTTTTAGATAGCGAAAGAGGAGCACTCTATTTTGCAGGAAAAAAGTGCAGGATCAGGCTATAGCTTCAAGACCTTTGTGCTCGACTAACACCAGCAACTTCAGAGTGCCGCCATCGGGTCGGCGCTCTCCGCGCTCACATTTGCTGATAAAGTCGGTTGAGCAGGCAGCCAATACGGTAGAACTGATGCCGGTAAAGCTGCCTGGACTGTGTAATCTCTGGATCTCAATATTCTCCCTGTAGCAATTTTAGCCACCACTCGCACACCCAACCAATGTAATGAACATACCTTTGGTAAACCCATAAGGACCTGCCACCATTGATATGCCCGCCGTCTGAATCGAGCTGAGTATTTCCCCAATTGAGTTGGTCAATTTCTCGATTGCCTTGTTTAGTCTCTCGATTTCCTCCGCATTCCCTGGGGTAATTGTCCTTAGAAAGGAGTGGACAAGCTTCTCAACTGAATCGAGTGGTTTCAGAATTGAGACGACTGCCTCCAAAGATGATTGGACAGTCATTCCGAGTGAGTTAACCCCTCTCACAAAGGCTTCAGTTCGGCACCTTACTCCACTCTCTGTGCCTCACGGACATTGGCACACCACGACCTTCGTCGCGGGGCTGCGTCATGATGATATCACCGCCCCGATGGTGGCGGACGGCGCCATGACCGGAGCCCTGTTCCTGAAATATGTCCAGGAGTTCTTATGCCCGACGCTTCACCCCGGCGACATCGTCATCGCCGACAACTTACGCAGTCACAAAGTGGCGGGCGTCAAAGAGGCCGTTGAAGCGGTCGGGGCACACATCCGCTATCTTCCGCCGTATTCCCCCGATCTGAATCCCATCGAAAAACTGTTTGCGAAACTCAAAGCGCTGCTTCGCAAAGCCGCCCCGCGCACCGTGGACGCGCTCTGGAAGGAAATCGGCACGCTGCTTGACTGCTTCACACCCGCCGAATGCACTCGCTACTTCGCGTCCTCAGGCTATGTAAAGACATAAACTAAAAATGCTCTAGAAACGAAAACTGGTCCCAAAGGTAAGCCCGTACTGTGGCGCGCCGGTTGAGAGGCCGATCTCCACGGCGGTATTGAACCGCAGGGACGGCGTGAGTGTCCAACTGAGAGCCGTAAGGACATCGCGAGGATTCTGCAATCCACTCACCAACGCCCGTGCTTCCTCATAGTAAAGACTGCCTACAAGAGTCGGAGTGAATGCATATCCAAGCCCCACGTCATAACTCCATCGATTCCTCAACTCCGCACCCGATGGGTTCCCGATAATGGTGTATCCACCATTAAGAAAGATCAGGAAACTTCCGAATATTCGCTTCCTGAGACTCACGCCAACTCCCTCATCCCATTCCCCAGTGCCGAGTCCTTTCTCTCGGTCGGCCGTCGGCGCTTTGACTCGTGCCGTTAGTCCTACGCTTGGCATGAATGCACTCTCGTTCACAACGTAATAGCGGCCGCGCAAGAGCACATCGCCGAGGCCGCTGTTGGTGACGTGTTGTGCAAACTTTCCCGATGGGGTGGCGCAAAGGCCCCCGGTTTGGACAGGCACTCCGCCGACGAATGTGACGCCGCAGTTACTCGTGATCATGACATAGGGAATCACAAGGGCTAGATCCCCGTTCGTAAACAATCGCCGTTGCACCAGCGGCACACTTACGGTAGTCGTCCGTAACGCGGTCCCATATGTACCTGAAGAAAAGTTCACGGATTCGCCGACTTGCCAACTGGGCTTCGGTGATGGATCGTCAGCGCATTCTGCCGGGATGGCACCGGCCAACAACACGACGCCGCAACAGACCCATATGCGAAAATAATCCCACCATCCCCATGACGGGAACGATGTCGCAATAGATCGTCTGTGACTGCGCAGGTCATTGAATGTGAAGAGAGTCATGGCAGAGGATGAGAGCTGGGCGGTGCAATCGAGGAGGGCTCTGCGTCAAACTTTGGTGTCTGTGGTTTGCTTCTGCAGGTGGTACTCTCACTCACTATTTCCCGGCTTCCCCACGTGCACAATTGATCATCATACAGAACAACATAATACCCTTCAGGGTACGAAGGGTCTGATACGCCGATGGCTGGATAGAACAGACACCCACCCAGCCATACCGTGAATGGGCACGCCACCAACTCTCGCACCCAGTGGTATCGCGGGTATAACCGATACTCCCAAATGAGGAGGCGGCCCTCTTCCCGCTGGAGCATCAGAGACGGGGTACCTAAAGTATGTTGTACCTCCTCCTTGGACATCGGAAGGGTGAGACGCCGTTCGAACTTTTCGTCATTATTGAGATAGGTATACACCGGGCCACAACCCACGAAGAGGGTGCCGGCCAGAAGGATGACGAAATACTGCCCTACCAAGGTGAGGCAAACACCTGGCCGCTCACGAGCGGGGCTGCTGGGAGGACGCGAGCCAGGGCGGCAGATCCTATGATTGCTCACCCTGGCACCCTCGTGGAGGGATTTCATCGGTTAGTGATGATGATGCATCCGCTCCGGCTTCTCCAAGTGATCATGGTGAAGGTCTTTGAGATCATGGTGAAGGTCTTTGAGATCCATCCGAATATCGTGACGATCGTGGGCAATATCCTTGAGATCCGCCTTGATGTCCCGTTGGAGCATGGAAATTACGCTGGCGGAAGCCCCGTGGGCAATGTCATGATGCAGTTCCGCCCGGTCGTGCCGCAGGTCTTTGATATCTTTCTCGAAGATCCTTCAGGTCAAACCGAACGTCGCGCAGGTCTCGAAGCACGTCGCGATCATGCCGCAGATCTTTCAGATCAACCTTGATATCGTGCATGTCTGCCCGTATATCTTTCCGATCCTGGATAACGTCTTTGAAGTCCGCCCTCACGTCACGGATGTCCGCCCTCAGGTCATGCCGCACGGCGTCGATGACAACCTGCGGAGCACCGTTCGCAAGATCGTGTCGTAATGTCGCCCGATCTTGCTTTATGTCACGAAGATCTTGCTTTATGTCATGAAGATCTTGCCGGAGATCTTTTCGATCGGCGCGTAAGTCTCTCACATCGGCACGTAAGTCCTTCACATCCTTTTGCACATCCTTTTGCACATCATGCTGCAGATCTTTCAGATAAACTTGTACATCGCTCTGGGCGTAGCTCGCACTAACGATGAGCCCGCTGGCCAGCATCACACCAACTACGGTTTGAAGATAGATTTGCATACTTCCTCCTTGATCCACACCAGGTCGTGGGCGGTTGACTGCTTACTCTCTATCAGCCGGAAGCTCTCTCCGATCCCCTCCTTCCTTCAGACAGATTGCTTTCCGGTTGTTTCAGTAGGTACCAGCAAATCAGATGCCTAGGTGTAAGCGTTTGATTTCATAAGGCCTAGTGAAATGGATAGGTCCATTGCAGAGAGAATCAGGGCCGATTGTTCTATTTCGTTACAGTCGACTGATGATCAATTCATGTTCAAACGGGTAGATCCGGCTTCCACGGATCAGTGAATGCATACTAACAAATTGATTGTTTGGGAAGTTTTGTCCGTACTCAAGTATTCTTACCTGTAGAAAGGCTCGCCAGGCCATTTTGAGCTGTTCTACAAATGGACGGAGCCGAACGACCCTCCTGACTCAGACGTGAGTCGCTCCACAGTTCTCACAATCTTCGGCGCACGAACTGCGTGGGTGAATAAGGCAGGTATGCGAGCCCAGAAGAGATTTCCTTAGGAAGGACGCATTGCCGTACGAACCCGTGTCTCTACGGTTGGACTGATCTAGAACGGAGCACGCCGATTCGCATTCTCTTGAGACTCGCTCACTACATCAGGGGCTGTCCTAATGGCTCCGCATGATTGTAAGTGGTCACGGAAGAGTCAGCATCGGATGGCACGAGCTTTTCAAGGTTGTAGGTTCGGAGCTTTCTGTACAAGGTCGTTCGACTCACTTCCAGGTCGCGCGCCACACGGGTCAAATTTCCTCGATGCATACTGATCGCCTTGACGATCATTTCCACTTCAATCCGGCGGTGCGCAGCCCGTAAGGAATCTAGAGAGTCTTCAGGCTGGAGCATGTTGCAGGTCAAATCCAAGTCGCGAGGCGTAATTTCCTCACCTTCCGCCATAACGACGGCTCGTCTGACCTTATTACTGAGCTCCCGCACGTTGCCGGGCCAGGCATAGGATTGAATCACTTTGATGGCCTCAGAGGTATAGCCTCGTATCGGCTTTCGATAGAAAGCTGCAGCGCGCTTGAGAAATATCATGGCCATGAGCGAGGTGTCCTCCCCTCGCTCCCGAAGCGGAGGGAGATGAATGTGCATCACCCCCAAGCGATAGTAGAGATCCTCTCGAAACAGGTGCTTGTCGATGGCCGCCTTGAGATCGACATTGGTCGCTGCGATCACGCGCGCATTGACGCGGAGAGTCTGCTGTCCGCCGAGTCGCTCAAACGTGCCCTCCTGCAAAAAACGGAGCAGCTTGACCTGCAGCGGCGGAAGCAGATCGCCGACTTCGTCAAGAAACAGGGTGCCGTCCGCCGCCGCTTCGAGCTTGCCTTTCTTTTGCTGCACCGCCCCGGTAAAGGCTCCCCGTTCATGTCCGAAGAGTTCGGATTCCAATAACGATTCAGGGATGGCGGCGCAATTGATCGGCACAGAGGGGCCTTGCTTCCGCAGGCTGCGATCATGAATCGCTTGGGCAGTGAGTTCCTTGCCCGTACCGGTTTCGCCGGTAATCAACACCGGCATGTCGGTTTTCGCCACCTTCCGGACCAGATCGAAGACCGCGCGAATGGAGGGACTTGTTCCGACCATTTCTTCTAAAGCTTCCATGGCTCACCTCACAGTACTTCTCGGTCATCGAAGTTCGGTTTGCGATGGTTAGTGCAATAAGCGATCCGTTCTACCCTAGTACTTTTTCTGAGCGTTTCCCACTTCGTTCGATAGTTCCGAGGAACTCATGGTATCGGGATAGATACAGGGTGAATCGCAATAGATACAGGATGATTCTTTTCTTATAAGGCTCATCGACTTTGGATGGAGCAGAACTAGCGCCGACATTGCACGACATTCCATCTGGGGTGTATCAACACATCATTATCGCACCGTTAATACTGCGTAAATCCTGCCCGCACTGTACAAAGTGCTTGCCGTGTCTAAACTCCGACGAAGAAGTCAGACGTAGCGTGAGCGAATCGGTATGCTGGGATTTCCACATTGAGACAGGGAACATCTGAATGGAAGAGGAAGGAGCCATCCTACCTCTCACTTTAATTTTGGCAACGATAGCGAACCGACGGTAGCATTTTAGGCCCTATTCAACCATCCCCCTTAAGCCCACATACAATCGTACCTATACGTATGTATAGTGCCTAATGGCACTATACCTATCTTGGACGATGGCCTTATCCAAGGTACCGGCCGTACAGGAAAGCCACAAACTGCTTCGCCCCGCGCATTCGGTTTTTGACATTCTCCTCGGCGACACCGGCCTGTTGCAGTTGTTGTTCAAACCGAATCAATGCATCCTTCAATTCTTTTCTCAATTCTCGCTCGATCACTCGGTCCAGCACGCTTGGCATAGCTTCCTCCCCGATTGATAAACTAGGCTTCACCCGATCACGTCTTTGCCTGTACGACATGATTCCCAGGCAGCAACCGTCCGGGAATTCTATAGGAATTTCAAGACACAAGCCAGTTCCTGCACGGGAGAAGACCCGACGACACAATCCGAGTCTGTGCGCAGACCTACAATCGCCCAGTGTGAAAAAGCGTAAGACCTGGTTTAACTCTGGCCTTCGGCAAGATAGTCTTATGCATCAGGACGGTTGGGAGAGAGGCCACCGATTGATCCCAATGCACCATCAACCGAGACCGCTCCTGAGTCAGCACCTCTCCTAATTGAGCCGGACCAACGACAAAGGCTTCACCACCGCGCCGTAACAGTTGACTCAATCGCGTGACGATCGTTCTCATGGTCGTCGAAGAATCAAACGAGTCATATGGCAGCCACTGATAAATCAGGTCATAGGGTTCCCGGCTTGCCAAGGGCTCTTCCCACGTATCCTCGGCTACCATTCGGATTCGCTTCAGCCAATCCCATCGTTGCACCTCAGCGCATTGAGTCCAGAGCTGCTGAGCCTGACGCTGTGCATAGGCAAAATAGCGAACATGCACGGTATAGTCACGTGGCCGGTCAAAGAGAATACAAGTGGAAATGACGGCATCGCCGTTGGCAATGAGAACACGCTCTGCCTGCGATCGTAGCCGGCCAACCTCTCGATCCTGTTCGCCGAGATCGTCGAGATAGTCTGCAACGAAGGATTGGGCGGCGAGTTCGCCGATCTCCCTGTCGTCTTCGGGAAACAAGGGCACCGCCTCGAAGGCTTCGGTAGGAGAAATCCTCGGAATTCCTGGCACGAATACCATGCGCCAATCGACTGGACTGATCGGATATTCGCCAGGCGGTGACGGCCTGAGCAGGAGATCTTGATTCAACGGCAAGGGTAATTCAGTTTCACGATCTTTCAAAATCACCAGACTTCCCTCGACACGGAGGCTACGATCCAGCGGGAGTACACGACGGCCAATCGGACTGACGTATGGAAGACCGGCAGGATCTTCAGTACGCGTAGCCTTTTGAGCAATCCCATTTTTCACAGTCAGACACAACCCTTGGCTCTCGTCAAAATACCGGACGGGAGGATATTGGGCCGGCAACCAGACAACAAGATGAGATGTTGAAGGATTCATGAAAGCTGTGAATGGGTCCTCACCATCTAACGGCTGCGGTGTGAAAAATCCGCTGAACAAGCGAAAGGCTGCCTCGGATGGATACGTAGGAATCCCGCGATACCGTAAGAGCCTCGAGGCAGAGTGTCCCTTGTTCTGATCGTCATACAGCCCGCGAATCAGCTCGAATACCGCAGAGCCCGTCCCCGGCAACAACGATTTGAACAGTTCGACCACCGGAAGAAAGTCAATCTGGTCCCAGTGCATCGCTCCCATGCAGGACATGAAGCGTGCCTTCTCAAATCCTCCATCATCCAGAACGTACAACGCATCTTTTCGCTGTCGAATCGTGGCCATCCCTTTGGGATCAATAGCAAGATCCTCATCGCGATAAAACCACCGCACCTCCTCAATGGGCACTCGTAATGCCCCGGCAGCCAGGACACGAAGATCGTCCGGAGTGATCCGTTTCCAATTGGACCTCGATGCTAGATTCAGCTTGGTTTCATTCACCAGCCCACAGGGCTTAATCCCGATCCATCGCCCCCAATCAAGTCGGACTCGCGCGCGCCTCAGAAAGATGGTCCCGACGCCGGACGACTCCCATTCGCACTCATGCAAGGGATGCCCCACCGGGTCGGTTTCAAGAAAGCGTCGTCCATCAGGCCGATAAAAAACGAGGTGCCCGTTTGGAAACGTTTCAACGTGTCCGCCGACCTTGTCGAAGGACTCAGCGAGTGTACGTGTAGAAGAAAACCGGAGATGGCCGGGGGTGTTCAGGGCAAATGCAATGGCGTCCGATGGCATTCACTCGCGGAGTTGGCCGCTCCCCAAAACAATGAATTTCGAGCAG
>CAWKJK010000051.1:0-14895 GCA_963849655.1 uncultured Nitrospiraceae bacterium
CCATCGCCACGTATTGCTGGCGAAGATGATTCCGCATCGGGCGCATTCCTCGGCCCGATCTGACCGTTGAGCGTGACATTTGGGGCAGCGTGTTGTGGGCGCACTGACTGTAGGCATCTCCACACTGTAGGACTGCCTACAGATTCGGACAAGAAAATCAGGGAGAACTGTGCGGCCGAGAACGTAAGAGACACCAAAGCGTTTAGGGAAGAGAAAAGGGCCTGGCATAGCCATAGCCCAAATCCCACAGGATCATTCATGGAACATCCAGTCTATCCTCCTTTTTCGTGCCTAGTTCACGATTATGCACAATACAAGATCCGACCCTATTGAGTTCCTCGACCCTATTGACCATATGTCGGATGATTCTCGATGGGCTGCTCCTCGACAAGAAGGACGACACCTTCCGGTTTCCGAATAACCTGTATGATTTCTCCTCCCAATGCCACCTTGTGAGGGACAAAGTCGACGTTCGACGGACGATAGGCCTGCTCCTGCCACGCCTCAACGTCAAAGGTATTGGTTTCGACGTTTTTCATGACCTCTGGAGGAAACATCGGCATCATTATGCAGGCTTCCAACAAGACACACATCACAAATAGTCTGATCATGCGCATAGCGAACCTCCTCCTTTATCCAGCACTCCCAAAACAACGGTCGGTGAGAGCCTAAAGGACATCGTGCAAGTTGCCTTTCTGATTTGTGCGTCGGCGAAGATGCAATAACGTCAGGAAGTTCTTCATGTGTCTATTTGGCGACCTCTTTCATGTTCCCCAAAGGTAACTGGAGATCGTTGATCCTTCATTCATGCTACGCAAATGGCTGCTCGTCGAACCATCGTGTCAGCTCATACTTCAACAGATGGACGGACAGACCGAGGCGAAGGACTTCCGAGCGAAGATGCTGCAGCATTTCAGCGCGCATCCGAAGCGCTTTTTGGCCGTAGCGTCCACCCTCACCAAGCAGCAGCGGGAGGTGCCCCTGAGCGTCAGGAAGCAGTTCCGGCTCATCCCAAAAGCCTTCAGTCCGCCACCGTGCGAGCAAGGCCTCGCGTACCGTGCGGTCCGGATCCTGGTCGGAAACGTCATTTAAAAATTTCCAGACCACCGGCAGGGAAGAGTTGTGACTCTGAGGGCCCTTCCCAGAGTTCTCTCAGAAAATTATGAGGATGTCGAAAGTCCTGATCAATGTGCAGCACTGTATCCACACTGCCGAAGCCCACAGCCATCACGCCTCCAAACACTTCATTGGCCTCTGCGGCAATCTCGCAGACCCGGACAATACAAGGGCGCCCGGAATAACGCCGATAAAGATATCGGATGCGAGTACAGCAAACAGGGCTCGATCCGAAACGTCCTGATGCGCCTCCGCAATGGCATTGGCCAGGTGATCACTCCGTGCCGCTTCGCAATCCAACGCCGCGATGGTGGTCATCACATCCGAGACAACGAGCGCAATGCGGCTGGATAACTCCTGTCGAAGAGAAATCATGGCAAGGGCGTGACGCTCTGTACTGCCGTCCGGTCTCATGGAGGATCGCTCCGGCAGATCAAGGAATCCAATCTGAGCCGCAGTCCGCCTGGCCTCCACAGATAAGAGAGAAACGGGGATGCCTGTCTCGATCCCAGCCCCTGCCCACCGAGGAACGGAGGGGCCACCGCTAAGCCGGGTGACATCTCTGGGAGGACGACAGCGGGAGAGCAGCGCGTCAGCCTGCGCACGTTGCGATGCTTGCAAATTAGGAAGGCAGCCCGTGAGACCTTCAATGACGACTCGCGGCGATGAGCAGATGGCTGAGACCGGAACGAATGACACCGCTCATTGAGACGCCTCATTCATCGCAGTGAGAGGGTACTGAACGGCCATGAGTTCGTACATCAGGGCATTGAGATCTTGGCCCATTTGAAGAACTGCAGACTTAAGGTGGTTCAACATTTCCGCGCGAACCCGCAAATCTCGAATGTCGTACGTGCCTCCAGCACCGAGTAGGAGTGTCTCGCGACGACGGGCATCCTCGGATCCCGGAACACCCAAGCGGCCATCACGCTCCCACCGCCTTAGTAACTCGTCCCGAATCGTTTCCTCGGAAGGATCGGGCGAGGTGGTGAGATATCGCCACACCGAGTCAGGAAATAGGGGCGAAAACATCCTTAGGTTCCGACAGTTCGGCGAGGTGATTGCGTGGGTGCAAAAAGTCATGATCCACGGAGAGAAAAATCGTCGCAGCCCCGCCGATCCCGGTCGCCAAGACGCCGCCAAGAATCGCATTCGCTGAGGCGGCTCGTCGCCTTGCCGGCCAACGACAGCGAGCCGGCGACGATCCCGATTAAGGCATTCCCCACGAGTGCCAGGAACAAGCCCCGCTCTTGCTTGTCCTGCCTGAGCTCGGTAAGGCCATCCGCGACATGGTCAGAGCGGGCTTCTTCACAATCGAGTTCCGTCACCGTGCTGATGACATCGAATGACGCGAGGGAAATACGGTCCATGATCTGTTGGTTCCGCCATAAGAATTTCGAGCTTGGGCCGACATTCGCAGCCTGGTCCCGCTGAAGGGCCGACAGGTCGCGCAAGGCACGGTCCAAACCGAGAAGTGTCGCCAATCTCGAAGAAGCCGGGGACAAGGGGATAGTATCGTCCGGCGGGTTGTCTTCGCTTCCCGGAAGCAAGGGCAGCGCCGGAAGGGCGGTTAGTTGCTCAATGGTCGGTACCGTACATCGACTCTCCATCGCCTCGAAGCGAAATCGCGCCATGCGAGACGCACCAGTGACGCAACCTTCCAGAGTGAGCACACAGAGCAGACATGCAATTGGACGAATAGAACTACAAAAAACTATGTTGAGAGGGACAGTCCTACCCAAGCTCCACTCCTTTCATTGTGTAACAACCGACGATGGAGAGCAAAGAACCCCAACGAGCGGTGCTTTAAACGCCCTGAGGTTCTACCCGTTGCAGTTGGAACTTGAAACCACCTAAAATCTGAGTTCGCTGAAAACTCCTAACCCACATTTTATTCATGACGATTCGTGACGAAACAGTCAAGCCCCAAAAGAGACGAGTGCGTGGAGCCCCGAGAGGCCAAGGCGTACTTGAAACAATACGTCGAGCCTGACAGAAAATAGCAGGAGGGTCGGATCTTGCATCGTGCGAAGCTACCATATCGAACAACGGCCCCGATACACAGAACAAGATGTGCCCCACCATGGCGGGTAGTAACAATAGGGTCTGAATCTTGTACTGTGCACAGCCATCGTATGAACCGACGGGCTCCAATGCACAGAACAAGATGTGCCACAGTATCTCCTTGGGACAACGGATCGTAAGTGCACCGGCCATGAGCCTTCTCCTGCTGCAGGATCGCACGAAGAAACCGACGAGAAAACCAGGAGAACGGAGCGAGTGAGACTGGGAAAAGCCACGAAGCGGTTAGTGGAAGGAAAACGGCACCGGCGCAAAGGTGACACAAAACAAGGCAGTGCAATCCATCCGACAATCGTCCGGTTGCGACCCAATGGAACTTGAGGATCCATGACAGGAGGGTGACTGACCCCCCACAGTCCCGCCATGAAGGCCCACAGAAACCAGCCCAGACCAGCCGACAGAATCCCAAGGTCAATAAGATTGGGAGACAAACAAGGGCCATCGTGCGCTGTCGCGAGCCCCACAGGGCATAGGCGACATGGCCGCCGTCGAGCTGGCCGATCGGAAGGAGATTGAGAGAGGTGACAAAGAGCCCGAACCAGGCAGCAAAGCCGATCGGATGGAGCACGACATCAGCCTCCGGAGGTATCGGCCCGATCACCACCCACGACATGAACTGCAACAACAAAGGCTCGCCCAGTTGCAATCCATACGTGGCCGTTCGATCCACGACCGTGGAGAGACTGAGGCCGACGATCAGCGCGACGATGGCGACCGCAAATCCCGCCAAGGGACCGGCAACCCCGATGTCGAACAAGGCGCGCCGACTCAGAATCGAACCTCGCATGCGGATGATGGCGCCGAATGTCCCGATGAAATGAGGTGGTCCGGGAATGAACAACGGCAAGGAAGCAGGCACCCGGTGGATCTTGGACAAGAGGTAATGCCCCAACTCATGCGTCGTGAGGATAAAGAGCAGCGCTCCCGCGAACGGGATTCCACGCCAAAGCGTCTCAGGAGAGGCAAGGAGAAAATTCAAAGGGCCGCGTGCAGGACCGGTGTAGGCTTGGTACGCCCCTGCCCACAGCGTGGTAAAGACGGTCAGGAGAAAGAGGACGAGCGGTAATGTCCACTTCGAGAAAAATGACGGTTCTTCGTCAACGTCGCTTTCTACGCTTTCTATCTGGTCCGCCGACTGTGGAACCCGCTCTTCGCCGGCGTCCATGACGAGACCTCTATCGAGATCGTGATGTCCAGGCCGTCCCAATCCATCCATGTCTTCCCTGTCTATTGAATTGTCCCAAAGGGATTGTGATCGAGTTCTTCCTCCACGGTCGTCGCAGGGCCATGTCCGGGCAAGAGTCGATAATCGGGTGCGAGGGTCAGCACACGACGGCGAATCGAATTGAGATGAATTGAATACAATTCCTTGGGATTGGACCGACCGATCGATCCTGCAAAGAGAGTATCACCGACGAAACTGACCGGGTGTTGTGCATCATCCAGCCGATAGCAGATGCCGCCCGCGTGTATGGCCCGGCGTCGTCACACAGTGAACCGTACGGCGTCCGACGCTGATCGACATTCCATCGATCGGTGCGACGAGTAAATCCGTCGGTGGTCGCCAACTCAACAAGCTCACATCTTCGGGACCAAGGTACACCGGCACTTCGCGATGGCTCAGGATCTGGTCGATCCCATCCGCATGGTCCGCATGACCATGCGTGAGACAAATGCCGATCAGTCGCAACCCTCGCCGACGAAGCAGATCAATCATCGCGGGGGCGTTATAGGCGGTATCAACTAACAATGCCTCACCTTCATCATGCACGACATACCCCTGTACACCATATCCATTGATAGACCCATGAACCATGTCCACCCAGGGCGGCATGCGTTGGGCGACCGGTTCCCATTTATCGATGGCGATTTGCTCAAGCGGCTCAGCTCGCAAATCCAAGGCCTTCGCCAAGGCGCGCACCTCGGCACGGTCTCTCGGCTGATCACCACGTTCCAGCGCCGTAATATCGCCGCCGGGCAATCCCGTCATCCGGGCAACATCGCCAACCGACAAGCCTTGTCCGGTGCGTGCTTTTTTAAGAATGTCGGAAAAGTCGTCTTCTAATAGCATGGCGGCTACAGCTAAAAAGTGAATGTCGAAGTAACGAAACGACAATATTGTCATTGAAGCGAGTTTGCTTCATTGCGCGTCCCTTCACCCTTCCGGCTTTCAGTTTGATTTCTTTCACATCTCCAAATATCGCAAGGGCTTTCGGCAAGGCCTCTCCTGATCCGACGGCGACGATCTTCAAACGACCCGGGTGCAAATGTTTCTTGGCCGCCGCTAAGACGTCATCCTTAGTCAGCTTCACCACCTTGGCGCGTAGCTGTTGCAGAAAGTCCTTTGGCAGTCCATCATATTCTAACTCTATCAAGCGGCTCACGATGGCCGAAGGGCTGGAAAAGGAAAACACGAACGAATTCACATACGCCTCCTTCGCCTCCGCAAGCTCGGCATCGGTCACCGGCTCGACGCGCATCCGTTCGATATTCGCCACAAACCGCTCGATCACTTCCTGGGTGGAAACCAACTTGGTTTCCGCCCGCATCAGCCAGATACCTTGGTCATGCATGCCGGTATTGAGGCGGCTGCCGACGGAATAGGCCAGCCCCCGTTTCGACCGCACATCGTTAAACAGACGGCTGCGGAATGAACTGCCACCCAAAATATCGTTCGCGATGGCCAATGCGACGTAGTCGGGATCATTCTCCTTGATCGAAAGATGTCCCACGCGAAGATGGGTCTGCGAAGTATCTTTCCCGACGAACCTGACAGCAGATCTGGACAACTCCGCCGCCGGCACATCGGAAATCTTCAGCTCCGGCACGGTTCCCTTTTCCAATCTCCGAATACCTTACGGAGAGAGGCGATCATCTCGTCTCTCTTGAAGTCACCCGTCACCCCGAGGATCATACCGTTCGGGTGAATCGTGTTGCGATGGAACGTGACGAGATCGTCCCTGGTGATGCGTTTGATCGAGTCCACCGAGCTTTCTCGCGCGCTCGGATGATCGGCCCCATAGAGCATCTTGACGAATTCTCGGCCGACGACGGAGCCGGGATTATCCTGACGGCGGCGGATCCCCTCGATGGCCTGTAACTTGGCCAGCTCGACACGGGAGGGATCGAACGCCGGAGTCCGAGATGAGACCGGCGAGGATCTCCAACCCTCGATTCACATCCTTGCTCAAGACATCGAGAGACGCTGACCCTTGATTGTCGCCCGATCCCGATACTCACATCGGCCGCGAATTGCTCCAATTCCGCATCAACCTGCTCTGCTGAAAAACCGCCCCCACCACCGGTCCGCATCACCGCTCCGGTCATGCCAGCCAGTCCGATCTTATCGGTTGGATCAAGCCAACTACCGGTCCGCATCCTAGCCGTGATCGTGACCAGGGGTAATTCATGGTCTTCTAACAGATAGACGACCAGGCCATTGTCGAGTACGACACGCTCTGGCTCCGGTGGCGAAAACTCTACCGGCTTAAACGACATAGTTCTGGGATCGCTGAGTATCGGATCGGCTGAATAGGCGACCCCAACGGACGTCAGCAGCATCGTCAGTATGCCAAAAGCCCTTCCCATGTGGCGAAGACTCCCGGCCATCCCAATCGGTGCCCCTTACCCGCCTCATGGCTTCACCTCGTCAATGGGAATCGCTGCAACGGTTTTATCCGTGCCTTTCTTCACCAAGACCGCGACGGTGCGATTCGACTTGGTAAAGTACTGCTTCGCCACCCGCTGCACATCGGCAGCCGTGACCGCAGCAACCTTGTCGCGCGATGTCAGAATGTAGCGCCAATCGCCGGCCACGGCCTGATATAACGCCAGTTGAGAAGCCAGACCGCTGTTCGATCGCAGGACCGCGGACCAAATCGGCATCCAAATTGTTCAACACCTTCTCCAGCTCCTTGGAAGAAACCGGTTCACGCTTCAGCCGCTCAATCTCCTCATAGACGGCGACTTCTACTTCCGCTGTCGTATGAGGTGCCAACGGCGTAGCTGAGGAAATTAATCGAATAGGTTCGGCGCGCGCACTCCGCGGATGATTCGCATCCGACCCGGCTGAAGCAGCCAGACGTTTCTCCCGTACCAATGTCTGATGCAAACGAGACGTGAGACCGTCGCTCAGCACTGCATCGATTACGTCAAATACATCGTCATCCGGATGCCCCAAGGCCGGCTTGTGGTACCCGATGACGATAGCCGGTTCCGCATCAAATTCCACCTCAACTCGTCGCTCACCTCGCTGTTCCGGCTCGACCGTCACCAAAGGCGGCGGGGGGACGCGGCAGGAATCTTTCCGAATGTCTGTTCGATCAAGGCAATCGTTTCTTTTGGATTGATATCACCGACCAGAACAATCGTGGCTTGATCCGGACCATAGTGGGCCTTGAAGAAAGTCTCCGTGTCGGCCGGTGTTAATGACAGGATATCGGATCCCCATCCGATGGTCGGAACACCATAACTGTGGGCTCGGAAAGCAGCGGATGTGAACGTCTCAAATAACAGACCGTTCGGGCTATCGTCGTTCCGCAAACGCCGTTCTTCCATCACGACACCGCGTTCCTTATAAAACTCGCGCAACACAGGGTTGGCCATTCGATCCGACTCGATGGCTGCCCCGACAGGCAACCGATTAGACGGCAAACTGATCATGTACCGCGTCACGTCTTTGCCCGTCGATGCATTGAGTCCCACGCCGCCGTGCCGCTGGTACAACAGAGCCAGCTCATTCCCGACAACGTAACGCGAGGCCTGAGCTTGTAGATCCAAGAAACGCTTCTGAAGCGATTCAACCGCCGTTCGCTCGTCAGCCGTTGCGGCGCCTCCTTTGACGGCTATATCTCGCTCGCGCTGGTCGAGCTCGCTCCCAACCAGCGCGAGTTCGTCCAAGATCGGCTTTTCTTTCTCGTAATTCGTCGTGCCGACCAACCGTGTGCCTTTAAAAGCCATATGCTCATAGAGATGCGCGAGACCGGTTTGGCCGACTTGCTCATTAATCCCGCCGACCGCGAAAGTGACGTTGATCGAGACAACAGGCGTCTGATGTCGCTCAACCATGAGAACGGTCAGCCCATTGGCCAGCCGATGCTCGATCACACGCTCGGCAAGACTGGGCGTGGCAGCATAGAGTAGGCTAAGGTTGAGGCTGAGGACCAGAGCGAAGCTCAGACAAAAAACCAGGAGACTGCCTCGTCCGCAAACGAAATCTTTTCTCAGCCTCGGTCTCAACCGTGACGTATGTTTCATATAAAAATCTCCATCAGTTGTTCCGGCTTTTCGATGAACCAGTCGGGCTGACACGCTTCCATCTTCACCCGATTCCCCATGCCATACCCGACCGCACAGACACGAATGCCGGCGTTATGTCCTCCGTTGATATCGTTCGTGCTGTCCCCGACCAGGATCGTCCGTTCTTTCAGCGCGCCTTCTTTTTCCATGATGTGCAAGAGCATCCCCGGTTCCGGTTTGAGCCCAAACCCGTTGTCTCCACCGACCATGTACCGGAAATGTTGCGGGCCCAAACCGTTCAGGATCACGCGGGTGTATTCGATGGACTTGTTGGTCGCAATCGCCTTGTCTTTGTGGGCGAAATGTTGCAGCATCGGCTCAATACCGGGGTAGAAGCTCGTCCGATCCAAGCAATGTTCGAGATAATGGTCTCGAAAGACTTTCAGCGCTTCTTCGAATCTGGTCTGATTTCCCTCCCCGACTGCAAGACGCAGCAACCGTTTGACGCCGTCGCCGACAAAACCGAAAATTTCTTCGATGGGGCGTTCAGGCAATCCCAGCTCGACTAGAGTGAAGTTGACGGATTGCGCGATGTCCCACTTCGATTCGATCAGCGTACCGTCCAAGTCAAAAATCATTAAATCCACTGGAGTTTTAGTCATTACTCAACCTTTCGCAGAGAGTCAATGAGGGCGGCGAGCATGATGCGTTGGGCGTTATCCTGTTCATAGGCTTCCGCCTCTCGCGCGAAGCTCACCATCCGTTTCAGTCCGACGTGCGGAGGAATCACCGGCGACACGATGCGCCAGTAGCCATCCACAACCTTCACATGAAAACGAACTTCTTCCGTCGTTTCCTCAGGCACGAAGGTCGCAGTTTTCAGATAGACCGCCCCGAGCATGTGAAATGTGACCGGGATGACCACTTCCAGATTGTTGAGGATCTCCCACTCTCGATAATCCTCCGGGACGGTTGTTTTCTGAACGACCACGATACGGCCCCATGCAGGTTCTTCTTTCCATTCAATGTAGGGAGTCAAGGTTTCGAATGATGGAGCGTCTAAACGGGCCCCCTTCTGGTCCAACAGCACATAACGCTTCACGACTTCTGCAGGAGACCGCCTCATCGAACCGCTCGGACTCAGTTGTGCGCTCGAAGGGACGGCCAGGAAAAGGACAGCCAGAGTGACGAGAAAATGGACGAGGCGCTTGGGTAAAGGATTCACGCATCTAACCGGATGGATCACACACCCACATAGGTCTCGCACGATAACCCATAGACGTACGCCCGACACCTGTTTTCTTCAGATGTGCACTTAAGCCGTCCCATTCTAGCAAACGGAACGAGAGACATCCAGGTAACGAGGTGATGACGTCTGCGTCGTTTGACCTTCGTGAAATGAGAATGCTACGGTCGCTCTAGCCCACATTATTCAGGACAGTTCGTGACGTCTTGCAAGGGGAAAAAGCCAGTGTTCACCCTTCGATGGAGATGGATTCGGCTCATCGGTCTCCTCATCCTACTGTTGGCGTTCAGCCTGACGCCTTCTGCCTCCATCGCCGCTGCCGGCCTCGGCGACGGTCCTCTGAATGTCGATATCACTATAAGTAAAAGCTCGCCGGACCAAACCGGGCAGCCCACCTCGCTCGCAACACCCCCCAGAAAGCTTACGACTTGCTCAAACAACTCCAAGAGCACGGTGGGATCCCGCTGCCGGGCTACATCGGGGGGCATGACTTCCAAAACCGAGAACGACGTCTTCCACGGGGTTACTATCGGGAGTATGATGTCAATCCCAAGAGACGAGGCCACGGACGCGATGCCGAACGACTCGTCATCGAACAGCGAACCGGGAAAGCCTACTATACCGGAGACCACTACCGAACCTTTGTCCCTCTTAACTAACGTCCAATCCGACGAATAGCTCTATGGCGGGAAACAATACCTTACAAATTCATCTCTGCAATGCCACACCTCCCTGGTCGGCTCTTCTTGTCGTTCCTCGCGGGACCTCAGCCTCGGGGGTGGTGAAAACGCCGCCCGGATATGCCCTGCGTACCATCCAGGGAAAGAAATGCCGAACTCCCTCGGGTCTCTTCAATGAGTTCGCACGCGCACTCGCCTTCCCGGATTATTTCGGACACAACTGGGATGCACTCGAAGAATGTCTGGCTGATTTGGAGTGGCTTCCGGCCAAAGGCTATATCTTGCTCATTTCCGACACCCAAGCCGTGCTTCCAGAGGCCGAGGAAGATTACGATACCCTGCTGGAAATCCTCGACGACGCCGGTGAAGCCTGGAGCAAGGGACACACCGCCGAGGGTCGGAGCGCCCCATTTCATGTCGTGTTTATAATTGACGAGCAGGACAAATCGAAGAGAACGCACTGGGAACTGGAGGAATTCTCCTTGACTGATTCGAAGACACCCAAGACGAAGCCCAGGCCGACACGTTCAGCCAAGCGGCCCAGAAAATAAGATTTTCTACGATGAGCTCGAGCAGGTCCCATCGATTCGAATCACCTAGCCATGAATCTTCGGGACTCCTCTCCTCAAGCCGACATAGAACTGCACGACCGATCGCACCACTCGACGAAAAGGCGAAGACTGATCCTTTAGGCTCTCACCGGACGTTCGACATGAACTTACACCTCCTGGATACGCAGTCCATCGAGCTCGCACCGCTTTCTCATGCTCGATGCAGATACTCATGTGTCTCTCGGCGGTCGTCGAGGGGAGCTTTTACTCCGACGAGTCCGCCGCGACCTTCTCCACGGCACCATGAACAGATGACTTGCATATTCGTCTCGCTGTTCTATGATCGAGCAATCACAAGGATGGCACAGCAAGAATCGCGCCGTCGGTCATGAATAATGCGGGCCAGAATCTGTCACCGTATCTGAATCCATAGACCCGTATCTGTGACAACATTTTTTGACCTCCGACGACGTTCTCCGGACAGATCGCACCACCATGAGTTTCTTGACCGGCTCTCGCCCTCCGTGTTAGGGTGCGCCCCCGTTATGAACACATTCCGCTCTGCCAAGCTCTTCACCGAAGCTCAGCAACTCATTCCCGGTGGCGTCAATAGTCCTGTTCGGGCCTTCCGCTCGGTCGGCGGGCAACCGCGCTTTATCGCACGGGCGAAAGGATCGCGGCTCTATGATGTGGACCGTAACGTCTATATCGACTATGTGCTGTCGTGGGGGCCGATGATTTTAGGCCACGCCCCTTCCGACGGTGATCAGCGCGATCAAGAGCGCGGCCGGGCGAGGCACGAGTTACGGAGCGCCGACGGAGTCGGAAGTATCACTGGCCCGGGAGATACGAAACGCCTTCCCTTCCATGGAAAAGATCCGGCTTGTCAGCTCCGGCACCGAAGCCGTCATGAGCGCCATACGCGTAGCGCGCGGATTCACCAAGCGGACCGGCGTCGTGAAATTCGAGGGCTGTTACCATGGCCACGGCGACTATCTATTGGCAAAAGCCGGGTCAGGCCTGGCAACCTTGGGGATTCCGGATTCACCTGGCGTTCCGGACGACTTTGCGAAACATACTCTCACCGCTCCTTATAATGACATTCGTACGGTCCAGCAGCTGGTCAAAGCTAATCGGGATCAGCTTGCCTGCATCATCGTTGAACCGATCGCAGGGAATATGGGAGTCGTCCTTCCTGCTCCGGACTTCCTCGCGGCACTGCGGCAGCTGACCAGCGATCACGGATCCTATTGATTTTCGACGAAGTCATCTCGGGATTCCGTGTCGGTTACGGAGGAGCGCAGGCACTCTATGGCATCACGCCGGACCTCACGGTTCTCGGGAAGATCATCGGAGGAGGATTGCCGGTCGGTGCCTATGGAGGACGTAAGGAGATCATGGATCTCATCGCCCCGGTCGGCCCGGTTTATCAAGCCGGCACTCTTTCCGGTAATCCGCTGGCAGTCACAGCCGGATTGGCAACCCTCAAGCAGCTGCGGGTGAAGGGAGTCTACAAGAGACTCGAAGAGCGAGCAGCAGCTCTAGCCAAAGGAATCGGCGAGACTGCAAAGAAGGCCGGAATTCCCGTGACCCAAACACGAGTCGGATCGATGCTCACGACTTTCTTTACCTCAGGTCCTGTCGTGGACTGGAATACGGCGAAACAGTCCGATACGAAGCGGTACGGCCAGTTTTTTCACCACATGCTGGAGCAAGGCGTCTATCTCGCGCCTTCTCAGTTTGAGGCTGCCTTTCTCTCGACTGCTCACACCACACAGGACATCGAGAAGACTATCCGAGCGGCTCACACCGCCTTCAAAAAACTGTAAATCGCTCGTATCTTGTCGGATACATTTTTATCTTTTTAGGGCGATTATAACCTACTTGACACCGCACGATAAACTCTCTATACTGGCCTCAACATCACGGAGGCCATACGATGAAAGCGCAAACACTTACCCAGCTGATGAATAGCTTCAAGGATGAAACGGACTGTAAGGAATTCTTGAAACAGCGCCGTTGGAAAGACGGCATTGTGCGCTGCCCTCGCTGCAACAATGAGAAGGTCTTTGCCGTGAAGAGCCGTCCCTATCACTGGGTTTGCAAGGCCAAGGGCTGCGGT
Source organism: uncultured Nitrospiraceae bacterium (assembly GCA_963849655.1). Lineage (GTDB taxonomy): Bacteria > Nitrospirota > Nitrospiria > Nitrospirales > Nitrospiraceae > Nitrospira_D. Next base: position 13,036 of record CAWKJK010000051.1, read on the forward strand.
AATCGAAACGGCTATCGCTTTTCCGTGATTACCAAGACAATCTTTGAGAATACTAACTACCCGTTGAAGACATGGTTTCAGGTTGTTTACTTGATGCTGACCAGCAAGAAAGGCATGAGCGCCCTTCAGATTCAACGCATTATCGGCAGTGGAGCGTATTGAACCGCCTGGTATATGTGCCATCGCATCAGAGCGGCGATGCAGGATGGTGGATTTGCAAAGCTTATGGGTGAAGTAGAAGTTGATGAAACCTATATCGGCGGCAAGTTTAAGAATAAGCACATCTCGGTACGGCGAAAAGGTAGCCCAGGAGGACATGGGACACATAACAAAGTGGCCGTCATTGGCGCCATTGCTCGAAAAGGAAACGTAGTGGCTCAGATTATCGAGCAGGTAAACGCTGAAACTCTTCAAGGCTTTGTACGGCAAACAGTCGGAGAAAGCGTCTCCCCCATTGCCACTGATGAGCACAGCGGCTACGCAAGCTCAAACATATGGGCTTGCCGCATGAATCTGTGAGCCATGCCAAGGGGGAATATGTGCGCGGAAATGTCCATACCGCCAATCTCGATAGCTTTTGGAGTCTGCTCAAGCGTGGCGTGATTGGCACCTACCACAAGGTGAGCAAGGATTATTTGCCGTTGTACCTGGCTGAATTCTCTTACCGTCATAATAACCGCCAGAATCCAGACATCTTTGGAGATGTCATAGCAGAATGCTGAGCACGCGCCCGGTAAAGCGTGCCAGCATGAAGTATCAGCCGAGAAAAGTTCAGATGCGTTTACCATATGCTTGGTAATTAAAGAGTAGCTATAGCCATCACTCGAAAACATGGCACCAAAAATTAGGAATTGGTTTAGTGACCCAACCTCGGGGGCAACCGTTGTTATTGCCTTTGCTACAGGCGTGAATTTATTAGTGTCTGCAGGTCTATGGTTAGCAACGAAAGAATCTGTAAATGTAGCGCGATCCATCTTTGAAACAGCGCACCGGCCATATATCGGAACAGAATCCGTAACCGGTAAGGTTGTGCATTCCGAAGAAAACCCTAAAATAAGAAACCTTTTTATACAGGCTTCCTTCAAAAACTTCGGAACAGCTCCAGCCCAAGAAGCCGACTTCGGCGCAGTGTTATTGGTTAACGGAATAGCACAGGAAACAATTGCTTCCCCAAGTCTTCCTACAATATTTTTCCCATCGTCCATAAGAGCCATTGATGCTTTTATTGGCTGGAGAGACATAGACCAAGTATTAAACGGACAAATAAAGGTACATGTCGTCACGTCAGCCGTATATCGTGGCCCCAATGGCAAAGATACATATTGCGAAAAATTCGAATATGATCATAGAAGAAATGCCTTTGCTAGCCTTGGAATTTGTGACGAGCATGAGCCATATAGAAAACGTAGCAGTGAATAATCCAAATAGACCAAATAAAGTGGTTCCTGAATGGTCAGCTATGTAGAGACAATACATAGACATTGAGACAGAAAGTAGGGGAATGGAAATTATAAATACTTTCAGTAGTTTAGGCATTTAAAGTGCTATAAGCTAAACGTGCCCCATGAATGGCGCCGCATATTAAAATAATCCCCATCGAGGAGTTCTCATGCCGAAAGCTAAACCTATATCCCTATATCCGCTGAGTTTTGATGAGGCTATAGACATGCTCTTAAAGGCCAACCCAAAACCTCAGAAACCTAAAGCGAAGGCCAAACAGAAATAATCATGTATTATCCTGGATGGTTGCGATATTGTATTTCTTAAACTTTTCGTCATTTTCCACCTGTTCTAGCATAGTAATCAGTTCACTAAGCCTGCCAGCTCTTTGAGCTATGATACCCCGAATCACTCTATGCT
>CAWKJK010000052.1:0-9056 GCA_963849655.1 uncultured Nitrospiraceae bacterium
CACCAATGATTCAACAACTTGGGATTAACAATTGACAATACCGCGTGGCTGAGACGGGTCAAGAGTCTGGTCCTAGCACTCCGTAGCAACCCGAAGCGTAGGCAATGGTCAATGCCGACCTTGCCTGACCTACGGTGTTGCTTCCGGTGGAGGAGGATCTTCAGCAGGTTCTTGTGGCGAGGTTGGGGGCATCGATGGAGGCGAGCCAGTCAGATTCACTGCGTCGCCTGAAGAATTCATCTCTTCCGAATCAATCGATTGGTCTAGTGAGCTCGGTTCCACTGGAACGATCGGCTGATCACGTATGGTTGGCTGTGGAGGAACCGCAAACGGCCTGGCAACAGGCCTAGCCATCGTTACCATAGAGGGATTTGGATATTGGAATACCCAATCGTAGTGGGTCGGCTTTCCCTCAAAATGGCGCACTGCGAGCGGGAAATTACCTTGCTTGATCGGTTTGCGTCTGCTCTTGCTTCGGACGCCCATGATGCCTCCCGTGGGTGCCCGCAGCAATTCCCACTCACCACGTCCCACCGGATCGAGGTAGACCTTCCTGAGAAAGGGCTTGGGCGGCCTCGTGAGTTCGGTCAGTGTTTGCGGGTACACCTCACCAAGTACAACCCTTCCAGCCTTTGCTCTGGCCGAGTAGAGAGCCAGGGCCGTTTGAATTTCTATTCCCTTGGCCAGTAAATCTGCTTCGAGCTCGCGTTGCACCATCGTCTTCCACTGTTGGGTGGCCACCGTCATGGCAAGCCCCATAAGAGTGATGACGATCATCACTATGAGATACGAGAACCCTGTTTCTTGCCGCCTCAGCGATGCTAAGAGGCTCCACATTATTCATCACTCCTGACCCGTTGGTTCTTCTGCTGGTGCTTCCGATGATTCTTCCGACAACGACACCGTTTGATCCGTATGGGTACCGGTGTTTCGGATGGTCACACTTTCAGAATTGATCGCCTTCGAGGATCAGATGGTCGTCGACACGATCACCGACCTTGAGCACCAGCACCTCATCATCTTTCCTGAGTACCGCAATATCCATATTTTTCCGCGCCCCTCGCCCACGCGAAGAAATCCCAGATATCGATACTGCTCTGATTCCAACGCATCCTTTTGTTGCGCCAAGGTCTCGGCTGAGGCCGGACTCGGCTGGTTCCCGGAGACTGGGACACTCCCGGCTGCGAACGTCCCATCGGGATGGGGCACGGAAAAAATGTTTCGAGGCGCTGTGAAGGTCGCTTGACGTTGAAGACCCATTGATGCAAGTAGATCGAGGTTGACGCGCAACCCTGTCCCCCTCGTCTCCGTATGTCGCCCCACGGACAGATGACCTGTGACATTCGTGAGCGGAACACGAACAGGTTCTTGTAGCAGCCGCCATTGCCACACAGCCAGTCCGGCCCACAGAAAAATAAGCGAAGCAGCAAGAATCGTCTTCTTTTTCGCATCCATGGCTACTGCGCTGGCCCCGACCGACTAGACGCCTCAGCATTGCCGCGAAGGTACGTCGCAATCCTAATATTGAACGTCAACAGCGCGTCCTGCGCGCTTCCGGACCGAGTCAGCTCAAGATCCTCGATAAACACCAACTCTTCCGAACGTTCTCGAGACCATAGATGAACCGGCGGAGATCCTCGTATCGCCCGGTCATCGGACCCTGTAACAGCCCTTTGCTCGTATTCGCGACGAGAGTAGGCTCAGTCTTATAGGACAACGCCGGCAAGGTGACACGATCACGCTTCGCTTCATCCGAAATCCCCAGCGCTAACGGAGTAAAGTCGCGCTCGGCGGGAAGCACCGCCCATACTCGGCTCAAGTCTTTTTTCGCTTTTCTTGCTTCTCGATGAGACATCAACGCCTGTCGAGTGGCGGCCCATTCGTTCTCCAAACGCTCTCGGCTCATCTGAGCGCCTTTCACACCGAGATCCTGGACGAGCAACAGCATGAAAAGAAGACCCAGAGCGACTCCCGCCCATGGGAGCAAGGGTGCGAAGGGGTGCTGCCAGAGAAAGAACAGACGGTCTTTCATCACTCACGTTCCTTCGCGCCGGTACTGCAATGTGACATCGAATTCCACCAACCCATTCGGCCCAACACGATGCTGCGCCAAGATCGGATCCTTAAATGTCGCGTGATCTTGGAATCCGACGGTGAAGGCAGTGATGTCTTCGAGGCTCATGGCCGTTCCCGTGAGTCGAACCATGGTGCCGGCTTGATCAAGACGAACACTGCTGAGCGCAAGACGTGAAGGGATCGCTTGTTCCAATTCGGTCAGAAACTTTGTCCACGAAAATGTTCTTTTTCCAAGCAGCTGATTGGCCAATTCGACCTCGAAGGGCAGTCTCTTCAACGCCTCTTCCGACAAATCAATGCCTTCATGCCTGGCCTCTGCGATCAAGTCTAGATCCTGTTGCCGGATTCGATCCAGTTCTGCTCGTATACTTAAAGATGCTTGATACATGAGAATCGCTTTCCTAAGGTTCCAACCAATCCCTATCACAAGCAGGATGCAGCTGCCGATCAAGAGCAATCGAAGCGAAACGACCACCGGTCGATACCGGCGACTCAGGTTTATCTGGAATCGATCATTGGCATCGTACAGTAATGAAATTGGCCTGAGTGGTGCAACGAATCTAGCGACTGCGGAACTCATGATCGCCATGCTAGAGCACCCCAGCCATCGCAGCCAACGATGTCATACCTCGATGGCTCCCTTTGGCCACCCGACCAAAGGCCTCGACTGATTCCCAACCTAGTTGTTCGACGGACAGTCGGAGCTCGGCCTCAATCGATTCTTGAAAAGCCGAAATGTCCCCATCCGCGCAAATCACGGCTTCCTTCACGATCGCTGAGGGATGTTGTTGTTGACAGATCTCCAGCGATGCGCAGCATTCCTCAAGAATCTTATTCAGCATGTCGGTTTTCGCAAGCGCTTCAGCCGCATCGACTCCCAGAAGTTTGCATCGGTAGAACAGCAAGCGCCCTCGTTGACAAATCATGGTCGTCAAGGCTCGATCCGATACGTTGACCCACAGACACTCTTGGCTTCGCCAATGAGATCCACCTAAAGCCCTTCTCCATAGATCAAACATCCGTAGGCTCGTGATCCCCACCTCTTGAGGGATCAACCCCACAGATTCACACAGGGACTCATACTGCTTCAGCACCGATTCTTGGGCCGCCACCGTCAGCACAGTATGGGCTGGCCCTTTGTCTTCCAAGCGATCATGAAGCACCTGGAACAAGACCTTCGCGCCGCTCAGCGGGAATAGTTGCTCTTGACCAAGCCGCCAGCGGATCAGCGCGTCGCGTTCCTCGCGCCTGACAGGGAGCTGCTCAAGATGCAGGATTGTCGCTCTAACCGCCGTGTCAGGCAGCAACACTCCAATCCGCCGAGGAAGGTCAGAGAGGATTGTTCCCCCAACAGCATGGTGAACAGAGCCTGAACCCATCAGGACACGAATCTGATCCGCCAATGCTGAGGGATCGGATACATTCTCCTCCGTCGGAGAGGGTTTGATCATGCCATCGGAAAGCGGAGACATGACGCACGTATATCGGCGCTGCCCACGCCAATTTCGCTCGGTTTCGGCCCACGCGATCGAGTCGGTTCCGAACTTCAAGCAACGCTGTGGTCGGCTACTGGCCCATTCCCACATCGCATTACCCTTCCTCGCTGAACGTCACACGATTGATCTCTCGCAGCGACGTCTCCCCATGCAACACTTTTTTCAGCGCCGACTGCCGCAGCGTAATCATTCCATCGGTCACAGCTCGATACCGGATTTCTGCAAGAGGCCGCTCGGCATGAATCATCTCTTTGATTTCATCCGTCAAATCGAGGAATTCCGTGATGCATTTTCTTCCTCGGTACCCAGTACCATGACATTGTGGGCACCCCTTTCCTTCATAGAACGGCGTATCCTTGTATTGTTCATAGTCCAATCCTGATTCTTCAATAAGGGCCTGCTGTCCTTTGACTGGAGTCCGACATGACGGACACAGGATACGGACCAGCCGCTGCGCCAACACACAGTTGAGAGCCGCCAGAAAATTATAGGTGTCGATCCCCATCGACGCGAACCGCCCGATGACGTCAAAGACATTGTTCGCATGCACCGTCGTCAACACAAGATGGCCGGTCAAGGCCGATTGGATCGCGATCTGTGCCGTTTCGGCATCTCGAATTTCGCCGACCATAATCTTGTCCGGATCATGGCGTAGTATGGACCGAAGGCCTCGAGCAAACGTGACTCCCTTCTTTTCATTGACGGGAATCTGCACCACTCCCGAGAGTTGGTATTCAACGGGATCTTCGATCGTAATCAACTTGTCTTCGAGCGTGTTCATCTCCGATATCGAGGCGTACAGCGTCGTCGTCTTCCCGCTTCCTGTCGGCCCCGTTACCAATACCATGCCATAGGGGCGCGTAATCGCTTTCCGAAATCGCTTCAGATCTTCCGGATTAAATCCCATTCGTTCGAGCTTCAAGTCCGACACTCCGGTCGCAATCGAGTCTCGGTCCAATATTCGAATCACGACCGACTCGCCAAAGACGCTCGGCACAATTGAGACACGAAAATCCACGGTCTTTCGATCCAGCCTCATGCGAAAACTCCCATCTTGAGGCACCCGGCGCTCGGCAATATCAAGCTCCGACATGACTTTAAGACGAGAGACTAAAGGAGCATGTAATCGAATATCCAACGGCTCCATGGCAGGAATCAGGATGCCGTCGACCCGAAGCTTGACTTTTGTCGCACGATCAGCGGCTTCGATATGGATGTCACTTGCGCGACGCTGCATCGCACTCAGCAGGATAGAGTCCAGCAGCTTCACGGCCGGACTCTGTTCTTCTCCCGCTTGATCGAGCGTTGGAATTTCTTCTCCTCGATCATCTTCTTTCACCAAGATCGACCGATACTCCGCTTCCAACTCACGGAGCGCTTGACTCGATCCCTCACTGCGTTCCAGCGCCGCCAGAATTGCGCTTTTGGAGCTGACGACTCGATCCAGCGGCTTTCCGATCAGCAGCTCCAGTTCGTCGAACCCGAGCAGGTTGTGTGGATCGGCGATGGCGATGGTCAGATGCTCCGGAATGCTCAGCGATCGGCACAAAGGGAAATCGTTGCATCAACTTGATCGAGATGGTCTCGTAGTATCGCGGATCGACCCGAAAATCCGTCAACGGATCATAGGGGAGATCGTATTGAACGCCCAGGGCATGAGCCAATTGATCCTCCGAGAGGAGTCCTTCACTGATCAGCGTTTGTCCCAAAGCGGCAGCCACTCCCTTCAATCGGCATAGGACATCCTCCACCGTGCGCTTTGTGAGCATTCCTTGGTCGACCAGGACCTCGGCAAGAGACGGCCTCGCAAGACTACGTGGCATAGACTACCTCTCTTATCATCGTATCCTCGTCACCTTCAGATCCCACTTCTCTCCTATCTAGCCGCCGACGGTGCCGGCCATCTGAAATACCGGCAGGTACATTACAATGACGATTCCGCCGACCAACACTCCCATGACGAGCAGTAGAACCGGCTCTATCCATGTGGTCAGCTGCGTAAGCTTCGTATCGAGGTCGGCCTCGTAAAACTCCGCGACGTCCCGTAACATCGTATCAAGCGAACCCGTTTCCTCCCCTACCGATAACATTTCGATCGCGAGTCTCGGGAGCACTCTGGAACGATCCAATGCATCAGCCAGTGTCGCTCCCTCACGAATCTCATTGACGGCCCCGACCGTTTCTTGTGAGATCCATCGATTTGAAACGGCTCCTCGTGCGCCTTGCAAGGCATCAATGAGCGGGGTGCCTCCGGCTAAGAATAGTTCCGAGCGTTCGCGTCAGCTGGACGGTATTGTGTTCGACCGCGATCTGACCCACGAGAGGGAGTTTCAGCACAAGACGATCGATTGCCAGCTGCCCCGCCGAGGTGGCATAGTAAGCATGTGTCCCGAGTATGATGCCGATCATGACGACTACCGCAGGCACGATCCGTGACTTCGGCATATGTCGACTAAGTCGAGCGCGACTTGAGTCGCCCAAGGCAAGGTCTTCGCGGACTCTCCATAGACTGATACGAAAGTCGGCATGACATAGGTCAATAGAAACCCGATCACGGCCAGGCCGATACGACCAGGAAAATGGGATAGGAGATCGCCTTCTTCACTTTCTGACGAAGACCGACCATCAGCTTCAGATACGCAACGTATCGCTGCAGCACCTCCGGAAGATTGCCCGATTGCTCTCCTGCCTTTACCGTAGCGACATAGAGTTCCGGAAAATATACGGGGTGTTTAGCTAATGCATCCGAGGCCGAGGCTCCGCCTCGAATGTCTTCCCGCACGTCGCGTAGTGTCCGCTGAAATCCAACATGACCGGCTCGTTCGATCAGGAGATCCCAGATGCGCAAAATGGGCAGTCCGGACTTACGAGAGCCAGTAATTCTTGATTGAAGACTAGAAACTGCCCGATCGGAAGCTTTCTCCATGACCGACGACGTTGCCCGTTTTGAGCGAGATATTCCTCGACGGTGAAGATTGAAAACTAACAATCCTTGTGACTCTAATTTGGCACGACCGATAGATTCCTTTTCTCCTTCGATATGTGCCCTGGATGTGGACCCATTAGGCCGTGCGACTCGGTATGCAAATACTGCCATAGTTAGACCTTCACGACTCGCTGCTTAGCCCGTCACACGCCACTACATTCGTTCGTGCTCGGCCTCTTCAATAGGCGGCTCAGTCAGCCAGAGGGCTTGACCAACTTGAATACGGTCACTAGGAAGGGCGTTGAGAATCAGGAGACGTTCTGACGGACATGTGATATCGACGTGCGATACTCCACAGGGTGTCTCCAGACTTGACCACTATGTGTAAGCGAGGGGGCACCGTTGACGACTGAGAGCCCATCGGTGCTTCGCCGACCGTAGATTCTCCCGACACCTGGTTCTCCTCCAGCTCCGGGCCAACCCGAGTCCCCTCCTCTACAGCAGCCAACAAGGCACCCTGCTGAGAGTCGACAATCGCTAACTCAAGTTGACCATCTCTTGGAGAAGCTATAGCCACGGGAGACACATGTCCCTTCACTGGCTTCCCTACTTTTGATGCCAGCTTTTGAAGCTGCTTCAGTTGATTTTGCAGTGCGGCTCTGGTCCGCCCCACCTGTTCCCGTTCGGAACGAGCGCTGCTTAGTTCTTCCCGCTGGAGATCAATCACATGGCGAGCTTCAGTCAATCGACGTTCCGCCTCCCGAATGCGCCCTTGAAGCTGCGCCCGGGCGATCTGCACATCAGCCAATTCCTGGCGCTGTGTGCTTCACCTCTGCTCTCAACTCGTCAACCGTTCGCTGGGGCATCTCGCAATGAAGTTTGGAGGGTATCCACCGTGAGCTGAAGATCCGACATCTCCGGCTCTTGATGATGATGGGTTCGAGCGGACTACAGGCCGACATTCCGAGCAGCAGGAGTCCAATGGACGTATTCCACCATTTCCCCTTCACTCGAACCACTTTGTGCCCAGGGCGGAATCTACTCTGAGCCGATCTCTCGCGTCTGTTCACCATTGGTTATATGGAGTCCCATTTGTTCCAATCAAGGTCCGACCCTGAATACACGTCAAAGGTACCACCCTCTGTCGGTTCAATGATCTGTTGCCAAGAGCTCGGCGAATTCGTAAAGGGGTCTTTGGGAAGGGTCCGCAGATCTACCGTTACCAGACCATCCAAGGACGGCGGGTACTCCCCTTTGTCCGCACGGTGATGGTCCAACAACTCGCGCAGCGTGAAAAGGTCTTGTCGCAATACCGTCTCCCTCGATTTGATCAATGATGACTGATAGGACGGAACGGCGATTGTGGCCAAAATGCCGACAATGGACACGACGATCATGAGTTCAATCAGCGTAAACCCTTTGCATTCCAGCCGCCCATCTTACCAATCCTGATACTTGGTACCATTGAGCGCAGGCTCCTCACTTTGCGTCATCACATCGTAGACATCGTCACCGCACCAACTGGACGGCTTCGGACGATCCTTGTAGCAACGCAACACCCAATCGGATTTCCCTGTCAGGGGGTCGATCGGCATCGTGCGCAAATAACGTCTCACCGTGGTGCCTCGAACCGTTGCCTCCTCTCCCGTCAGTTTTACTCCTAACAGAGCATCGAGGGACTTCGGATAGCCGTACGGCCCGGTAATTTCCTTACACACCACCTTATTCTTCATACAGACCGCTCCAAGTAACACATCTCCATCGCGATTCCATTCCATCTTAAACAGATCGATCGCACCGCGAATCGACCGCAAGACGTGGCGCAGCTCAATCTCCTGGGCTCGTTTTGTCGACACCTTACTCAGAGGCATGGCGACCGAAGTCAGGATCACAATAATGGCCATGGTGACGAGAATCTCGATGAGTGTTAGGCCGTCCTCCCTCACCGCACTCGCACCACCCCTGTCCCGACTACTTCTGGCAATGCCTGCGCCGCACTGCCGGAATCAGTCAGTTCAACGCGAATCGGCGACACTCCTGGCGCCTTTGCCACGAAGATGACATTCATAGTTCGTGGCGAACGCTGAGCCGGGCGAGCAAAGTGGAACGTGATGGCTCCTGCTTGCCCGACCTTGTCCACCATTGTGGTCTCGCCCGTGTCGATCAACTCCGCATTATCAAGTCGTTTGAATTGCAGAATCACGGGGTCATAGCCCAGTTTGAATGTGGGCTCGCTCGATGCATTGATTCGCCCGTCTACGACAGAAAGCCTTAGCTCTTTACCTGATTGAACAACCGATTCTCCCGGCTTGATCACCAACAGAGGATCAGGCGTTGCCAACTGGGTCAATGATCGGACCATGTTTGTCTGTCCTGCGTCTTTCATCCGAGCGCCACCATAGGCAGGAATCCTCCCGTATTCGCGTCCCACCAAGGCCGATGCCTTCCTAGAGGGATTGGAAGACTGGGCTTGTCGCATAGTTGAATTCGGTACCAGACCAGAATGCGCGTACGGCGGAGCCGGTAGAAAGCGCCGGTTGTGCAATACGTGGCGTAAT
>CAWKJK010000053.1:0-48562 GCA_963849655.1 uncultured Nitrospiraceae bacterium
GGCAACTCGGACGGCCTTGGGCGGCCTGGATTTGCTGTCCGATCCGGGACTCAGTACGATACCATCATCAATGAGTGGGCATATGTGTCCAGAAGACGGTTGCATCAACGCATCGAACCCCTGTTCCGAATACAGGTTCTACGACAACGGCCCTGCAATCGCCTCTCTCAATCTCACGAAGTTTTCCTCACACTGCAGACGGGCAGTTCGCAACGAACATTTGTGACCGCCTGTTTCGGTCGCGGACATTGGAGATCAGCGTATTGATGGCCTTCCTGAGCCGCCCCATCGCTGAAAAGAGCTATCAGTTCCGCTCAGGTTACGCGAATTTGGGGACCGTGCTCATGCCAGAAGGAATCCCTTAACGACTCGCCAATCGTGGAAGCTATTACGGCCATCATGACCGGGGAAGCGTACGGGACGTCGGCTGAAACGGCGGCCGAATTGTCACCCTTCCCGGGGTATGCAAAAAATCGAGAGCACATGCTGCTGCGGGTCATCCGTAATCACCTGTTGGGCCGCCGTACCAGGTGCCTCATGTGGAATATGAAGGTCTCACCGATCACTCCGGCGGGAACCGCCCTGAGCATCGTCCTCCCGACATGTCCTCGCTGCCAGTGGACCCACGCGCTTGAATTAGGGACAGCGTATGGGTATCGCAATGCACAAGTGACCGTCATCGCTCCGACCGGCACAATTGGGTTGGTCATGGACTGTGATACCACCGGACGTCCAGCCGACTTTGCTCCGGCGAAGTTTAAGAAATTGGCAGGTGGAGGGTACTTCAAGATCATCAATCAAAGCTTGCCGGTTGCGCTGGCCTACCTTTGGCTATACGGACCAACAAACACAGGATATCGTCCGTTACTGTGTCGGTGCCCAGACGTCTGGCCCGCGCCGTTCATCAATCACGACACGTTGCGTCAAAGGGATTCGGCTCATGCAGCCCTGGGTCATTTGGAGAACAATTTGGGGCAGGCGTTTGAAAATCGCCTTCAATAAGGTTTACACGCTGAGACGCGTTCTGCGTCGAAAAGCTTGGCTTGACCGAGACTCAACTGAATGAAGCGAACTTCAACACGCCGAAGACGCTCGGGTTTACGGAAGAAGAGCTTACCGCAAACGATTTCTGCTGCGGGACACGATGACGGTGGAAGGCGCACCGCATTTGAAGGCCGAACATCTCGCGGAATTTCCACTGTGCCAATCGGCGCGGTCGAATCGGGCAACGCTCCATCGCCGTTGCACGCGCATATCCCGACGATGGCCGCGGCACAGCCATTCATCAGCGGCGCAATCAGCAAGACCATCAGCATGCCGGCCGATGCCACGCTCGAAGACGTCAAGGCCGCCTATTTGCTGGCGTGGAAGAGCATGGTCAAAGCAGTCGCACTGTATCGTGACGGGTCCAAGCTGAGTCAGCCATTGAGGTGGAAAGGCTGTGGAGACAACACTGGCGTGATGGAGCTGGCGGAGGAGTCACCTACCGAACGGGTGCTCGTTCGATACCTCGCCAAGCGACGCCCGTGGCCGAGTCGACGAAGCGGATACACCCAAAAGGCAATTTGTTGGGGGAGATAACCTCACCTGCGCACTGGTGAATACGAGGACGGACCTGTCGGGAAAAATCTTTTTGGACATGCACAAGCAAGGGGCGGCGTTCAGGAGCCTCATGAATTGACGCTTTTGCGATCGCGATCTCTCTTGGACTTCAGCACGGTGTGCCGCTGGAAGAATTCGTCGAGGCGTTCGTCTTTACCCGGTTTGAGCCGAACGGTCCCGTCAAATTGAACTATTGAGCAAAAATGTCTACTTCGATCATTGATTACATCTTCCGTGAATTGGCCGTGACATATCGATCGGTATGATCTCGCGCAGGTGAATAGGAAGAAGATCTACGTATGGATTCCGCTAAAAAGGACAATATGGACCCGCAATGCTTTGATGAAGAAAGTGGGTCTCCACCGCGCTGGCTAAATCATCCGTTATTACGGAAACACTCCCATTCCCGCCGGAACGGCGAAAAGAAATGGTCACGGAAACTGGACACGGTGTTGCCAGACAAGTGGAAATCCTGCGTGAAACGCTCACACTGACGGAGGTTCAAAGCGCTAAAGGCGAAGGCGAAAAGCTACGAAGGCCATCCTGCCCAAGAATGCAAGCAATTCACGATGGTCGCAGCGGCACACCTGCTCTCAAATGTGTGACGTGCGGCGCAACGAGTGGATGCTCGTACGCCTGTTCATAAGAGGAGATTGAGGATGCGAAAGCAATCGCGTTTTTCGCGCTCGGTGTGGAAAACGGCGGTTCCTGCGAATTCGGCATCCGAGGTATTGTTAACGGTTACGGGCTCGAAAACTTTGCAGTACGTGTCCTCCATCATGGTTCATCATCAACCTTCGTTGCGAGCCGCTCGCTCAGCACGGCGAAAAAAGTTTTGATGTGGACAAGTACGCATATGCCGACTACGACGCAACTTGTCATCAGCGGTCAGAGTAGCTGGGGTGCTCTTGCGAGAGTGACGGCGGTTCTCGGTGAAGCCGGGGTCAATATCAAGGAGGGGTACGGGCAAGTCTGCGTCTGCTGGTCGCGGATCTGGAACGTGCTCGTGTGGCCCTAGGCGGCGAAGATTAAGTTCGGCGAAGAAACCGCACTCCTGTTAAGTCTCGAAAATAAGCCAGTGCATTAAGGAAGGTGGCGGATACCTTGATGAGTAGCTGGATCAACATAAAGTGCGGCTATTGCACGCCTTCACTGAGGGAAGCGGGCGATTGTCGCTTCTAGCCGACAAAAAAGCATTGGCCATTCTACGCAATCAGTCGCTCGACAAGTTTTGATCGATAAGGCTAGTGTGCATTATTCATGAGCCGTTCTGCTGCAATCGTGGATTCGCCGCTGCGGCAAGCTGGCATACGATTCAACGGCATGCCGGTAGGCGACACGACGTGACCTCAACGTGTACCGTTCAAGTACGGGTGGGTCTCCGTTCGCCTGTCTCGCCTGGCGACTTTGCGATTTCACCACGAACGATCATGAATAATGCGCGCTAGGCCGCTCCCGCTGACGAAAACTACGCCTCTGCTCATCATTGTGATTGGAGTGGGCGCCTTTATTCTATGATGGCTGCACCACAGCTCCCCCACCTATTGCTCGTTTCCCTGGGTATCCCATTGGATGAGAACGAGGATTTGCTTGGTTTTCATGGAGCAAGACGGCTAAAATGGAGCGGTACGACATGCACAAACTCACGGCGGCTCATCGGATGCTGCCCGCTTGGGGTCCTTGTTGCAGTTGTTCATTGTTGACCTCGGGGTTTCGCCACGTCATACGGTCAGGATTAATGATCGAGGGCCGTTCGTGGAGGTGTACGGCGCGCGCGAGGCGCGGCAATGAAACTTTGAGCTCACGATATATATTGAACTTCGAGCGTGTTGGCTATAATTCTCGACCCGAAGGGATGGGGGTACTACGGGTCCAAAGTGCCTTCGCGGACCTTCAGAATGCTCGAGCGCTGTTTGCACAAGTTCAAATCGGGAGTTTCCGATGGACGATCATTCAGGTAGATTTCGCGGAAGGCTGTCGCTACCGAGTCCAAATCGGTCGATTCTTGACAACCGGAAGTCAGTGGCTGTGCAATGTCTCGATCGTACATTTAGCCTGCAAATTGGTTTGTTGTTCGGGATGATGGCTAAACACGAGAAGGGGATTGGGGGTACTACCAGGTGGCGTGTTTTTAGAACCAATTGATTTTTAAGCAACATTTTTTGCTTGCTTGTGTTTGATCCTTATGATAAATGTATCAGCTGTGGATCGATCCGGAGCGGTGCAGTTATCCTAATCTTACATTCCTCTGGAAGGGTGGCCCAAGAGGTATCCTCGGGAGATGCCTGGCTTCTCATGGCTAGCCATAGGGCTGGTCCAGCGTCCCTAATATACGACTGCGATGGACATCCTCATCCTTTTAGTATTTTGATAGGGTTATCCGCTATCATTTCAACAGCCGAGATCGGCTTCTTCTCGGTCAACGAAACTCGACTGGAAAGCATTGGCGCAGAACGGCAGTAAACGGGCAGCTAAAGCCCTTCAACTGAGGAGCGATCCCCAAGCTCCTCTCGACCATTCTGGTAGGCGACCGCCTCGTCAGTACGGCGACGCCTATGTTTGCCACCTTCATTACATTGAATGCTTATGGGGGCAAGACGACGTCGAGGAAGCGATCGCGGTTATGGTCGGTATCCTGACCTTTGTTCTCTTAGTGTCAGTACACGTCATCCCAAAGACGCTGGCGGCAAGTTCTCCGTACCAGTGACGCTAGATCTACCCTGTCTATTGGGTTCAGGTCATGCTGAGGCCTCTTCTTTTTCTGATCGTCCCTCGATCCACAGTTCTACGGGAGGAAAGGGGTTGAACCAGCCCTTGGTGACGGAGGAGAGCTGAGTTTACCAAGGAGGAAAGGCGGGAGAATTAGAATTCGAAAGCTAAAACTATTTAAGAACGTGTTTCAGTTAAAAGATATAACGGCGGAAGATGCGACTACGCCGCGCATCTACGTGTTTCTCGACCGGAACCTTCGACTCAAGGAGGCACAGGAGGCCGCTCTATAATTCTAAGTATTCCAGAATTCCCTTTATGACGGGATGCTCGATAACATAACCGGGATTCTCTACAACGAAGGCGTTGACTGAGTCGGCCAAAGGAAGAACTGATTCGCGCCTTCGGACTCACCCATCCTCCGCTCTTCGTCCCGGCTGGAAAAACAGCGGATGATTTGATGAAGCAGTTCCAGGAGGAAAAGCGGATCTGGAGTCGTCGTCAATGAATTCGGTGGCGTCATGGGGTTGGTGGACACTTGAAGATCTTCTACAAGTTGTAGGTGAGATCGTTGATGAAACGGATATTACTGAAGAACTCATCAAACGCATTGAAGAACTGGTTTATGGGATCTTGTACTGGAAGTTCGGAAGGTGGAACGATTTCCTAAACATCGTCCAGCTCGGAGATGAAGCCTTGACTATCGGAGGGTTGATCGAGGAAAACCTCGGGCGCATCCCTCAGGCAGGAACTCCGCATCGAGAATTGTCGTCTGGTGGTCCATGAGGGGATCTTCTCGCTCGATACCAAGCGTGCAAATTTTCAAGGACGAAAAGGTCCCTGTTCCGGCTTGAAGCTCTTTGGTGCGACTAGCCTTCCTTCTGTTGCTCTATCAAATCTAGGAAAGCCTTTTCGTCAAGGACCGTCACCTCTAACTTCTGAGCCTGATCGAGTTTGGAGCCAGGATCTGTGCCGGTTATGATAGTCTGTCTTCTTACGACACGATGACACGTGCCGCCGAACCGTTCGACCGGATCGTCCAGCTTCATCCCTTGTCAGCCTCTCTAATCCACCGGTAAACACGAAGCTCTTCCTTGAGAAGGGCAAAACTACCCCGCTCTCAGGGAGAGGGTGTGCCTATGATCGAACTGCAATTAAAGCAAGTCCATCGATGACTTGTTGGTTCGAGCTTCTCGAGAGGAGGCCAAGCTCTCAGAAATTTCTGGACCAATTTCCCTCACTTCCTGAAAACGGTCGCTGTCAGCGGACATAATGGCATCGAGAGTAGCCCGCAAATCTTCGCGAGCACTTTGGCCATGTGTGTCCCACTTGGCATGTTCCCAGCCCCATCAAAAATCGATCGAGAGCATGTTGGATAGATCTTTCACGAGGCCGCGGTCGATTAATTGTGCAACCGTTTTCTTACCCAGTCTGTTGATATTGAGAGCGGCCTTTGATGCGAAGTGTTCAATGGCACCCTTCAGTTGGGCGGACAGGCGGCTTGAGAGGGCACCTTCTCTTGCCATGCAGAACCGCATATTCGGACAGCGATGCGGCATTGGAAAGGGTCTGATCTGACTTCATTTGATGGGGATACGTTCAGCAATCGCTGGAATGACACCCGCGTGCTTGACTCGAACGTGTCGCCTATGCGGATGTCCTTGTGACTTCATCGGCATTGTGAAGGGTTGGCTCGGCTGATGGTCACTCCACCCACTTCCACCGGTTTTCAGCAGGGCGAGAGGGGTCAAGGTGCCGGTTCGGCCGACGGAGATGGCAATATCCTGCACATCCGTGATTTCCTTCCCATAGGAAATTTGAACGCGATAGCCCAACGGTTCCGGATTTCATTCCCAGTCGAGCTTGCCAATCCACGCGATCGACTTTCACCACTACCCCATCAATCTAAAGGAGATTATCGCGTGGTCTTCCGTTTCTCGGTGAAACGCCAAGACCTGATCGATGGTTCCGCCTCTCGCCCGCTTGTCGTTACCTGCTACGAAGTGATGGCGATGACCGGAACCCCTCCTCCGTCGCACTGGGCTGAACTGGAGATGCTGGCTCTATGCGGACTTCCAGTCCCTCACCTTCGCCGACGATGCGGAACCATCGATCAGGTCTTGGCGTTTCACCGAGAAACGGAAGACCAGCGCGATAATCTCCCTTATGAGATTGATGGGGTAGTGGTGAAAGTCGATCGCGTGGATTGGCAAGCTCGACTGGGAATGAAATCCAGAAGTCCTCGTTGGGCTATCGCGTTCAAGTTTCCTCCTCGGAAGGAAATCACGGATGTGCAGGATATTGCCATCTCCGTCGGCCGAACCGGCACCTTGACCCCTCTCGCTCTGCTGAAACCGGTGGAAGTGGGTGGAGTGACCATCAGCCGAGCAACCCTTCACAATGCCGATGAAGTGGCAAGAAAGGACATCCGCATAGGCGACACGGTTCGAGTCGAGCGCGCGGGCGATGTCATTCCGGCGATTGCTGAACGTATCCCCGTCTCAAATGAAGTCAGATCAGACCCTTTCCAAATGCCGCATCGCTGTCCGATATGCGGTTCTGCCGTGGCAAGAGAAGGCGCCTACTTCTACTGCACTGGTCAAGCCGCCTGTCCGGCCCAACTGAAGGGCGCGATTGAACACTTCGCGTCGAAAGGCCGCTCTCAATATCGACGGACTGGGTAAGAAAACGGTCGCTCAATTAGTCGATCACGGCCTCGTGAAAGATCTATCCGATCTTTATCGGCTAAGACCTGGACAACTTCTTGAGCTTGAGGGGTTCGCGGAACGATCCTCAACCCTTCTCCTTGATGCCATCGCTCGAAGTAAAACGGTGTCCTCCTCGATCGATTTTTGATGGGGCTGGGAATCCGCCAAGTGGGACAGCACATCGCCAAAGTGCTCGCGAAAGAGTTCGGCTCTCTCGATGCCATTATGTCGGCTGATCGCGACCGTTTTCAGGAAGTCAGGGAGATTGGTCCAGAAATTTGGAGAGCTTGGTCTCCTACTTCCGAGAAAGCTCGAACCGACAAGTCATCGATCAACTGCTTAAACTGGGCATTTCGATCATAGGCACACCCTCTCCTGAGAGCGGAGAGCTTTGCCGCTTCTCAGGGAAGAGCTTCGTGTTTACCGGTGGATTAGAGAGGCTGACGAGGGATGAAGCCAAGGCGTTGGTCGAACGGTTCGGCGCGCACGGTGTCATCCAGTGTCAGCAAGAAGACAGACTATGTCGTAGCCGGCACAGATCCTGGCTCCAAACTCGATCAGGCTCAGAAGTTAGGGGTGACGGTCCTTGACGAAAAGGCTTTCCTAGACTTGATAGAGCAACAGAAGGAAGGCTAGTCACACCGAGGCTTCGACCGGAACAGGCGACCTTTCTCGTCCTTGAAAATTTGCACGCTTCGTATCGAGCGAGGATCCGCCTCATGGACCACCAGACGACAATTCTCGATGCGGAGCTCTTCTCCTGCCTGAGGGATGCGCCCGAGGTTTTCCTGGATCAACCCTCCGATAGTCAAGGCTTCATCTCCGAGCTCGACCTTTAGGAAATCGTTCACCTTTCGAACTTCCGTCCGTCCGTGGACCAGGATTTGGTTCTTTCCGATGCGTTTGATGAGTTCTTCAGTAATATCCGTTTCATCGACGATCTCACCTACGACTTCCTCGAGAAGATCTTCGAGTGTCACCAATCCCATGACGCCACCGAATTCATTGACGACGACTCCCATATGCCGCTTTTCCTGCTGGAACTGCTTCATCAAATCATCCGCTGTTTTTCCAGCCGGGACGAAGAGCGGAGGATGGGCGATATCCCGAAGGCGCAAATCAGTTCTTCCTTTGGCCAACTCAGTCAACGCCTTCGTCTTGTAGAGAATCCCCGTTATGTTATCGAGCATCCCGTCATAAAGGGGAATTCTGGAATACTTAGAATTATAGAGCAGCTCCTGTGCCTCCTTGAGTCGAAGGTTCCCGTCGAGAGAAAACACGTAGATGCGCGGCGTCATCGCATCTTCCGCCGTTATATCTTTTAGCTGAAACACGTTCTTGATCATTTTGACTTCTTCGAATTCTAATTCTCCCGGCCTTTCCTCCTTGGTCCAACATGATCTTCAGCTCTTCCTCCGTCACCAAGGGAAGCGTCAACCCCTTTCCTCCCGTCAAACTGTGGATCAGAGGGACGATCAGAAAAAGAAGAGGCCTCAGCATGACCTGAACCCAATAGACAGGGTAGGCCATGTTCAGCGTCACTGGTACGGAGAACTTTGCCGCCAGCGTCTTTGGGATGACGTCCACTGACACTAAGAGAACAAAGGTCAGGATACCGACCATGACCGCGATCGCTTCCTCAAACGCACTCTTGCCCCCATAAGCATTCAATGTAATGAAGGTGGCAAACATAGGCGTCGCCGTACTGACGAGGCGGTCGCCTACCAGAATGGTCGAGAGGAGCTTTTGGGGATCGCTCCTCAGTTGAAGGGCTTTAGCTGCCCGTTTACTGCCGTTCTGCGCCAATGCTTTCAGTCGAGTTTCGTTGACCGAGAAGAAGCCGATCTCGGCTGTTGAAATGATAGCGGATAACCCTATCAATCCTAAAAGGATGAGGATGTCCATCGCAGTCGTATATTAGGGACGCTGGACCAGTATGGCTGGCCTGATGAGAAGCCGGGCGTCTCCCAGAGGATACCTCTTGGGCCACCCTTCAGAGGAATGTAAGATTAGGATAACTGCACCGCTCAGAATAGAATCCACAGCTGATACATTTATCATAAGGATCAAACACAAGCAAGCAATTCAAAAAATGTTGCTTAAAAATCAATTGGTTCTAAAAACACGCCACCTGGTAGTACCCCCTATCCCTTCAGTGTTTAGCCATCATCCCGAACAACAAACGATTGCAGGCTAAATGTACGATCGAGACGTACCGCAGCCACCTGAGCTTCCGGTTCGGTCAAGAATCGACCGATTTGGACTCGGTAACGACGCCCTTCCGCGAAATCTACCTGAATGATACGTCCATCGGGAAACTCCCGTTGAACTTGTGCAAACAGCGCTCGAGCATTCTGAAGGTCCGCGAAGGCACCGACTTGGACCCGTAGTACCCCCATCCCTTCGGGTCGAGAATTATAGCCAACCACTCGAAGTTCGATCTGGTCGGTTCCGTTGCCGACCATCCCAAGCGCCTGAGCACCAGCCAATGAAAGGTCCAAAATCCTTCCTCTAGCGAACGGCCCTCGATCATTAATCCTGACCGTAACATGGCGACCCGAGGTCAACGAATGAACAACTGCAACGGACCCAAGCGGCAGCGTCCGATGAGCCGCCGTCAGTTTGTGCATGTCGTACCGCTCCCCGTTAGCCGTCTTGTTCCCATGAAAACCAGGGCCATACCAGGAGGCCATTCCTCGTTCTACAAATCCAATCGGATACCCAGGGAAACGAGCAATAGGTGGGGGAGCTGTGGTGCAGCCATCGTGGATAAAGGCGCCCACTCCAATCACAATGATGAGCAGAGGCGTAGGTTTCGTGAGCGGGAGCGGCCTAGCGCGCATTATTCATGATCGTTCGTGGTGAAATCGCAAAGTCGCCAGGCGAGACAGGCGAACGGAGACCCGAGGGGCCGAGGCGTACTTGAAACAGTACGTTGAGGTCACGTGGGGTGAGCTCACCTACCGGCATGCCGTTGAATCGTATGCCAGCTTGCCGCAGCGGCGAATCCACGATTGCAGCAGAACGGCTCATGAATAATGCGCGCTAAGCCTTATCGATCAAAACTCGTCGAGCGACTGATTGCGTAGAATGGCCAATGCTTTGTCGGTGTTGGAAACGCTCAGAACGACGATCGCCCGCTTCCCCTCCCGTGAAGGCGTGCAATAGCCGCACTTTATGTTGATCCGGCTCTTCATCAAGGTATCCGCCACCTTCCTTAATGCACCTGGCTTATTTTCGAGACTTAACAGGAGTGCGGTTTCTTCGCCGAACTTAATCTTCGCCGCCTTAAGGGCCGCACGAGCACGTTCCAGATCCGCGACCAGCAGACGCAACTTGCCCGTACCCATCACTTCCGGAGCGGAGAAAGCCTTGATATTGACCCCGGCTTCACCGAGAATCGCCGTCACTCTGGCAAGAGCACCCGGCTTACTCTGACCGCTGATGACAAGTTGCGTCGTAGTCGGCATATCAGTACTCCTTGTGTCTGTCCGGCATCAAAACTTTTTTCGCCGTGCTGAGCGAGCGGCTCGCAACGGAGACCAAGACCCGTAATGATGAACCATGATGCGAGAGGACGCCGGTCTCACACAAAGTTTTCGAGCCCGTAACCGTAACGAAAATAAGACTGGGGCACCCGATCGAATTCGCAGGAACCGCCGTTTTCCACACCAGAGACACGATAACGGCCGATTGCTTTCCATCCTCAATCTCCTCTTATGAACAGCATTACGAGCATCCACTCGTTGCGCCGCACGTCACACATTTGAGACAGGTGCCGTTGCGGACCATCGTGAATTGCTTGCATTCTTGGCAGGGATCGCCTTCGTAGCCTTTCACCTTGGCCTCTTTAGCGCTTTGAACCTCCGTCAGTGTGAGCGTTTCACGCAGGATTTCCACTTGTCTGGCAACACTGTGTCCGTTTCCGTGACCATTTCTTTTTCCGCCGTTCCGGCGGATGGGAAGATGTTCCGTAATAACGGATGATTTAGCCAGCGCATCAAGGTCCGCTTCTTCATCGAAGCATTCGGGATCCATATTGTCCTTTTTCACGGAATCCATACGTAGATCTTCTTCGTTCACCTGCGCGAGATCATACCGATCGAGATATGTCACGGCCAATTCACGGAAGATGTAATCGATGATCGAAGTAGACATTTTGATTCGATCGTTCAATTTGACGGGACCGTTCGGCTCAAACCGGGTAAAGACGAACGCCTCGACGAATTCTTCCAGCGGCACGCCGTGCTGAAGTCCAAGAGAGATGGCGATCGCAAAACAATTCATGAGGCTTCTGAACGCCGCCCCTTCCTTGTGCATGTCCAAAAAGATTTCCCCGACCGTCCCGTCCTCATATTCACCAGTGCGCAGGTAGAGCTTATGTCCCCCGACGATTGCCTTTTGGGTGTATCCGCTTCGTCGGCTCGGCAAGCGGGCGTCGCTTGGCGAGGTACCGAACGAGCACCCGTTCGGTGACTTTCTCCGCCAGCTCCATCACGCCAGTGGTCGTCTCCACAGTCTTTCCACTGTCCGTCGAGGCACTCAATGGCTGACTCAGCTTGGACCCGTCACGATACAGTGCGACTGCTTTGACCATGCTCTTCCAGGCAAGCAAATAGGCCGCCTTGACGTCTTCGAGCGTGGCATCGGCCGGCATGTTGATGGTCTTGCTGATTGCGCCGCTGATGAATGGCTGTGCCGCTGCCATCATGCGGATATGCGCATCAACGGCGATGGAGCGTTGCCCGATCCGACCGCACCGATTGGCACAGTCGAATACCGCGAGGTGTTCGGCCTTCAAATGCGGCGCGCCTTCCACCGTCATCGTCCCGCAGCAGAAATCGTTTGCCGCTGCGATCTCTTCTTGCGTAAAACCGAGCGCCTTCAGCATGTTGAAGTTCGCTCCATTCAGTTGGGCCTCGGTCAAACCAAGCTTTTCGGCGCAGAACACGTCTCCCAATGTAAACTTATTGAAGGCGAACTGAATTTCGAACGCTTGCCCCAAACTGCTCTCCAAACGATCCAGGGCCGCATCGTCGAATCCCTTTTGACGTAGCGTGTCGTGATTGATGAACGGTGCGCCCTTGAGCGTCTGAGCACCGACACAATAACGGATGACATCCTGCGTTTGCTGGTCCGTATAGCCGAGGTTGGTCAGCGCCATCGGCAAGCTTTGATTGATGATCTTGAAGTACCCTCCACCGGCCAGTTTCTTAAACTTCACCAGAGCAAAGTCCGGTTCAATCCCTGTGGTATCACAGTCCATGACCAACCCGATCGTGCCGGTCGGCGCGATGACGGTCACTTGTGCATTGCGATACCCATAGGCCGTTCCTAATTCAAGCGCATGATCCCAAGCTCGTCTGGCAGCAAGAAGCATGTCGGGAGGACAATGTTCAGGGCGGATTCCCGTTGGAACGATCGTAAGACCTTCATATTCAGCATGAGGTACCTGGTAAGCAGCTCGACGGTGATTACGGATGACCCGCAGCATGTGCTCTCGATTTTTTGCGTACCCCGGGAAAGGCGACAATCCGGCAGCCATTTCCGCCGACGTCCCATATGCTTCCCCCGTCATGATGGCCGTGATGGCTCCACAAATCGCCAGGGCCTTGGGCGAATCATAAGGAATTCCTTGTCGCATGAGCACGGTTCCCAAATTGGCGTAACCTAACCCGAGTGTCCGGAACTGATAGCTCTTTTCAGCGATGGACCGGCTGGGGAAGGAAGCCATCAACACGCTGATTTCTAACGCGATCGTCCACAGTCGAACGGCATGGCGGAAATGTTCCAGTTCGAACTGCCCGTCGGCGGTGTAAAACTTTGTAAGATTGAGGGAGGCAAGATTACAAGCCGTATCATCCAAAAACATGTATTCGGAACAGGGGTTCGATGCGTTGATGCGACCGTCTTCAGGACAGGTATGCCACTCGTTGATGATGGTATCGTACTGAGTCCCAGGATCGGCACAAGTCCAGGCTGCCCAAGCGATCCGATCCCACAGTTCACGCGCCTTGACGGTCTTACAGACCTTGCCGTTCGTTCGACGTTTGAGCTGCCAATCGCCGTCTGTTTCGAGCGCGGCAAAAAACTCATTGGGAATCCTGACGCTGTTGTTCGAATTTTGGCCGGAGACGGTCTGGTAGGCCTTACCATCCCAATTCGTGTCATACTCGTGAAACACAAAGTGCGTGAAGCCTTGCTGTGCATAGGAAAACATTCGTTGGATATACGCTTCGGACACCATATCCCGACGGGCCGATGTCAGAGCCTCGCGCAAGGCCGGATTGGTCTTCTGATCGAGGTCCAGCCTGAGGGCGCCCTCGCCATCGACCGTATGACAAGCTTTCAGTACGGCGTTGAGGCGCTGCGCGCAAATTTTTGAACCAGTCACCATCGCCGCGACTTTTTGTTCTTCGATGACTTTCCAATCGATGAATTCTTCGATATCCGGATGATCGAGATCCAAACACACCATCTTGGCGGCACGGCGCGTCGTCCCTCCGGACTTAATCGCTCCGGCGGCTCGGTCCCCGATCTTCAGGAAGGACATGAGGCCGGAAGACCTCCCGCCGCCGGAAAGTCCTTCGCCATCCCCACGCAGTTTTGAAAAATTAGTCCCGGTCCCGGAACCATACTTGAACAACCGCGCCTCCCGGACCCAAAGATCCATGATCCCGTTTTCATTCACTAAATCATCCTCGATTGATTGAATGAAACAGGCATGAGGCTGAGGATGTTCGAAGGCGTTGGCGGCTTTCACCACTTCGCGAGTCTCGGGATCGACGTAATAATGTCCTTGTGCCGGTCCCGATAACCCATAGGCGTAATGAAGGCCTGTATTAAACCATTGGGGAGAATTCGGCGCGGCCATTTGGCGCGCCAGCATGCAGCACATTTCATCGTGAAAAG
Source organism: uncultured Nitrospiraceae bacterium (assembly GCA_963849655.1). GTDB lineage: Bacteria > Nitrospirota > Nitrospiria > Nitrospirales > Nitrospiraceae > Nitrospira_D. Next base: position 13,932 of record CAWKJK010000053.1, read on the forward strand.
ACTCGGCATCTTCCGGCGTCTTAAAATACCCATAGGACTTCCCCCAATGGGTCCAACACCCGGCCATGCGCTCGAAGACTTGACGGGCATCTCGCTCACCCTCCAATACCGGCTTGCCGTCCGGACTGATGATCGGCTGCCCATTCTGATCGCGCTGCGGAACTCCGGCCTTCCGAAAGTATTTCTGGGCCAATATGTCGACGGCAAGCTGAGACCATGCCTCCGGAACGTCGATATTTTCGAACTTAAATACGGTGGATCCGTCGGGATTCCGAATCTCCGACGAACGCTTTACAAACATGATCCCCTCGTAGGGATTCTGCCCGCGACGGGTAAATCTTCGATCAATTTTCACGGTAGACCTCCTGAGAGAGGAAAGGAACTGTGACCATGCTTTGATTTAGACCTCATCATCATGGTACGGAGAACTCGTTAACTTCAATGGGTAGCTACATATAGCTATCATAAATTTTTGTCAACACCAAGTATTGTGGATCTTTGGGAAATGAGAGGAAAGGCTGTGAATAGTCGCAACGCGAATCTCATAGCCGATTCTGATCGCTTATCAACGGGGTTATCCACAGAAATAACCGGTAAAATCAAGCCCCTCCAAATTACCCTGGCCCTTTTTCTTTTTAGAAGGCCATTCGTCCGATTTTCAGCATCGCTTCCTCGACACCCTGAAGGGGAATGAACCGACCGCCGAGACCGAGAACGATGACTTTTGTATCCGCCACCTGCGTTTCATACCGGCTCGCAATTCCCCAGTTCTGTCGCGCCGTATTCGGCCTCACGATGGATTCGAGAAGCTTTCTACTTTGCGACTGAAACACCTGCCGAATAAATTGTTGTTCTTCGAGCCGGCGTACCCCGGTCCATTCGGTCTATCGCTTTACTCAATTCCTGTTCGACGAAGCGTAAATAATCGTCCATGGTCGGATTCGATAAAACCAGACCAATCGCTCCCCCAAGCACAACAACCACCACGGTCAAACGAAGGAGGCTCATGGTATTCTCGCAGCGACCTTTCTTCTAAGACAACACGATACCGACTGGCTTCATCTCATTTGACAAAGGAAGAGCGCCCCAATTAGCTTAGCCGAACTCCGTTTACATTCTTCTTGAGTCAGGAGGAGGCTATGTTCGTCTGGAGCAAAAAACTCGTCGCCAGCCTATTGAGCGTATTCGTTCTGCTGTTAGGAATCTTCCTCTTCCAAGGCCCTTCGGAGAGCACGAGCGTCCTCAAGATTCACACGACCCAGTGGATCATATTGAACTATGCCTGTCTATTGGTCTGGCTTTTTGTCTGGATGATCGACCAAGCGCGCGTGCGCGGCAAAAATGTCTGGTTATGGTTGGTGCCGTTTGTGCTGGCCCCGCTGCCTACCTTGATGCTCTTCGTGCTCTTCCTTCAACGACGACTGTCTTCATAGCCGCTCGGAAACCGGCGAGACTGCGGACTCTGTAAGAGAGGCGCGAACGACCGTCTTCTGTTCTGGTTCGAGAAAACGCCGGACCCGCCAAACAGCCCAAAGACCCGGCAAAGCCACCACCACGGTCAAGACAAAAAATTGTGTCCATCCGACTAAAGTCACGACATCCGCCGACGGGCGACCGGCAAAGACCCTTCCCAACGCCTCTAACGAAGACAGCAGCGCGAACTGAGTCGCGGTATACCGAGGATCGCAGAGCGACATCACCAACGCTACGAACGCAGCGGTACCCATTCCTCCCGTCACATTTTCAATCACGATGACTGCCGTGAGGGCGGTTGGGTTCTTGCCGGCTACGGCCAATGCGACAAAACCCAGGTTTGAGACCGCTTGCAAGGCACCGAAGATCAATAGGGAGCGCACCAGTCCGGACCTGGTCATCAAAAGTCCACCCCAAAATGCACCGAGCAACGTTGCAAAAATCCCCAGCCCTTTCACTGCGCCTACATCCGTAGCAGAAAAGCCGAGTCCTCCGATCAAAAAGGCCGTCTGGAGCGTCGATGCAAAGGCGTCTCCCAGTTTATAGAGGATAATCACGGCCAAGAAACCCACCGCGTGAGGCCGTCCAAAGAACTCCTTCAGTGGTGCGCCGACTGCTTCCCTCATACTCTTCGGAGCCTCGGCGACGGATGTGGGGTCCGGGCTGATCAGGACGATGAACAACCCAGCCAGCATGACGGCTGCCATCGCCAGATATGTCATCTGCCATCCCACATGATCGGCAAGGACCAACGCGCCGGCTCCGGAGGCCAAAAGAGCGATGCGATACCCATTCACCCACACGGCGGCACCCAATCCGCGCTCGCGAGAATGGAGCGTGTCCGTTCGATAGGCATCAAAAACAATGTCCAACGAAGCGGCAAGAAACGCGACGAGCACGGCATAGGCCGCCATCCATCCGGGATGAATCCGCGGATTGGTCGCAGCCATAAGCACCAACCCGATCGCAACACTGAGCAGTGTCAGAACCATCCAGCCGCGCCGCCGGCCGAGCCAAGGTGGGATCACACGATCCATCACGGGAGCCCAAAGGAACTTGAGCGTATAGGGAAGGCCGACCATCGTGAAAATGCCGATGGTCTTGAGATCGACTCCTTCGACCGTAAGCCAGGCCTGTAAGGTCCCGGACGTGAGCGCAAGCGGAAGGCCGGAGACAAAACCCAACGGCAGCATCACGAGGATGCGCCGATTCATGAGACCGGCAAGATCGAAGGCTCCTTGCTTCACAGAGAGTCTCTCGTACGAACGTGAGCGAATCAGTCAGACTTTCACACCATACCGGAGCGATTTTCCGCCGCAAGGCAGAATATCATCGCCTCCCGGAGCTGTTCAGCAGAATCACAAAACATGCGGGAGCGGCCTCACCTGCCGGCGTGGGAACTAACAGGGCTGTCCATTGAACACACAGGGTTTGTACCGTGAGATATCGAAGTCGGTATTTTCCTGGTAAACCTTTTCGTTTCCGTTGACCCCGTCCTGCTCTGGATCGTTCCACATGATGTGGTTCCACCAATAGAACAGCGGTTGGGCCTCAGTCTGGTAGATGGGATTACCATAGGTACTCCGAGAATACTCCTGAACCAGCCGGGCCGTGACATAGTCGACTTTGCCGTTTCCGCTAAGGGAATACAGCATGATAAAGAGACGCGCCTCATGGTCATACAGCTCATCGACGCGAGTATTGAGATCGGGCTCGGGGGGAAGCGAATCCGCGCTCCATCCCGTCACAGGAGGGCTCCAGAGCAATCCTGCACAAACAAAAAGGATGAGAGCACGCAGACGCATGACCGTCACGCTCTCCCCAACGACTCGGATATGATCCGAGGATAGTCTCTCCGGCAATTATCAAACAATTCCCGGGGCCTCGTCGCAATATGCGACCTTGCCGGAACAGGCATGATCTTCCTATAATGCCACCCTATGGTGACGACCCGTGCCTCTCTTCATACGCTCGGCTGCCGCTTGAATCAAGCCGAAACCTCGATCCTTGGGGAGGGGCTCAGACGAAAGGGGTTTGAGCTCGTCGAGTTCGGCCAACCGACAGATCTGCTTGTGCTCAATACTTGTGCGGTTACGGAAGACGCAGAACGGACATCGCGATATCTGATCCGGAAGACCCTGAAACACTCTCCCCATGCCTTTATCGCGGTGACCGGGTGCTACGCCCAAACGGGAATGGAACGTCTCAAACAACAAACAGGGATCGACCTCATCGTGGGCCACCAATTCAAGCTCGATCTGCCGGCTTATCTTCCTTCCGCCCACGAGTTACGGAAACGATCCGTCGCAGAGATCCGTCATACCAAAACGATTGCGCGCGGAGACTTCGAGCTGCCGCATTTCGCAGAATCGAACTCCACCCGCGCCTTGCTCAAAGTACAGGACGGCTGCAGCACGATGTGCAGTTTCTGCATTATTCCGTTTGCGCGGGGTCATGAGCGAAGCAGAACCTTTGATGACATCCAACGTGAAGTTGAACTCTTAGCCGCTCGAGGATACCGGGAAGTCGTGCTGACCGGCGTGAACATCGGCCAGTATGCGTACCAAGGTCGGGACTTTTGTTCGTTGCTTCGTTGGCTCGATCAAGCGGCGGACTTCGAACGTATCCGCATCTCTTCAATTGAACCCACAACAGTCAGCGACGAATTACTTGACCTCCTCGCCTCGTCGAAGAAACTCTGCCCTTATCTTCATATCCCCTTGCAAAGCGGGGACGATCAGGTTTTGCAGGCCATGAATCGCCGACATACGATCAAGGGCTATATCAAACTGATCGAAAGGGCTTTCGTAACCATCCCCGGCCTCGGCCTTGGGACTGATCTCTTGGTCGGATTCCCCGGTGAGACTGAAACCGCGTTTCAGAATACGATGGCCGTCGCCACTGACCTTCCATTTTCCTATCTCCACGTATTTCCATACTCCTCTCGTCCGGGGACGGCTGCAATGCGTCTGAAGCAGCAGATCTCATCGGCATCGGTGAAGAAACGAGCCGATCTCCTCCTGGCTCTCGACCGAGCCAAAAGACTCACCTTTCACAACAAACAAATCGGCAAAACGGTCTCGGTCCTTTTTGAAGCTGGGACTCGAGATGTCTATCGCTTCGGCACGACTCCGAACTTCACCAGAGTGGGGATCGCGGACTCCGGGGATTTCCAGAATCAAATCTTGCCGGTCACGCTCACGGCCGCAACAGACCGTTGCACTTTTGGCAATGTCGCTGCGGCTCAAACAGCGCAGCTTTCCATGGTACCGCTATGATCCTAAAGACCGCACCACAAGTTCATATCGAAACGTTCGGCTGCCAAATGAACGAGTCCGACAGCGAACTCGTTCGCTCGATGCTGAAGCGGGAAGGATTCGGTTTTACGGAAGACCGTGAACGGGCCGAACGTCGTATTGGTGAACACCTGCGCCATCAGAGAGAATGCGCACAATAAGATCTACGCCCACCTTTCTGAATTGAGAACACTGAAAAAACAGCGCCCGCTCGTCGTCGGCGTCCTTGGCTGTATGGCCCAGAATCTAAAAAGCGCTCTGGCGGAAAAGGAACCGCTCATCGAACGTCTTGGCCGGCCCAGATGCGTATCGCCAACTTCCCTCGTTGCTGACGATTGCGCTCGAAGCCCAAGAACAGGGACTCTCCCAGAAAGGGTTTGCCCTCGATCTGTCGGAGTATGAAACCTATGAAGGGATCATGCCGGACCGCGACGGCGGAGTGAACGCCTGGATTACCGTGATGCGGGGCTGCGATAACTTCTGTTCCTTCTGTGTCGTCCCCTATACGAGGGGACGTGAACGGTCGCGTGATGCGAGATCTATTCTGCTCGAAGCTCGTGACGCTTCCGCCAGAGGATTCAGGCAAATCACGTTGCTCGGCCAGAACGTCAATTCCTACCGCCATGAAGACTGGGACTTCGCCGGACTGATCACCGCCGTGGCGAATACCGCAGGGATCGATCGAGTACGGTTTACCTCACCGCACCCGAAGGACTTTCCCGCCGCGCTCATCGAGGCCATTGCCACGCACCCCAAAATCTGCAAGCACATTCATCTCCCCCTGCAGGCCGGGAGCGACCGAATTCTCGAACTGATGGGGCGAACCTATACAGGAACCGACTATCTTACGTTGGTCGATCGCATTCGAAGCACCGTTCCCGATGTCGTCCTGACCACGGATATCATCTGCGGTTTCTGTTCCGAGTCGGATGATGACTTCCGGGCCACAGCGCTCATGGTAGAACAGGCACAGTTCGACTCAGCCTATATTTTCAAATACTCAGAGCGGAAGCATACGATCGCGGCTAGAAAGTATGCCGACGATGTCCCTGATCAAGTCAAAGGCATGCGTGTCGCTCGACTGGTAGAGACTCAACGCCGCATTACTTTGGAGCGCAACCGCCGATACATCGGCAAAGACATGGAAATTTTGGTCGAACGTGATGCGACCCGTTCGTCAACCCAGGCAATGGGGAAAACCGACGGGAATATTACGGTCGTATGGGATAAGAGCACCGGTGATTTTAAACCAGGCACGCTGACTACGAAACATATCTTTGACGCCTCAGCCGCGACCCTTTATGGCGAATGATCCTGACAAGTCTTGACGACGTATTCTTTCTGAGACACCTGTCTCAAGCTTTCGGAACAATTCTGCACGCCAAACGGTTGAAATGAACATTTTCTGACCGGCTCTCTCGGCCATCTTCGGACGGTTCTCCGGTTATTCTTTCTCTGTATTCGCCCTCCTTTGGCCCCGTATTAAGACTAGACTGGTTGCCGATTGTCCGAATCCTTTCCCTCTGTTCGATCAATCTTTCGATGCTAACCCCATGATTTGAAAGCAGCCTCCAAAGTTCCAACTTCTCAAGCTTGGTCGTCAGGATTTTGTTAAGAACAGTCTCTCGCCTTGAACGACAATAACAAACTCGTTACTTCAAAAATTAAAAGGCACGAACCTTGCTTAAGATTCGGCGTCTATCTGTTCGGCAACGAGGGATTTCCCTTCTCGTTATGAAGTCCGCCGACTCGGAGTCAAAGCCTAATCCAAACCCGTCTGACTCCGGCACTACACTCGAAACAATCATTTCAGTCGGAGTAGTCGGATGGTTGGCGATCGGCATGGTACTCATGGCACTAGGTATCTGGTAGACCGCCATCTGAACACAAGATCACGTGAGGAGATCCTATATGCATACAGATTTCAATGTCCGCGGATTCCGACATGTCGGTGCGTTGATGTGCCTCAGCCTGATCGTGGCCGGATGCTCGATGCTTTCCGGAGAGGCAAAGCTCCATAAAAATGCTAAAGGCTCCATCTATCTCAAGGAAATCGCCGATTGGTCATTTGAAGCCAGCCATCCAGCCACCATTGACCAGATGATGATGCTGAAAATAGTGAAAGGCGTTGTGATCGATGACGTTCAGAACATGTCAGGCAACATGCCCGCCAGTGGCAGCAAGCCGATGAGAGTATTCAGCGATGAAGACGCCGAGTTTCTTGCTCCCCTGCTAGCCCAAGGTTTATCGCAAGCGAAACCGGAGCAGATTGTCGGTTTCAAGGTGTCTCCATCGGCAGGGTCAGGCACTGAACCCACAGCGGGCACCCTCTATATGCATAAAGGATCGATTTATCTGACCATCGCTCCTTCTCAAACCAGGAAGGCCTCGGGATTCACTCCTAGTTCTGCCGCTCGTCTTGAAAAAGCTCCTTCCTTCGTGGCTCTGGGAAGCGAAGCGATGACGATGGTGATCGACTACCAAGCCCTCGCCAAAGGACCAATGCCGAGTTCACGCTCTACAGCCGGAGCCTCAAAACCCATGTCGGTTTCCACATCTCAGGCTGCTTCAGTCGCACCAACCGCGATGCCGACACCGAGCGCTTCAACGGCGAAAATTGCGTCGGCACCGCCACGGGAAGATTCGATTTTTGACCCTCGGACTGATTCAGAAACTCCTCAATTGAGCACTGATGAACTGCTCAACAGGAAGCTCGATGAGCTTCGGGAAGCGCGCGAGGCCAACAAGCTCAAGGACTCTGAGATTGCGATGCTGAAAAAGGAAGCAACGTGGATGAAGAAGGAGCTCCGTCAACGGACGGAAGAGGTGAAAACCTTGAAGGCCAGCAAGACAGCCGCCCGTCCCGCCCCAAAAAGGAAATCGGCGGAAGCATATCGGACTCGTTGATCGACTGATCGATCAACCGACATCGTACAACTCAGGCTGCAACAGGACAACCTCCCTGGACAGTGGCTGACGAAAGTTCATGCGGCAGTAGCAGGCATAAGTCACATAGGTATCCTGCAGACAATACTGCGCAAGCTCACGACCTTGCCTCTTTTCCCACATCTCGGCAACTTGCTCCCCACTGCCCGACTTCGTGTCAACCTGTAATGCGCGGGCCAATACATCGAGTTTGACCCAACCCCTCATATCCCAATTACTCCAGATGGCCATCGTGTCATAGACCGGTTCGGTACGGAATTTTGTGAGATTGATGTCGAGACTGGGTTTCACTTGATTGATGATCGACCGCTTCTTGATGAAGGGAAGATCGAAACCAAGCCCGTTATGCGTGATGAACAAGGTAGGACGGTCCTGGGCCAGTCTCGCCCACAATTGGCGGAGCAGCTCACGCTCGTTCACTCCGAACCAGGCGACCGCGCTGCGTGCTTCCAGCTGATCGGAAAATTCCAGCAGGCCGATACAGACGATGCGGCTGAATGTCCCATCGAACGCCGACTTGGCATACGACTCATCCTCCGCGCGACGTTGTTCTTCAACAGCTCCTGCCGCAAAGAGATCGAAGCCCCCTTCTGCCGGATAAGACGCTTCGCTTGCCGGTGGCTTCCCCAATAGACGAGCCCATTCATCGCGTGTAGCCTGGACGGTTTCAATGTCGAGCACCACCTTCATCGTGAAACTCCGAACGCATCGCGCCGCAAAGCTTCGATGACCGCGTAGTCTGCCGGCGGGAATGTAAACTGTGTGAGATCTTCGGGATACACCCATCGGATTTCTTCACAACCGATAGGTATTGGTTCCCCTTGTTCAATGGCACATCGAAAAAAATGCAACTCTATGATTCGATCTCGATAGTCGTGCCGAATGATCCGATACGGAATGGGGAGGTCGACGCGAATGCTCAGTTCTTCAAACAGTTCCCGTTGCAAACACTCCGTGAGCGATTCGCCTGTTTCCCGTTTTCCGCCGGGGAATTCCCAGAAACCGGCTAAGTGGGCGCCAGGCTTTCGACGAGCGATCAAATAGCGACCGTCACGATGGATAAGCCCTGCCGCTACTTCAATGACTTGCATGATCACCCTACTACCGCTCACGCGTCGCCGGACTGAACGGATATGTCTTGCAAAACGACTTCATCGGACACAGGAGACAATAGGGGTCACGAGCTGCGCAGACCATCGCTCCAAAATCCATAATAGCCTGGTTAAAGTCATAGCCTTTCCCTGGCGGGATCAAGGTTTCGGATAATTCCCAGAGCATCGTTTTCTGTGCCTTGGGATTCCCCTCAGCGACAAACACTCTGTATAAGACACGGATCACATTCGTGTCCAGAATGGGCGCATCTTCATTGAACGCGAAGGAGCGAATAGCCCCGGCAGTATACCGTCCGATCCCTTTGAATGAGAGCAACTCATCGGCATCATTGGGTAATTTCCCTCCGTACCGTTCCACTGTTTCGCAAGCGATTCCATGCAGCCGTTCCGGGCGAATGTTGTACCCAAGGGGATACCACATCTTCCTGACATCGGCGACCGGAGCCTCTGCCAGGTCTTCGAAACTCGGATAGCGTTCCAAAAATTCATGATACTTAGGAATGACCCGATCGACTTGTGTCTGTTGAAGCATCACTTCTGAAACAAGGATATGATAAGGATCTGAGGTTTTGCGCCAGGGTAAATCTCGACCATGTTCCTCATACCACTTTAACAATCGCCGCTGAAATCGGCGCTTGGCAGAAAGATCCGGTAGAATCGCCTTGGCAGGTTTTTTCTTGTTGGAGGGTCGTTGCGCAGGCATGGACCGAGCCTTATTATCACCGACAATTGACCGGTTGGCATTGTAGGAGCCCCCTGAATCAAAATCAAATGCGCCGTTCGACCACGTCTGGAGAAACGTTCGTGCAAAGAGGAATCTGTTCAAAGTGACGTGCTCGTGATAATCTCTAAACAGTCAAGCAGAAGGGAGCCATGAACATGGAGACCTTCCGATATCGGTTTTCTCAAGCCTTCGTTTTGGGTGGAAGTTTGGCCTGCATCTCATTCCCCTTTCCATCCGTAGCGGAAACCCTCCAAGTACCATGGGAATGTTCGAACTACACAGGCGATGCGCAGACCCGTTGCGTGAACGCCTTCATGGAAGCGCAACAGAAGAAGATTGCGGAGCTCGAAGGAAAGCTCCAGGCTCAAGAGGGGACCGTCGGCCAACTCAAAAGCCAGCTCGATCGGCAGGCAACTGCAACAGCCGATCTACAACGACAACTTACTGAGCGGCCCTCCACGAGCATTGTCCCGATCCCATATTCTTATCCTTACTCCTATGGCTATCCCCTCGGCCTCGGACTCGGGTTCGGACTCCAATTTGGCGGCGCTGGTATCTATGCCTCACCCTATTCCCGTCCCTTTTGGGGCCACCGACATTACGGGTATTGGGGCTACCCGTGGTGACATGGCCGGCTGGCTAGGCTGGTTGCAGCTTCGTCGGAAATCATTACCACTGCTCAGATCCGGCTTTTCATTGACAGGATCCCTCCAGACACATAGCCTACTCAGCAGAATGCTATAGGTACAACACCGACCATCCGACTAGTTGAACGTTGAATTCCTATAAATTAGGCGCCAAGCAATTACCGACTAGCTATGAGGACTCACAATGGTTGTTCGTAAGTTTCCCCGGTTCCCTGTGACAATACCAAGCACCTTGGTGCAGAGGGATAAACTTCGATACAACGCTTCGGTCAAGGATCTGTCTCTGAAGGGCTGTCGAGTGGAGAGCACGATCCGCCCCTTCACCGGCATGCAGGTGGAACTGTTTCTTCAACTGGAAAGCGAATCCACACCGATCCACATCAACAAGGCGACCGTCCGATGGGCCGGCTCACAGGGCATCGGCATCGAGTTTCTAGCGATGGAACCGACAGAACATGAACGACTCAAACGGGTGGTCGAGCAACTCTCAGTGAAGGTAGGACAGGCCCTTATCGTTCCAAAAGAGGAGCCGCCGAAGGCGTGAGCTAACCTGGCTTAGGAGCACCCTTCCACTTCAACCTTCGGAAAGTAGATCTACTCTCGTTTAAGCTTGTTCTTAAGGGCTAATGAGAACATGACAAAAAGGAAGGGGCCTACCAACGCTTGCGCCCAGCTCCAAATACGAACTAAGGTAATCCCCCCGAGATTCAAGAATGCGGGCTTGAGCAAACCCATGATTTCGGCGCTATCTATAATGCAGCGCTTGGATAAAACATATTCTAGGAGCGTGCGGCTCGGTGCTCAGGAAAGAACCAATACTCTCCAAAGCCCAGCCGAGAGGGTTCTCATTAAACCAAGAACCGACCCAAGTGAATGTGTGACCGACTAACTGCAATAACGGTCCCATAGTCCAACCGTATATCACGTTGATCTTTTCAACAGTCCATCGGAATGTTTGGTCAATCCGAGAATCGGGACATTCTCCACATTCTTTTGGCGAGGCCGGCATTGCAACGCAGGGCGCCATTTTGTGGCAGGTGGCTGGCTGTGCACAATAGGTTGCCCTGGAGGATCCTTTTCCCCTTCCTTCTCTCCCATCTTGACCCCCAGTCTCATTCGTCTTTTCAGTTTTTGCCGTTTCTTTCCGATGGCTCGTCTTGTCCACCCGTTTGTCGCCGCCATCCTTACCATTCTTGCAGCTACTGCAAGCCTCGTTTTGCTCACACGTCGAAGCAGCTGAAACATGCTCACGACTGCTCGCTCCGCTCTTGATAATTTCAGCACACGAGCGGGAGGATGCCAGTAGTAGAAGTAGGCTTGCCCGTAACCCCGATGTGCTTCTTCGCAACATATCAACTGGGCTGCCTGTCATCAAAGACTACGACATAATGTTGGGCGGTGTGATGTCAGCTTGTTTGTTCTGCTGATCAGGAACGACAAATTTCACTTGATCACTACAGGCGTAAGGAATGGCTCCAAGAATCCAAATGAGCAGAAACCACCAGATCGGTCTCAGAACTCGTTCGCCATATCCACTGACAAGCCAGTACAGCTGAAGCTGAATTCGAATCTGTCGCGGCACTTCATAGTTAATTCGGCGGAATTCCTTCTCAGCATAGTGGAAGTCACTGGCATAGATGTAGTCTTTGTTTCCTTCATAAGCAGTCTTAAGGTCCCGATACGCTCTGGATAGGAGAGCCCACTTGTTTCTCCATCGGGACACTTCGCTCTCAATATCACTCGCGGTTTTAAGATTTGGTAGCTCTTTGTCTTGATATTGGATCTGATCTTTATGATCCCAAATCGAATACTGTTCTAAGGTCCAGCATGACTCGCAGTACTCTTTAAAAGTTGATGGGCGCGCTGAATCTTTGTCGTCTGAGCGGTGTGCAACTACCCATCGAGTTGGGAAACGCACTAACCATGGCAGTATTTTATGGAAAGCATAGAAAGGAGCCAGGTAAACCAACGTTATGGTTCTTCGAATCGCTACCGCTATACATCGTGAACTTTTACTTCCGGAGCCTGCACTCACCCGAAACCTCGTATAAACAAGGCTCTTCAAGAATGGTAACAGGCTCTTCATGAAGGCGAACGACACTCTAAAAGCGAGGGGATAGTATGTTTGTACTTTAGGCCAGCGGACATTGCTGAAGTGGCAGGCGTCAAGATTAGTACCCAGTATTGAGCAACACTTCAGATTCTCTGTGTGGAATCGAAGTCCATGCTGCTTGTGGATATGAATGTACTTGAAGTTTGCATAAACGCATTTTTCTGAAACTTCTCCATATCGGTAAGGCGTTTCTGAAGAGTTGGAAGAGGAGGGACGCAGATATGAAGGGCGTAGCGACTGATTGAATTCAACGGATCCAGCAATCTGGGCATAAGAAAAGTTGATGATGTCTGCTTCGCTGGTGTTGTCTATCGCATCGCTGGCCCTGTCTTTCACGAAGGGGAATTGGCATTGCAGGAATGTGGTGGCTTCATACCACGTAGTCTTATAAAAACAAGCGGGGACATGAAACGTCGCGTAGTCGAACTCCGCTCCGTCCTTGAATACAGCCGCGCGAAAGTTAGCACAGACCTGCAACTCATGAATGTGCCTCTGCAGCTTAGAACTATTCTTGAGAGAGCAAGACATGGGTTGGGAGGGTTGAACTAATGGATCAAGAACCATTTCGGGGCAGTATTCACACTTCCACAGTTTAGTTAGTTTGGGTGCTGCTGATTTCCCTAAATTAGTTGATTGGAGTGCGAGTGCTATAACGATAATAATTTCTTCGCGAATGTAGTCCGTTCGAAATAGGCCTTTTCATCGAATGCGCAATCCTCGAAGCTCACGCCATGAAAAAACTGGTGTCGGTGAAGTCCACATAGCGTTCGAAGCGACAACTACGAAAGATCAGTTCTCTATGAAACGTTAGGTCATTGAGTTTGAGAGGCTTCTTGAATGTGCAATGGTCAAATACAAGTGCTGGATGTCCGTGAGGTGGATCTTCCGGAAGTGTTGGTGAATCATTAAAAATGCAATCTTTAAATTCAAATCGATTGACGGGATGATGGTTCCTGCTCGAAGCGTAAAAATAAACGGAATATAAGGGTCTATCGGCATATCGTGACCCGCTCCTTCAAGAGCTCCGTGTCTGCTTAGACGACTCGCATTATCGGAGCCTGGCGTGAATCAGTCAATCAGCTGGTGTTGCACAAAAGATGGCTGGCCCCTGCCGGTTCGTCTTCGTCACGGGAAGATTGCACTGCAAAGGATTGATTACGGATGACAGATCTGAGGAAGTCGTTGGAGCACGGCGATGTAGAGTGCCGTGGCGATGGCCAGCGATTCGCGCGCTTCTTTGATGGACGGAACCTGGCTGTCGCCGGGATAACGGAATTCCCATGCGAAGACGGTCAAGGGAACGGCAGGCTGAAGCGCATCCACTAACTTCGAATCGAATTCAAGACAGTGGCGTCCCAGTTCATCGAGATCGTGAGTTTTCTTGAAAGGAGTATCGTGGGCCGTGAGAAACCCCTTGAGAGCTTTTTCCGCAGCTTGCTGACAATGAAACAGTGCGTCTTCGATGAAGGGCGGGTTGGCATCCAAGTCAATGCGGGCGCCTCGCAGGTCGTCTGCGGCTTTGCTCAGCCAACCGCGAACCACCGCAGCCTTCTTTCTCAGGCTGCATAGAGGAGCGTTCCTTCTCGCTCCACGGTTGCGGGCAGGGAACACACGACCGTACGTTGTCGTTCGAACTCATCGTGTGTCAGGACTAACACGTCTTTGGCGACCCCAATGCCTCGGAGCGTTTCGAATGCGGCTTGGTCACGGCGATATCGCGGCAACGACGACGTGGGGACGACGACGAGCAGATCGTAGTCACTCTCCGGTCCCGCCTCTCCCCGAGCTTGGGAGCCAAACAGGTAGATACGCTCCGGCGCGAGAGCTTCAACGAGACGATGTACCATCGTGTCAAGTAGAGGGGGGAGGGGTAGGTTGTACTGCCGCATCGGCTCACTCCAATGGGGGTAATTATACCTGGCGTGAGCGCTTATTGTCTAAGATACAGGAAAAACACATAGCTGGTCCGGAATCATCTTCTGAGCGGCGTGGAGTCCGATGATCATGATGATCATATTGCCGTGACTGAACAATCGTTATTAGAACGCCGGCTTGTCCGGTAGACTGTCGAGGTGGAGTCGGAATTCACCTGTTTTCGCGTCGCTCACGTAGCGTCTTAGGGCATCGCTGACCACTTGAAAGGCCATTGTCTCCCAGGGAATGGCTGAGAGAGGAAACAGTCGGACGTCCAAACTTTCCGGTCCCGCATGAAACACCGGCGTCTTCATTCGGCCACGAAACACCAGGTAGACCTGTCCGATATTGGGTAGACTCAGCACGGCGTAGAGTCCGGTGATGGCGACGTTGGCATGGGCCTCTTCCAGCGTTTCGCGCGCCGCCGCTTCTTCAATGCTTTCACCAAGCTCCATGAATCCCGCAGGAAACGTCCAGAGTCCTACACGAGGTTCGATGGCCCGACGACACAAGAGGATTTGATCTTCCCATTCCGGAATACAGCCTGCGACGATTTTGGGATTGTGATAATAAATGCGTTCGCATTGATCGCACACGTGCCTGGGCAGAGTATCCCCAAGAGGGATTTTATGCGTGACCGTTGCGCCACAATGGCTGCAATAGTTCATGAGAACATGCATGGAGGTTCTCGTTAGGAATACCATACGGATAGCACAAACGCGCGTTGTTTTGCACGCCGGCGTCAAGCCTCGGCTCGAGCAATGACTACGCAAATGAGCGGTATGACAGGATGAGCAGTGATGAACTCGCGTCGATAAGAAACCTTTCACATCGCCGGCATGCAACGATGTGAGCCTCTTTTCTTTCCGGTAGTTACTACTCGTCCAAGATTCCCTCCCTTGACTTCCACGCAGGGGAACCTATCAGGTTGTTATAATGTCGTGAACCCTGAGGAAGGATGGACTTCCATGGAAGATCATAATGTGTTGTCGACGTTGCCGATACTCCCGGTCAAACGGACGGTGTTGTTTCCAGGGGTGATGATGCCGCTGACGGGTCGGGCGGGAGCGGTCTATCGCTGCCGTCAACGCCGCAATGAAGACCGAAGAGAAGACGATCGTCGTGGTGGCACAGCGCGATCCCCAGGCCGAAGAACCGGCACTCGCCGAGTTGTATTCCATCGGCACGAAGGCGATCGTCAAGCAACTCGGCCAATCGTCCGAGGGAACGATCCACGCGCTGGTTCAAGGGTTGGATCGCGTCGTCCTCCTGAAAGAAGAACAGTCCACCCCCTACTCCATCGCGCGTGTCCGTTCTTTGGGGCGTCCTACGGACAATGGACCGGAAGTCCAAGCGCTTCACCGAGCCATTCAAGAACTTGTGTCAGACCTCCCGAGACTGATCCAAGCCCCCGGCATCCAAGAAGTCGGCACGGTGCTGAGCAATGAGGATGATTCCGTGGCGCTGGCCTATCGCATCGCTTCGCTCGTCAATCTTGACGTGGTGGAAGAACAGCGCTTGCTTGAAAGTTCTTCGACGTTGGACCTCCTTCGCAGCCTCTATGCCGCGCTGTCGAAGGAAATTCAAATACTACAGTTACGAGAAAAGATCGCCAAGGATGCGCAGACCAAAATCGGCAAGAATCAACGAGAGTACATCTTGCGCGAACAGCTGAAAGCCATCCAGGACGAGTTGGGCGAAGGCGAGGACGAGGGGAACGAGGTCGCTCGGTTGAAAAAGCAGATCGCTGAAGCCGACTTGCCGGAGCCTATTCGCAAGGAAGTTGAACGCGAGGCCGCTCGGTTGAGCAAGGTACCACCGACATCACCCGACCATCAGGTCTTAAGGACCTACCTTGAGCTGGTTCTCGAACTCCCGTGGAAGAAGGCATCTGAGGAACATCTCAACCTTTCAACGGTCCGGCAGGTGTTGGAAGAAGACCACTACGGGATCAAGGAAGTGAAAGAACGCATTGTCGAACATCTGGCGGTCTTGAAGCTCAACCCGTCGGCGAAAGCTCCCATTCTCTGCCTCGTCGGTCCTCCCGGCGTCGGCAAGACAAGCTTGGGGCAATCGATTGCAAGGGCTATGGGCCGGAAGTTCGAACGATTCAGCCTCGGCGGCGTCCATGACGAAGCCGAACTGCGCGGCCATCGTCGTACCTACGTCGGTGCATTACCAGGCCGCATTATTCAGGCCATCCGTCGGGCCGGAGTCAACAATCCGGTCTTGATGCTTGATGAAGTCGATAAGATGGGGCGTGATTTCCGCGGCGATCCGGCCTCGGCGCTGTTGGAAATCCTGGATCCGGCACAGAATCACACATTCCGTGATCATTATTTGGATCTCCCGTTCGATCTGTCGAAGGTGTTCTTCATCACCACGGCCAACACCCTTGATACCATCAGCCAACCCTTGTTGGATCGGATGGAGGTGATTCGCCTTCAGGGCTACAGCGAGCGCGAGAAAGCCGAAATCGCCCGACGCTATCTGTGGCCGAGACGGCTCAAAGAGGCCGGCATTGAGGGGAGCCAGGCAATGCTCCCGGACGAGGTGCTGAATCTCGTCATCTCGCGTTACACCCGTGAGGCCGGTGTGCGCCAACTTGAGCAAATGCTGGGGCGGTTGACCAGAAAAGTGGCCTTGACGTTCGCCGACCTCCCGGAAGGCCAAGAGCGACAGCCCGTCGCCATTCGGCCCGACCTGCTCGACGAGTGGTTAGGCTCCGAACGGTTTATGCCGGAAGAGGCCCGGAAGAATCTGCCTCCCGGCGTCGCGACCGGCCTGGCCTGGACTCCGACCGGAGGCGATGTGCTCTATATCGAAACCACCTTGCTCCCTGGCAGTCATGATTTAACTCTGACAGGCCAGTTGGGCGATGTCATGCAGGAGTCCGCGCGCGCAGCCAGGAGCTATCTCTGGTCGCATGCTGAAAGCATGGGTTTGGACATCTCTCGGTTTAAACGGAACGGGCTCCATATTCACGTGCCTTCGGGAGCCATCCCGAAAGATGGCCCATCGGCCGGTATCACGATGGCGACTGCGCTCGCGTCCGCTTACGAGGGCAAGGCCGTACGGAGCGACACGGCGATGACAGGGGAAATCAGCTTGAGCGGACTGGTCTTGCCGGTGGGCGGCATCAAAGAAAAAGTGTTGGCGGCACATCGAGCTGGAATCAAACGGATCATTCTGCCGAAGGCCAATGAAAAGGATCTCAAGGATGTCCCGCAAGAAGTGCGCGACGAACTGACCTTCATCTTGGCTGAACGGATTGAAGAGGTTCTGCCTGCGGCCTTTAATCTCGACTCGGAGTACGGGCCGGCTGGAAGCGGGAGTGAGCCTGTGGCGTTTCCCGGTGCCACAGGGGATGCTTAAGACCCATAAAAAGCGCGGACAACCTGCGTCATATTGAACAGCAGGGCCTGTCGGCGCGTATAGACTGCATGGCCATAGTAATGGTCTCGGGGGTTCGTCGAGCCGGTGCTGTCCTTGTAATCGACGAGGAGACAGCGTCCTTCGCTGGGAAAACGTACGGCTCGCCTGGCACATTCCAGCCACCGTTCGAACCCATCGTACGGCTCGACCATCTCCCAAACTCTCTTATTCGCCGCCTTGGCCGGTTCAGTCGGAGGGGCGGCGTCACTGCCCGCGACCGCCAGTTCCTGAACATAATCTCCGCCCCAGGCGATCGGCATTTCCATAGTAATTTGAGGCAACTCCATCTTCGCCAGCCAGCTCTTTCCATCCGTCCGCAAGTTTCGGTGATTCACGACGTGCAGCAGCTTCCCGATACCGGACGGATCCCATCCATAGCGAACCGGCGTGCCGAAGGTCACCATGTCGAGCGCGACGCCGTTAAGAGGCGACGCCGTCGCGAGTAAGGACTCAACGAGTTTGATCGTGTCCGGTGAGCTTGAGCTGATTTGTCTGGCTCGGCATACGCGGTCGAGAATCTCAATGAGCCTCGGTCGACCAGTGATGGGGCTGGGACAGAGCAGATTCGATACCAGCGCAAGAATCAGTCCGGCTTGTCCGTGAGCCTGTATCAGATACTCGGTGCCCCTTTCCCAAATTCTGAAGTTTACAGATTTATGTAGTTCGGCGAGCAGAGACAAGGCGGCGAGTGCTCGTCCCAGGTGGTGGTGCTCCGATGACCAGAGCAGCCTGATGCAGGAGATCGGCTGAGTCAGATTCTTATTGATCGCCTTCTTGATCGATTCGACATCGGCATTGGTAAAGTTACCCGCGTCCCCGATTTGTTCGATCCAGAAGTGTTTTCGTCGCGTCATCGTCCGAAGAGCGGCGGCTTTAATCCACCCGACAGCAATGGAATACCATTGGTCTCCTCTCGCATGGCGGCGAGCAACGCATCGACACCGGACACGCCCCTCGAATAGCCCCGCTTGAGTCCGCCCGCTTCATCTAGACGCTGCATGCCGAAGACATCGGTGCCATGAAGCGCACCATGGAGGAAAACGACGCTTGCAACACCGGCGTGAGATAGGGCTTCGCCCCACACTCGCCCATGGTCTCAGCCCAACCGGGCGAATCCGGAGGTGCGACATCCGTCAGGTCGGCAACCTGCAATCGGTCACCAGGATTCTTCCGCGACAGTTCGTCGTGCTGAAAATTATTTTCGACCGGCATGACGGACTACATATCCGATATCGGTTCAAGGCTGCAAGGAGCCGACCGGCCTGTTAAGGGATATAGGTCGGTCTGGATTCTTGATCGGTGGCGGGATTTATCGGAGCGCGACTCTTCGGCATGACCGCTGTCGCCGTACAAATCTTGTTCTCTTCGTCAATCCGGCGGTCGACGATCTTCACATCTTGCAAGTATTCCTGAACGATCTCTTCACGAGTCAGCTCGATGTCCTGCTCGCTCTCGCGCCCCGACCGTTCACGGACTCGATCGATCATGTGTTCCTTGACCAACACACGAATTTGTTTGGCTAGATCCGTCCGAGCGGAAAGCTCCGACACGCGCCGACAAACGACCTTGCCTTTGGTCAAATCACCCTGACCCCTGCCGATCCAATACTGGTCTGAAGAATATGCGCCATGGCCGACTTCAGCTGCTGGTGTGCGGCGGATGAGCGATCGAACGACCGTTCGGCCCGGCCCGAGTCTCTACGACAGCCTACTACCTGGTGACGACCAGCCCATTGATAAGGCAGAGACTCGTCACGATAGTCGATCTGAACGAGTCCTTCACGACTCCCATCTGCGGATCTATGACCTCCCCCTGGTGCTCCCAAGGATTGGTCGAACCGATGTTGGAGGCGAGGTCGATGAACAGGACCTTGGCCCGGCTGGATCATGGGCTGGTGATCGCTGCGAAGCCGTCCCAGAGGTGCCTATGAACGATTTAATTCGGCGTCGGGGACACCCGATACTCCAGGAGGCGGAATAAGCTCATGCCGTGGCATCCGAGGAGGCGTATGCTTCCAGGCGCAGGGGGCTGCCTCGGAGCTCGGTGGCAGCCGGTATGGCGATAATTTGCCGCGCGATTGCGATGTGCGGGTTGGTCGGAGAAAGGTCACTCGCGCTGTTCAGTAGATCTTGGGGAATGCCGACCGGCGAGACAAGTACCCAATTCGTCCAGGCTTGCGACACCATCGCGTTCGATTGCACACGATTGAGAATTTCCTTCCGCTTTTGGGCCGCCTGTTGAATCTGTTCCGCTGTTGCCGCATTGCCCAGAGTCTGATTGACGGCATTGAGTTCCTCTTGGAGCTGTTCATTTTCTTGTTTCAGCGCCGCCAGCTGAACACGGGCATCTTCGTTTTCGCGAAGCGCTGCGATCGCCCTCGCTACTTCGTCCGTATCCATCTGTGCGAGAAGATCCATCTTCACGACCACGACGTCGCCGTCCAACGTCGTGGCGATCTGTTGATGGAGCACGAGCACCAACCCGGCCGTATAGGACCGAATTTCGTCTTTGGTGACATCCATATCATGAACGACCGTGACGCTTTCCAGGTACGTTGCAACCTGTTCGAGTGCGTTCCGTTTGGCTGCCTCGGTGGCAAGTCTGATCGCGTCTTCCCGGGTGTCGCGGTTCCCCATGCGATGCTCGCCTTGGGCATTGACGACTCTGATTTCGGCAAGCGAAGGGGAGGGAGCCATGAACGCCGCGAGCGCGAGAAAAATTGCCATGGGTCGATACGATTTATAAGACAGCAAGAACAGGGGGAAAGGTGGTTGATGGAATAATCGACCGGGCATGGCCTCCCCTTCTCACCCCCTGTGCATGGATGGAAACGGTCAGCGGTTTCAGCATAGCACCCGGAAGGCGGTTCCGCCAGCAATCGCCACGTGCTTCCCCCACCTTGCCTTCCGGAAAATTTGCATGTTAGGGTACCACTCTTACTCGTAGGATACATGCGGGTGATATTTTGCTATGACACATCCATCACGACGCCTTCACACAATCCTTGTCGGTCTCCTGACCCTCCTGCTTGAAACCGGAGCTCCACATGCCTGTCGATGCAGCTCCTTCGCTTGGGAAGGAAACCGCTCCCTCCGGTTCCGGGACGGAACATGTCATCCTTTTTGTCCTGGAGGGGTTCGGTCAAGAGTCGCTTCAGGGCGGTACGATGCCGGTCTTGAGCAAACTCATCAAGGAAGGGTCGGTGACCTGGTCCGCGAGCGGGGTCAAGCCGGCCCTACGATTGCCCACCATGGCATCGCTGGTGACCGGCATGCCGGTGGAGAAACATGGCATTACCTGGAATTTCTTCGAATTCAGCCGAGGCTACCCTCGCGCACCCAGCTTATTCGACTATCTGGATTTGAGCGGAGGTCGCGACAGTGCCATCTTTTATATGGATGAATCCCTGTATCAGCTCGCCAAACCGGAACCCTACACCGACTATCAACTCTGCGGGGCATTGCGGCCGGAGTGCGGCTCTCAGAAACTCGTCGCCTACATCCAGCAGTATCTTCAAAAGGCGACCAGCGGACACGGATATGGGCACGCGATTCTCTCCCTGCCGCATTTGCTGGTGGTTCATCTTCCGGAAGCAGGGAGGGCCGGAGTGACCCACGGCTGGAACTCTAAAGAGTATCGTGAAGCGTTACGAACAGTCGATGGCGCGATGAAGTCCATCCTGGGCCTATTCAAGGACTACTCGCTCTTAGACCGCACCGCCGTCGTCATCACCGCTCTCAGCGGAAAAGGGACGGACCCCGGCGCCGAGGCTCCAACGACTGATTCGCCGATCGTTCCCTGGATCGTCTCGGGAGCCGGAATAAAACATGGCCAACTCATTCGTCAGCCGGTATCTATCATCGATACCGGGGCCACCGTGATGAAGATCCTGGGGCTGGAGACCCACACGGAATGGGAGAGTAAGGCCGTGGAAGAAATCTTCCAAACTGCAGCGGCCACCCCAACCGTACAGCCCCTCAAGAAACGCTGACCATGTGCTACGCTGTCGTCATACGACACTGGTCTCTCCCGGTACTCGGCTGGGTGCTGACCAGCCTGCTGGCCATGGCCGGCCCCAAGGAAGTGTTCGCAGGAGACCCGCCGGCCGCTCACCTCAGGGAACACGGAATTACCATCGATGCGACGAAACTGGTTCCTACCTCATGGTGGCAGGTGCCGGGGATAACGCCCTCGATCTGGAATTCCGACCTCGACTCGCTCGATGCCCCCAAGACATCGGAGCTTCGCGAGTTGCAGTTACGGCCGGGCAAGTACAAATTTATCAGCTTCACCTTCGATTTTCCCTTTACGGTCACTCTGAACGGCACCATCGATTTTTCCAAATCACTGGATCAATGTGTTGAGGGCCGCGGAACACAGACCTTGGTGGTATTGTGCAAACGCACATACCCACATAGCGGGCAACGCGACGCCTATTATGAACAGAAACCAAACGATGGCTGACGCACTCGAAGATCTTTTAGATGCGCTTGAAGATGTGGACGATGCCACCCGCGAGGAGGCGGCAAGGACGCTTGCCGACATGGGCGATCCGACCACCTTGGATGCTCTGATCAGCGCCTGCAACGACGAGTTCTGGTCCGTCCGGGCCCATGCCGGCTGCGGCGTCGCAAAAATAGGCGGCCCGAAGGCGGTCGAAGCCCTGATCGGCCTGTTCAACGATTCCATCATGGAAGTTCGCGATCAGGCGGTCGAGGCTGCGGCGAAGATGGGCCCGATCGTGCTCGATCGCCTGGTGGTTGCCGTGAAAGACGAGCGTTGGCGTGTACGCGAACACGCCGCCAAGGCTGCCGGCAGGATCAAGGACTCAAGTGCCGTCGACGCGCTGATCGGCGCCTGTCGCGACCGGGACGGGGCCGTCAAGAGCGCAGCGGCGGAAGCCTTGGGCAGAATTGCCGATCCGAAAGCCATTCCGGCCCTGATCAAGCTGTTTCGCGATTCTTCTAAAATCGTGCGCGAGACGGCCGGAACGGCGCTGGTCTACATCGGGCATCCCTCGGTCGATCCGTTGATCGACAGTCTCAAGGACAAAGACTTTGTGGTTCGATGTCACGCGGCTCGGGCGTTGGGTGGCATGACCACCGACTATCAAATCGGCAAGTCCTGGGTACGAGACGCAAAGGTCGTAGACGCCTTGATCTCTGCCTTGAAGGACCTCGACCGAGCCGTTCGCGAAGACGCGACCATCGCATTAGGCATGATCGGCGACCCTCGGGCGATCGATGCGCTGGTAGAAGCCATGAAAGACGGAGCGGTGAAGCGCCATGCCATTGCCTCGCTCGGCATGATCGGCGATTCGCGCGCCCTCCCCGCCGTATTGGCTGCCTTGAAGGGCAAAGGTATCAAGCAGGAGGGCTCGCCGACACCCGGGTGCATCGTCAGCGAAGATGCGTTCATCAAGGAAGCCGCTGCCACTGCGCTCGGTCAGTTTCGCAATCCTCATGTGATTCCGGATTTGATCATGTTGCTGAAAGACGGGGTCTTGCGAGAAAAGGCCGCGGCGGCTCTGGCGGTGATCGGGGACGCGGCCATCGAACCGCTGATTGCCTTCCTCTATGATCCCAAAGCGTCCGAGGTCGAGGCTGAAAAGGAACGTGTGCTTTCGTACGCGTCCGTTCGACTGACGGCAAAAGACGCCTTGAAGCAGATCGCCCTCGATACGTTGGAAAAGCTGGGATGGGCGCCTCCTGATGAAGCGGTGGAAATCAGCTCAAGCCAGGCCGACAATCTGCGCGTCGATCGGCCGTTAGGGCAAACCGGGCGCTTTGGTCCGTCAGGCGACATGGCGTGAGGATGCCGCAAAAAAGTCCCCTGAAGTGACCCGCTAAATTTTGCACGGACAACCATATGACCGATGCGGTCGCAGAGCAGATCGCGGCACTCAGGGACGAAGACTGGGCGATCCGTGGTGAAGCGGCCGGCTTGCTCGGCAACTTCAAAGATCCGCGTGCGGTAGTCCCCTTGGTTTCTCTCCTTCGGGACCAGGACCGTTCCGTGCGAGAGGCGGCGATTGAAGCGTTGCGCACGATCGGAGCGCCGGCCGTCGAGACGGTGGGAATCTGCCTCACAGATCCTGATCTCTCGGTTCAAGAATCAGCGTCGGCAATCTTGGCCACCATTGCTGATGAGCGGGTGCTTGTTCCGCTCATCAGGGCACTGCCCAGCGGCGACTGGATCGTTCGGATGCACGTGGCCAAGGCGCTGGGGCGGATGCGGAACGCCGACGCGGTTGAGCCGCTCATTCCACTGCTTCAAGACAAGGTCAAAGCGGTTCGTGAGGAAGCGGCTTCCGCTCTGGCCGCCATCGGCAACGCGGCGATTCCGTCCCTCCTGAAGGCGTTGCAGCATGAGGACTGGCTCGTTCGTCTCCATGCGGTGGAATCGTTGGGGAAGGCTAAATCGGAACGGGCTGTGGAACCGCTGTTGTCGGTGTTGTTCAACGATCGAGATTCGGCGGTTCGCGAAGATACGGTACGGGCATTGGGCGAGATCGGAGATTCTCAGGCGGTCGAGTATTTGTTCATGACTATGCGTGAGCCGGGATTGCGGACATTGGCAGTCGAAGCGCTCGGTCGAATCGGCGATCGGCGTGCCGTTCCGGTCCTGATCGACGTCGTCACAGGGGACAGTCCTCAGGAAGCGACGAGGACCGTGGCCGGCTGCGGAGACCAGTGGGATGAAGAAGCCATGACGCAAGGCGTGGCGGCACGGGCCTTGGGCGCCATCGGTGACGAAAGGGCGATCCCTTCGCTCGTCGCGGCACTGAACCAGAGCTTTACGAGAGCTGACGCGGCGACGGCACTGGCCAAATTCGGATCGAAGGTCGTTCCATTCCTGCTTCCACTGCTGAACGAGCCTCGCGATGAAAATCTCCTGTTCCACGTCCGTGAGACACTGGCGTCAGCGGGATGGAGAACCGGCAGGCGGTCATGGACTGGTACAAAATAGTCTCAGGATGTAGGCCGTTCCGCTACTGAATATCATGTCGAAAGAAACGATTGAGACACTGGTCTCTGAACTGATCCATGAAGAGGATTGGCGCCGTATGCGAGCGACGGCCGCCTGTGTGGCCGGCGGTCCTCGTTCGGTTCAGGCGCTCATCGAGGCTCTACGATCCGGACCCACCGAACTAAAGAAAGAGGCGGCGGCAATGTTAGCCCGCATCAAAGATCCACAGGCCGGAGTTGCCCTTGTCAAACTCCTCGAAAATGATGAGGACGCCCGTCCGCAATGCGGGGGCGGCGGCGCTAGAACAGATGGCGGGTGTGCTCGACACGGACACGGCCAGGGCATTAGTTTCATTGCTGCCGAAAACTTCGGAAGGCCCTGAACGGCAGACCCTGACCCACCTGATCGGGGCGATTCCCACATCCGTCCTTCCCCTATGCGAAATGCTCAAGCACCCAGACCAAGATGTGCAAGTCGCGGCGGCATTGATGCTCGATCAATTATTGGATCCCCGTTCCATCGACGGATTCATCGATGCCATGGGCAAGCCCGCCATCCGGGACATCGCCGTCGGCACGTTGAAGAAATTGAGCGCGATCCGAGAACGGATCGACGGGACATTCAATGCATTGCGGGAGGTCGAAGGGGCCAGCGAGCGGGAAGAGGCACGGATGGCGACGGTCATTGACTTACTCGGGATCGGGCGGCCGAGCGTGGAAATTTTGATCGAGTATCTCGAAGACGACGATTGGCTCGTGCGCGAGGCAGCGGCTGACTTACTGGGGAAAATCGGGGATGTGCGGGCCGTTGAACCATTGATGAAGCGGCTGGAACAGGACAAGGATACCGGAGTAAAAGAGTTGGCGATCAAAGCCCTTGGATTGATCGGCGATGCGCGTCCGACTCAGCTCTATCTTGATGCTATTCCGATCCGTCCATTGCGTGTGTATGCCATGGAAGCCTTGGCCAAGATCAAGGATGTGGAGGTCTTGCGCCCGCATAAGGAACTCTTTGACCGACTCCGAACGGATCGTGACGGCCTGGTGGCTTACAATGCCGGCTTGATTGCCGACAAGCTTGAGGCCATCACGGCCATGGAAAGCCAATCCCGCGAAGAGGACCACGAGAATGACTGAACCAGGTACATCTGATCGAATCGAGCAACTCATACAAGCCTTGCATGACGAAAACGAAGCGTTGCGCGAGCATGCCATCGCGAGCCTCGGACAGACCGGCCAGGAGGCGCTTCCTCGGCTGATCGACCTGATGGCCGATGAAGATGCGGTGATTCGGGAGGCGGCGTCCAGTGCGGCCGTGCGGATGGGGCCCTCCGTCGTCGACCCGATGATCGATGCGCTGCAAGATGACTCCTGGGCGGTTCGAGAACAGGCGGCCTCGGCACTGGGCAAGTTGCGGGACAGGCGCGCCGTCGAGTCTCTCGTCCGGGCGATTAAGGATCGAGACGGTGCGGTGCGAACGGCGGCTGTATGGGCGCTCGAGCGAATCGGTGATCCACAAGCAGTGCCTGGGCTCATCGAGGCCCTCATGGACAGCGCCCTGCGCGAGGACGCGGCTCGGGTGTTGAAGAAGATCGGCGACGTGCGGGCGGTCGAGGCGCTGATCGATGGTCTTCTAGGCTCCAATTGGATGGTTCGCCGTCATGCGGCAGAGGCACTGGGCAAGATCGGCGATCGCCGGGGAGTTCACTCGTTGATCGAGTCGCTGAAAGACGAGGACTGGTTGGTCAGACGCAATGCCGCCGAATCACTCGCACGGCTCGGCGCAAAAGAAGCGATTCAGCCCTTGTTGGTGCTGCGCGAGGACGAGAACACCATGGTCCAGGAAACCGTTGAGGCTGTGCTGGCCAGTCTCGGCTGGACACCCGAACCGCAATAACTCAAACCAATTAGAGGACATACGCCCATGGCTGATGAAACTCCGAAGCTGATTCAGATCGCTCCGAAAGATGGAGAGAAGAAGGACGGGTTCAACTTGGTGACGGAGCGTGTCGTCGCGGTCAATCCTGAGAGCAAACAGCTCGAGGTCGAACTCCTGGCTTACGACGGCAAGACGGTCGTGCTGGACGTGGCCGAGGAGGCGCTGGAAGACCTCAAAAAGCTCAAGGTGGGAGACGGCGCCACGATCCGAGTGGTGGAAGAAAACGGCAAGCGGATCGCGAAGAGCTTTAAGATTCGCCCCAAAGATCCGAACGCCGCCAGGGCCGACGCCATGTTGCTCGACCTGAGAGATACGCACTGGCTGAATCGGAAATACGCGGCGGAGGTCTTGGGTGAACTGAAAGATTCGCGCGCCGTCGATCCCTTGGTGGCGGCGTTGACCGACGAAGTCGGTGACGTGCGGCAACGGGCCTATGATTCGTTGATCAAACTCGGCGGCCCCTCCGTGCCATCGCTTATTCCGCTCCTGGTGTCCGAAGAGGACGAAATTCGTCAATCCGCAACCGAAATTCTTCGGAAGATCGGCAGACCGGCCGTCGAACCGCTGGCCACGGCGTTGACCGACGCCGATGATCGATTGAAGACCCGAATCATGAAGGTGCTTGATCGAATGGGATACAAGCCGAAAACCAAGGAGCAGACCAAGGCCGAGTTGCCGAGGCTGACCTAACCAACCTCAAAACCCACAGGCTGGTCAAAAAGGCCGTCGTTCTCACCCACCCGCCCCAGCGCGCCAAGACGCGCATTGCAGCGAGTAGTGCCGCAGCAAGCGAAGAGGCGAAACGTACCTTGAGCCGTACGTTGAGCCTCTAAGCGCCGTCAGAACGCAGCTGGCGGACTTTTTCATCAGCCTGTTAGGGAGTCTGCGCCGCACGCCCCACAGATACATGTTTGAAGCCGGCAGCCGCGACGCGTTCGGGGTCATAGACGTTTCGGAGATCAAGCAAGACGGGAACCCGCATGACAGACTTCAACTTTTCAAAATCCAGGTTTCGAAACACATTCCACTCGGTCATAATCACCAGAGCATCGGCTCCTTCGGCTGCATGGTAGGTGTCTCGGCAAGGTTGGAGTTCTGGCAACAGCCGGCAGGCTTCTGTAAGAGCCTCCGGATCGTATGCACGGATGCTCGCGCCATCGGCGAGGAGGACGCGGCCGATCGCCAAGGCCGGGGCTTCTCTGAGATCGTTGGTGTTCGGCTTGAAGGAGAGGCCGAGCATCGCCAACGTCTTTCCTTTCACTCCGCCCAACGCCTCCCGGATCTTGTCGATCATCCGTCCTCGCTGACTGTCGTTCACCCGTGAGGCGGCGGAGGCAATCTGCATCGGATGGCCATGGCGCTCGCCGGTCTGAATGAGCGCGGCGAGATCCTTGGGGAAACACGACCCTCCGAAACCCGGCCCCGCATGAAGGAACTTCGCCCCGATTCGATGATCCAAGCCCATGCCCTTGGCCACCATTTGGACATTGGCTCCGACTTTTTCGCAAAGATTGGCGATCTCGTTGATAAACGAAATCTTCGTGGCCAAGAACGCATTGGACGCGTACTTGATGAGCTCGGCAGTCGGAACATCCGTCACGACGATCGGTGTTTCGATCAGATAGAGCGGACGATAGAGATCCTTCATGATGGCAACCGCCTGATCACTGTCCGCGCCGATCACGACGCGATTCGGTCGCATGAAGTCTTCGATGGCCGACCCTTCTCGGAGAAATTCCGGGTTCGAAACCAGATCGAACCGAAAGGCATTCGTCTGAGCGTTGGTGATGACCTTACGAAGTGTTGCGCCGGTGCCTACGGGGACCGTGGACTTGGTCACGATCACCTTGTATCCGGTCATATGACGCGCAATCCCTTTACCGACCTCTTCGACATACGAGAGATCGGCGGAGCCGTCACCCCTCGGCGGGGTCCCAACGGCAATAAAGATGACGAGAGCCTTATCGACAGCCTTGGCGATGTCCGTGGTAAAACTCAACCTGCCTTCCTTGACCCCTTTGGTAACCAATTCTCCAAGCCCCGGCTCATAAAACGGGATCTCGCCCTTCTCCAGCTTTTCGATTCTTCGGCTGTCGCTGTCCATGCAGGTGACGTGGACGCCGAACTCGGCAAAACATGCTCCAGTGACGAGTCCGACGTAGCCGCTTCCTATTACACTGATGTGCATGAGCCCTCCTCATCGCCTAGGTAATTTGTCCGAAAGTATAGCAACCCGAGCCATATCGAGCAACGAATTCCAGGATCGCTCGGAGCCATTGCGTGCCTCGGTTTCATTGACTCTCGGAAAACATGGTGAGTACAATCCCGACGCCGTTTGAGACCTGACAAGGAGCCCTCCCTTCCGTTCAATCAATGACCGCTCATCCTCCACGAATTCCCCGCTGGTTTTTGCTTTTAACCGCCCTCGTGACCGGTGCGGTGGTGATGGCATTGGAAATCCTCGGCAGTCGGCTGTTGGCTCCCGTATTTGGGAGTTCGTTGTTTGTCTGGGGCGCATTGATAGGAGTGATCCTAGCCGCCATGAGCAGCGGGTACGCGTTCGGAGGTTGGATCTCCGATCGGTATACCGGCGGAGGAGTGCTGGCCGTTCTGTTGCTCTTTTCAGGAAGCTGGACGTTTCTCGTCGCATGGGCGAACCAACCCATTTTGTTTGAGATCGAGAAGATGGTGCAAGACCCTCGCTGGGGGCCTTGCCTCGCCGCAACCGTACTCCTCGCCCCCCCCGCGTTCGGGCTCAGCGGCGTATTGCCGGCCATGTTGCGCTTGGCGGTAGCGGACATGGAACATCTTGGTCGACAGACAGGCCGCATGATCGCTCTGTCGACCGTCGGCAGTCTAGTGGGCACCTGGGGTACTGCATTCTTTCTCTTATCGTGGCTCGGAAGCCGATCGTTGATGGCCTGGCTGGGTGGCATTCAGGTCGGACTGGGGATTCTATGGCTGATGAAAGGAACATCGGCTCGCCCATCGGTATTACTGATGGCCTTAGCTCCGTCGCTCTGCTGGGAACCATGGCTCTCAACCCGCTCCAACGACTGAAGACCCCCATCTATCAAGAGGAAAGTCCGTACCAGCAAGTCCGTATTCGCGAAGATGATCTCTTCCGGTATCTCGTGTTGGATCGGACGTTCCACGCCACGATGTGGAAAGTCGACCCGATGTATCTCTTCCTCCCCTACAGTCAAATGATGGTGTCTTCGCTGGCGCTGGTGGCCGAACCGAAGCGCGGCCTCATTCTCGGTCATGGCGGCGGTTCGTTGGCGAAGTGGTTGGCACGGCACTGGCCTGCGCTGGAATTGGATATCGTGGAATTCGACCCGGTCGTTGTCCGAATGGCCGAGGAGTATTTTGATTATCGCCCACCGGCCGATCATCACGTTTTTGTAAAGGACGGTCGAGCCTTTCTCAACGCGACGGATCACACATACGAACGTCATCTGGATCGATGCGTTCGCGCGGGACATGATCCCTTTTCACCTCACCACGGCGGAGTTTTATTCCTTAGTACGAACGCGCCTGAACCCGGATGGAATCGTCGCGGTCAATCTGGCGTCATCCGGCAAAGAAGGTGATCTCGCTCGGGCCGCCGCGGTCGTCCAAACCATGAAACAGGCATTCCCGGTCATCACAACCTTCGCGGTCGAAGGTCCATGGAAAACCGGAATGACCCCGGCGAAGAATCTGATCTTCTTTGGAGGCCGTCTCATTGAGCACGAATCCCCGGACAGTCTCATGGCGAAAATCACTGACATGGCGATGAATCAGCGCCTGCCGATGGAAACGATCGCGCTGTTGGGTACACGTCGGATCGAGCCCTGGCCACCCGGCGTCGTCTTGAGCGACGACTTTGCCCCTTATGATCTTCTCCTTGGGCGAGAACACTCACCATTGGTGGAATGAGGATTATGTGTACACGGACATAAACAAACATCTTTCTTTAGCGCGACAAGTGGCGTACGCTTTGAGCATGAGAAAGAGCGCACATATGTCCATGTCCGATCGCATCAACACTCGTATCGACACTGGCCTGAAAAAGAAGGCCATCAAAGTCTTCGAGCGCCTCGGCCTTACCGAAGCCGAGGCTATACGCCTTTTCTATGCTCAGGTAGAACTCCACCAGGGCATCCCCTTCCCGATCATGATTCCCAACGCTCACACGCTGGATGCCTTTGAAGAAGCCAAACATCCCGAGAAACTGCCTTCCTTCAAGAACTTTCGAGCACTCAGAGGCCACACCAGTCATCGGAAATTCAGCCTGTCCCTATTTTCTTTCCCCGCACGATTCAAGATCCGACCCTGATTTCTTTCGCTCTCGGTCTAGGGTTTTCTTCAGCTAGGTTGCCGATACGCTATCGTTCCCTCTATTGCACCAAGAAGTCCATAAATACGCTCTTCTACTGTTGGAAGTGTTCGTACCCATTGTACTGTTTCGTTGTCCTCACCTGCCGCAGCACGGGCAGCGGCCAGAGCTTGGAGCGCCTCTAAATAGTCAGGGTGTTCTTCTTGTGTTGCGAACAATTCTTTGATCGCCTTGATGTGAGGAGCCTCTGCTATACCAGCACGCAACAAGTCGAAACACCCTGACTATTTAGAGGCGCTCCAAGCTCTGGCCGCTGCCCGTGCTGCGGCAGGTGAGGACAACGAAACAGTACAATGGGTACGAACACTTCCAACAGTAGAAGAGCGTATTTATGGACTTCTTGGTGCAATAGAGGGAACGATAGCGTATCGGCAACCTAGCTGAAGAAAACCCTAGACCGAGAGCGAAAAGAAATCAGGGTCGGATCTTGAATCGTGCGGGGAAAGAAAATAGGGACAGGCTGAATTTCCGATGACTGGTGTGGCCTCTGAGTGCTCGAAGAATTTCTTGAAGGAAGGCAGTTTCTCGGGATGTTTGGCTTCTTCAAAGGCATCCAGCGTGTGAGCGTTGGGAATCATGATCGGGAAGGGGATGCCCTGGTGGAGTTCTACCTGAGCATAGAAAAGGCGTATAGCCTCGGCTTCGGTAAGGCCGAGGCGCTCGAAGAGTTATGGCCTTCTTTTTCAGGCCAGTGTCGATACGAGTGTTGATGCGATCGGACATGGACATATGTGCGCTCTTTTCTCATGCTCAAAGCGTACGCCACTTGTCGCGCTAAAGAAAGATGTTTGTTTATGTCCGTGTACACATAATCCTCATTCCACCAATGGTGAGTGTTCTCGCCCAAGGAGAAGATCATAAGGGGCAAAGTCGTCGCTCAAGACGACGCCGGGTGGCCGGGCTCGATCCGACGTGTACCCAACAGCACAATGGTTTCATCGGCAGGCGCTGATTCATCGCCATGTCAGTGATTTTCGCCATGAGACTGTGCGGATCGTGCTCAATGAGACGGCCTCCAAAGAAGATCAGATTCTTCGCCGGGGTCATTCCGGTTTTCCATGGACCTTCGACCGCGAAGGTTGTGATGACCGGGAATGCCTGTTTCATGGTTTGGACGACCGCGGCGGCTCGAGCCAGATCACCTTCTTTGCCGGATGACGCCAGATTGACCGCGACGATTCCATCCGGGTTCAGGCGCGTTCGTACTAAGGAATAAAACTCCGCCGTGGTGAGGTGAAAAGGGATCATGTCCCGC
Organism: uncultured Nitrospiraceae bacterium; assembly: GCA_963849655.1. Classification (GTDB taxonomy): domain Bacteria; phylum Nitrospirota; class Nitrospiria; order Nitrospirales; family Nitrospiraceae; genus Nitrospira_D. The sequence goes on from CAWKJK010000053.1 coordinate 46,135, forward strand.
GCGAACGCATCGATCCAGATAACGTCGTATGTGTGATCCGTCGCGTTGAGAAAGGCTCGACCGTCCTTTACAAAAACGTGATGATCGGCCGGTGGGCGATAATCAAAATACTCCTCGGCCATTCGGACAACGACCGGGTCGAATTCCACGATATCCAGTTCCAGCGCAGGCCAGTGCCTGGCCAACCACTTCGCCAACGAACCGCCCCCATGACCGAGAATGAGGCCGCGCTTCGGTTCGGCCACCAGCGCCAGCGAAGACACCATCATTTGACTGTGAAGAGATACATGGGGTCGGCTTTCCACATCGTGGCGTGGAACGTCCGATCCAACACGAGATACCGGAAGAGATCATCTTCGCGAATACGGACTTGCTGGTATGGACTTTCCTCTTGATAGATGGGGGTCTTCAGTCGTTGGAGCGGGTTGAGAGCCATGGTTCCCAGCAGAGCGACGGAGCTAAAGGCCATGAGTAATACCGATGGGCGAGCCGATGTTCCTTTCATCAGCCATAAAGTCGACCTGAATGCCACCAGCCAGGCCATGGACGATCGGCTTCCGAGCCACGATAAGAGAAAGAATGCAGTACCCGGGTGCCCACTAGACTGCCGACGGTCGACAGAGTCGGATCGTCGGCCTGTCTGCCGACCAAGATGTTCCCATGCTGCCTACCGCCAAGCGCGACATCACCAATACGCCGCTGAGCCCGAACGCTGACGGTTGCGGCGAGGCGAGGCCACAAGGGTCTTGCACCATCTTCTCGATCTCAAACAAAATGGGTTGGTTCGCCCAGGCAACAAGAAACGTCCAGCTTCCTGAAAAGAGCAATAGAACGGCCAGCACTCCTCCGCCACGATCGGAGATCCAACCTCCGAACGCGTACCCGCTGCTCATGGCGGCTAAGTTACTCTATCAATGCGCCGGAGCAAACAACGAACTCCCAAATACGGGAGCCGACAGCCGACTGCCGAGGATTTCCAATGCCATCACCACCGCACCGGTCACGAGGGCGGTTAAAAGCAAAAACCAGCGGGGAATTCGTGGAGGATGAGCGGTCATTGGTTGAACGGAGGGGAGGGCTCCTTGTCAGGTCTCGAACGGCGCGGGATTGTACTCACCATGTTTCCGAGAGTCAATGAAACCGAGGCACGCAATGGCTCCGAGCTGCCTGGAATTCATCTAGATGGCTGCGGTTGCTATACTTTCGGACAAATTACCTAGGCGATGAGGAGGGCTCATGCACATCGGTGTAATAGGAAGCGGTTACGTCGGACTCGTCACTGGAGCATGTTTTGCCGAAGAGCTGGCGTCCCACGTCACCTGCCAGTGGACAGCGACAGCCGAAGAGATCGAAAAGCTGGAGAAGGGTGAGATCCCGTTTTATGAGCCGGGGCTTGGAGAATTGGTTATCAAAAGAGGTCAGGAAGGCAGGTTGAGTTTTACCACGGACATCGCCAAGGCTGTCGATAAGGCTCTCGTCATCTTTATTGCCGTTGGGACCCGCCGAGGGGTGACACTCGCCGATCTCTCAGATGTCGAAGAGGTCGGTAAAGGGATTGCGCGTCATATGACCGGATACAAGGTGATCGTGACCAAGTCCACGGTCCCCGTAGGCACCGGCGCAACACTTCGTGCAGGGTCATCACCAACGCTCAGACGAATGTCTTTCGGTTCAATATCATTTCGAACCCGGAATTTCTCCGAGAAGGGTCGGCCATCGAGATGATCCGACCGAATCGCGTGAGGATCGGCGCGACAGCGATCAGGCGGTTGCCATCATGAAGGATCTCTATCGTCCGCTCTATCTGGATCGAAACACCGATCGGTGGTGAGCGGATGTTCCGACTGCCGAGCTCATCAAGTACGCGTCCAATGCGTTCTTGGCCACGAAGATTTCGTTTATCAACGAGATCGCCAATCTTTGCGAAAAAGTCGAAGCCGATGTCCAAATGGTGGCCAAGGGCATGGGCTTGGATCATCGAATCGGGGCGAAGTTCCTTCATGTCAAGCCGTTTCGGAGGGTCGTGTTTCCCCAAGGATCTCGCCGCGCTCATTCAGACCAGGCAAGCGCCATGGTCATCCCATGCAGATTGCCTCCGCCGCCTGCACGGGTGAACGACAGTCAGCGAGGACGGATGATCGACAAGATCCGGGAGGCGTTGGCGGAGTGGAAGAGGCGATGCTCCGCCTCCTTCGAGGCCCAAAAACGATACTCAGAGAAGCCCCGGCCTTGGCGATCGGCCGCGTACTCCTCGCCGATGGCGCGAGCATCCGTATACGATCCGGAGGCTCTTACAGAAGCCTGCCGGCTGTTGCGGAACTCCTTGCCGAGACACCTACCATGCAGCCGAAGGAGCTGATGTCTCTGGTGATTATGACCGAGTGGAATGTGTTTCGACTACACGAACTTTTGAAAACATGAAATATGG
>CAWKJK010000054.1:0-15152 GCA_963849655.1 uncultured Nitrospiraceae bacterium
ATGTGCGGATGGATTCAGCTTGATCTCGATGTTCGGCGCCACGGCGATGGATTGATGCACCGTGCAGCCATGCGCCACCTTCAACAGCCGCTCTCTCTGTTCTGCGGTGATTCGGTGAGGCAGATGGATTCCAATGTCGATACGACCGACGCGGTGAGGACTTTCGGCCATGGTCCATTCCGCATCGACCCGCAAGCCGTCCTGAGGAATACTGTGCCGCCGCAGAATTGCCCGACGAAGTATGCGACACAACTGGCGACGGATCCGACAAAGAGTTCAACCGGGCCCATTCCGGCGTCCTGCCCTCCGTCCTCCACCGCTTGGTCGGTGATGATTCGATGCCGGCCGCTGACAATATCGTAACGCGTTCCGCCATGATAGACCGCCGTCAACTTCATACCGCACCTGACCTCGCTCATTACGGTTGATATGGTCAACGTTCCACTCAATAGGGTGTATCGGCTGGCTTGTTTCCTTTCGGCCAATCATGAATCTTGTTCGGGAAAGTCCGGTCGAGGCTGAGCATTGATATAGGCCGCGGCATCGATGGCTTCGTCGTCCGTCACCGTCCACCCCCAGCCTCGCGGCATGTTGGCGTTAATAAATGCGGCGGCCACGTTGATCCGCGCCATTCCTGCGCCGATGTTGTACGACGTGGTCCCCACACAGGCGGCCCTGTCATCGTCCCTTGTCCATTGGAGCCATGGCAGAAGACGCACTTTTTCTCAAAGACCGTTTTACCGCTGAGAGGGTCAGGCCGATGCGTCGAGGTCAGGCGCGGGATTCGCTCGCCACGGGACCGCACTGCCGGGCGGCATGTTCTGAGATAACCATTCGATGTACGCGACAATGGCCGTGAGTTTCACACTGTTGGGCGGCAGAGATTTCCCGTTCATACTGCGCTTGAAACACTCGTTGATTCGATCGGCCAGCGTCATCTGTCGGCCGGCTCGTTCACGATACTGCGGATAGAGCGTACTGATGCCGACGAACGACGCGGTATTCGGATGGAGCCCCGCATCTAAATGACAATTGGTGCAGTTGAGCGCGTTCCCAACGTACCGTTTCCCATACTGTTGCGTATTGACTACCATCTCGTAGCCCAATCGGATCTGCTCGCCTCTCAGATCACCGGGAATAGTTTCGGGCGATGGTGGGGCAAACAACGCGTCGACCGGCGACTCCGTGTTCCGACGGCCGGCCGCCTCCTCACTTCCCGTCATCCGTGGGGGTGGGACACAACTGATCGTCCCCAACAACGTACTCACCAGCACGACGCCTGCAATGACCGGTCGGATCATAGAGTGGGCCTCATTCCTTCACACCGGACGCCGCCCCCCCCACATTGCACTTCATGGCAAGACCTCCTCCATAAATCTGAGTGCTGTTGATTTGCCTGTCATCGTGACATGAGACCACGCACGCACATTGGATTCACCTTTATGGTTGTCCACTAGACTCAACTCCGAGTGTGCGCACATAGGTCAAGACATCCCAAATTTCTTCATCAGAGAGAGAATGTTTCCACGCACCCATGGCGGTATTCGGTTTGCCTTCGTGAATTCGTCGAAACAAGGTCCCGTCGAGCCGACTCTGAACGGCGAGTGAGGTGAGGTCCGCCGGAGGCGGAACAAGTTTGATCCCGGGCGCGCCCTTACCGTCGATTCCGTGGCAACGGATGCAGGTATTCACATAGATTTCCCTTCCACTGACTGGATCACCATCCTTTGCTGTGACGGCAAGTTCTTTCACCCCGAGATTACCAAACCCCTGTCCCGACAGACCAGCTAACACTGCGCACAACACCAATATTCGTCTACCAATCAGCATTTCTTTCCCTCAATAGCCCCAGCCTTGCGATCAGTGTGCCATTAACCGTCAATGTGCATGGCGATTGTATCTTTATTTGTCAATTACTTATGTCGTTTGGTTGACGTTGCGCAGAGAAACAGGAGTCGATTGGCGAAAAACCCCTCAGAGCCGCTTCGCACAATGGTGCAGAATGCTACAGATCTTGAACTTGAGTTACTTGAATTAGTGTTAAGTGGTTAGTATATTCCCTCACCTACACCGACCTCAAAACCACGACGGATCCTACATAAGTCGAAGATGCCGCTTCGCAGGCGCATGAAGCGTTCGGGAAGAAATTCCTTTGCGGTTGGAAACCGAGAAATTCTTTGAATTTGTTATCAAGCGCATTACTCTAGTCATCGGTGAACAGAAAGCAGATAGAGCTTCAGAAGACCCTGGCGTCTCGCATACATGTCTAAACTTCCTCCTCGGGCCATCCACAACCTCGCCGATCTCTTCGAACTTCGATGCCGCCAGCAGCCGAATGGGCTTGCGTATGCCTTGATTCGTGACAACCTCGAGCCTGAGATTCAGCTGACCTATGGCCAGCTTGAACAGAGGGTGCGCTCGCTTGCCGGCCGTCTCGCACACGAGGTCCCACGGGGAACCAAAGCCCTTCTGCTTTATCCACAGGGACTCGATGCCGCATGCGCCTTTTGGGCATGTGCCTGTGCCGGTCTCGTACCAGTTCCCGCGCCCGCTCCCGATCCCATCAGACGGAAATACGCTTTGCCTAGACTCCGCAGCATTATTGAGGATACCCAGGTCTCGTTGGTGCTCACAACCTCAGGTATCGCGGCTCTGTTTTCGGAGCTTTCTCTCCCGAACGAGATGAGTCCGATCAAGTGGTTGGCGACGGATCAATCCGACAATTCACTCAATTCTGTTGAGTTATCACGGCCTCACGGCACCGCCCTTGCCTACTTGCAATATACCTCGGGGTCGACGGCCACTCCTCGTGGCGTCATGATCAGCCACGGGAACGTGCTTTCTCACTGCCGGGCCTTGACTCTGGCCGGAGAAGTGTCGAACAGCAGCCGGTCGCTCTGCTGGTTGCCGTATTTCCATGACTATGGGTTACTGCACGGAATCATCGCCCCGTTCTATGCCGGTATTCCCGCCTATTTGATGTCACCCGTCACGTTTCTCCGGCGGCCATTACGTTGGCTTGAAGCAGTATCTCGATTTGCGATTACCCACAGCGGGGGACCGAATTTTTCTTATGAGGCTTGTCTCAGGGCTGTGCGGCAACAGGAAGAGTGGCGGGCTGACTTGAGCACGTGGACGGTCGCCAGTTGCGGCGCCGAACCCATCCATCCGGATACGGTTGAGCAGTTTATCGATACCTTTGGTCCACGTGGCTTTCGGCGAACGGCGTTTCGCCCAGGATATGGGCTCGCTGAGGCCACGTTGTTAGTGACGATGAAGCGCGCCGGAGCGGAGCCGAGCTTTTTGCATGTGGAGGCCGACACGTTGGCCTGATTCGATCATCAAAGAGACTCCCGCATCGGAGCAGGGAACACGGACATTGGTCGGATGCGGGGAACCCCTTGAAGAGACTCATGTGCGGATTGTGAATCCTACGACTCGCGGCGAGTGCCCGCCAGGCGTTGTGGGGGAAGTGTGGCTGGCCGGAGCCGGGGTTGGGGTCGGATACTGGGCCAAACCTGGGAGAAACTGACGCCACATTCAAAGCCGCTCTCGCTGCGTCAGGAGAAGGTCCCATCTACGGACCGGCGATTTGGGATTCCTCCACAGAGGAGAGCTGTTCCTGACCGGACGCCTCAAAGATCTGATCATCGTGCGCGGGACGGAACTATTATCCTCATGACTTGGAGTGGTCCGCCCAACAGGCGCACCCCGGCTTGCGACGTGGATATGGGGCGGCCTTCTCCATCGAGGGCAAGACCGGCGAGCTGGTGGTGCTGGTCCACGAGATCGAGAAGCAGGTGCCTGAATCCGATCTGACAGAAGTAGTGAGCTGCATCCGTCGCGCATTGGCTGACGAATATGAACTCGAAATCGATATGGTGGTGCTGATCAAGTCCGGCACGATCCCAAGAACCTCCAGCGGAAAAATTCAACGCGACGCCTGCAGAGTCGTTTTTGAGGCCGGACAACTCGCGGTAGTCAAATCGAGCATGCTGGACCTGGCTCCTGAGGTGGAAACCGATGGAGTGCTGAGCGAGACTCCGCAAACCACCATCGAGAAGCGGCTGGCCGATATCTGGCAAGAGGTGCTTGGAGGAGATCTTCCGCATCGCCATGCGAATTTCTTTGCGCTCGGAGGCAATTCGCTTCTCGCTGCACAGATTGTTGCGCGCATCCTCGATGTCTTCCACGTCGAGCTTCCGCTCAGTGTACTATTCGAATGTCCGACATTGGCCGCATTGGCCGCTCGGATCGGTGAACCGAGTACGAGTCCGGATGACCCCGACCGGTACGTAAATGGCGACGGCGGGATACGGATTCCACCTGTTCCGCTTCTCTCGGCATCCGCAAGGGAAGGCAGAATTCCTCTCAGCCCCTCGCAGCAGCGACTGTGGTTCTTGGAGCAAGTTCATCCTGGGAGCGCGATCAACCATATTTCCATGGAAGTGCGAATACGTGGGTCGGTCAACCCCGAGGTGTTGGAGCGGTCGGTGCGGGAAATCGCCCGTCGTCACGAGATTCTTCGAACTCGTTTCAGATCGGAGCGAGGCGAGGGATTCGCGGAAGTTTCCCGTGAGGCGATCGTCGCGATCGGACAACAAGATTTCCAAGGGTTGGACCCCACAGAGCAAGACATTCAGGTGCGGCAATTCCTGCGAGCGGAGAGGAGCCGACCGTTCGACTTACGACAGGGACCGCTATTCAGGGTGACCCTGCTGACGTTTGAACTGGCTGTGCATGTCCTGGCGCTGACATTCCACCGTCTCGTCGCCGACGGGTGGTCACTCCGCATCTTCTGGAAGGAATTGGCGATTCTGTGGGAAGCCGGTGGCGATGTTCACGGGGCTCGCCTTCCCACGTTGACCGTTCAGTATGCGGACTATGCCGATTGGCAGAGGACCAGGTTGGATCAAGGTCTTCGTGAGATCCATCGAGCCTACTGGATCAGGCAGTTGAGCGGCGTCCACCCTCCCGCTGAGCTACCGGTCGATCGTCAGCGGCCGCGGGTGCGCACCTTTGAGGGAGGCCTGCGGTCGCGATCGCTTTCTCCCAAACTTTTGGCCTGCCTTGATCGCTTCTGTCAACACCAGAACGTCACGACGTTCATGGTGCTGCACGCCGTCTTTGCGACGTGGCTGCATCGCTACACACAAGAGTCGGATGTCGTCATTGGATCGATCGTGGCCGGCAGGCATCGGAGAGAGCTCGAAGACGTGATGGGATATTGCGTCAATACGGTCGCGCTGCGGTGTGAACTCTCGGATGGGCTGACCGGACAAGAATTGCTGAAGCAGATACGCCGGGTGGTGGTGGGCGCCTATGACCATCAGGAACTGCCGTTTGAAGAGGTCATCGAGGCGCTGTCGTTGCAGCGAGCGCGGTCGCTGTCCCGGCTGTTTAACGTGATGATCGTGTGTGAAGACGACCCCTTGTCCACGTTCACCGTCAAGGATCTTGAAGTCGGTCATCTCCCCTGGGAGCCGACGGTGTCGGAGTTCGACCTCGTATTGATGGTGATCAACAAGATGGGCGGCATGGACTTGGCGTTTCTCCATGATTCTACGATTTTCGACGACTCGACGATCGACCGCATGTTGGGACAGCTGGAGATCCTTCTCGAGGAATTTCTCAAGAAACCTGAGGCCCGCCTTGACCAACTTTCATTGCTGACCGCCGATGAGAAACAGCACATTCAACTGACATGGAACAAGCCGTCTCATTCGGTCTCCGGTATCCATACGCTCTTTGAGGCGCAGGTTGAGCGAACTCCCCATGCACCAGCTGTGACCTGTGGAGACCGGTCCATCAGCTACCAAGAACTGAACCGACGAGCCAATCGCGCCGCCCGCGCGCTCCAGAAAATTTGGGGTCTGCGCAGATCACCCGGTAGGCCTCTGTGTCGAACGGTCGGTGGATGCCCTAGTGGGCCTCTTAGGTATTCTCAAAGCAGGGGGTGGGTATGTCCCCCTGGATCCATCCTTCCCCGGTCACCGTCTTCAACTCATGCTGGAGGACGCCCAAGTTTCCATCGTGGTCACACAGGCACACCTCTGTAATCATTTACAGAACTATCGTGGCCAAATCTGTGACGTGGAGACCCTGTATACATCCACCGTGGGTGGAGCAGAGGAGGAAGAGAACCTCGCACTTTCCATTTCACCGGATCAGCTCGCCTATATCATCTACACTTCAGGCTCGACGGGGCAGCCAAAGGGCGTGGCCGTGACACAACGCAGTCTGGTGACTTCCCTTCATGCCAGACTTCAGTACTATCCTGATCCAATATCCCGTTTCTTGCTGACCTTCTCCCTGGCCTTTGACGGGTCTGTGACGGGCATATTTTGGACGTTGCTGCAGGGAGGGGAACTGATCATTCCATCGGAGACTGCCCATCGCGATCCAACGGAGCTGGCTGCGCTTATTGAGCATCATCGCATCTCGCACATCGTGTGGGTCCCCTCTTTGTACCATGCCGTGCTCGGCGAGGCGTTGAGCGCTCAGCTGGAATCGCTCTGTGTCATCGTGACTGCCGGAGAGAGCCTGCCCCTTGAACTCGTGCGACGACATCACCAACTTCTGCCTCATGCCGTGCTGTACAACGAATATGGACCGACGGAAGCCACGGTCTGGTGTAGCGTGTATCAAACGACTCGTGAGGAGGTAGGGGCTCGCGTCCCGATCGGCAAACCCATCGACCATATGCAGCTCTATGTGCTGGATCCAAGCCTACAGCCGATGCCTATCGGCGTACCGGGAGAACTCTATATCGCGGGAGAGTGTCTGGCACGCGGCTACGTCAACCATCCGCAATTAACCCAAGAGCGGTTTATTGCGAATCCCTACGTGCCCGGTACCAGGCTGTATCGGACCGGGGACCTGGCTCGGTATCACGCCGACGGCAATGTAGAGTTTCTTGGACGGATGGACCAACAGGTCAAACTGCGTGGATATCGGATCGAACTGGGAGAAATCGAGCATGTGTTGAGTAATTTCCCAGGCGTGCATCAAGCGGCGGTGCTGCTTCGGCAGGACAAACCGGATCAGCACCGATTGGTCGGCTATGTCGCCGGTGAGTCGTCGCTCAGAGAGAAGCTCGATCAGGTTCGCAAGCATCTCGCAGCTCGATTACCTCACTATATGGTGCCGTCCGCCATTTTGTGGCTGGAAACCATGCCGCTCAGTGCCACCGGAAAAGTGAATCGACACGCTCTTCCTGCTCCCGAAGACACAGCCGGTCTGGCGACAGCCAGGATTGCTCCGAGGAATCAGGTCGAAGAATCCTTGGCTGAGCTGTGGAAATCCGTGCTTCAAGTCCCGGAGGCAGGCATCCATGACCACTTCTTCGAACATGGCGGCCACTCACTGGTGGCTACCCAGCTCGTCTCCAGGATACGCGAGATTTTTGAGGTCGACGTCTCGCTACAGGCGCTTTTTGAGCGACCGACGATCGCGGCATTGGCCGAGGAGGTAATACGGTTGCGCCAGAAGGGAAACGGCTTCCGTGATGCCGCCGATCGTTCCGGTGCCTAGAGATCAGCCGCTTCCCCTTTCTTATTCACAGCAACGCATGTGGCTGATGTATCGGCTGGCTCCTGAAAGCACGGCGTATAACATGCCGTTCGCTTCGCGGCAGATGGGACGACTCAACAAAGCAGCCCTCCGGAGTACGATCGATGCCATCTGTAGCCGACATGAGGCGTTTAGAACGACGTTCATGATGAGGGGTGAGGGACCGGTCCAAGTGGTCCACCCCTTTCGCCCTCCTCATTGGATTGAAGTGGATCTTCAGGAACTGCCCCTCGAACAGCGACGACAGCAGGCAGCTCGGCTGGTGGAGCAGGAATCGAATCAGCCGTTCGATCTTGAGAAGGGCCCTCTGGCGCGATTCCTCTTGATCGAAATCGAGCCTGAGGATCACATATTGGTGCTCACAATGCACCATATTATCGGCGATCAATGGTCGTTTGGAGTGATCGGGGCTGAGTTTGCATTCTTCTACAACGCGTTTTGCCGAGGCGAGGTGCCGACTCCAAAGCCGATCCGCCTTCAGTATGCCGACTACGCCGTGTGGCAGCGGCGTTGTCTCACCGACGACCGGCTCAGTACACAATCGGATTATTGGCAGAAGAAGCTGGCCGGACTGTCCAAGCTTTCGTTGCCGACCGATTACTCACGGCCTGTGGTGCAAACATTTAACGGTTCGCATTGCATGCTGGAGTTGCCCACCTCATTGATCGAACGACTGAAACAATTCAGCGCTGAGCACAATGCGACGGTGTTCATGACCCTATTGGCCTGTTTCCAGATTCTCTTGAGTCGCTACTCCGGCCAACACGATATCGCCGTGGGCTCTCCGATCGCCAACCGGACTCAATCCGCGATCGAGTCGATCATCGGCTCGTTTGTCAATACGCTCGTCTTGCGTACCGATCTCTCCGGCGATCCGACGTTCATCGAGTTGATGGCGCGGGTGCGTACGACGGCATTAGAGGCCTATGCCAATCAAGACTTCCCGTTCGATAAGTTGGTCGAGACGATGCATTCCGCTCGACGACCACAGCTCCGCCCCGCTGGTGCAGGTGCTTTTCAATGTACCGAATGCTCCCATCGGAGAAATCACCGTCCAAGGGTTGAGTTGGGTGCCGTTCGAGGTGGAGACGCAAGCCGCGCAATTCGACCTGAGTTTGACGATCGAAACGGAGTTCTCCCGAAAAGCCTACTTGACGTTCAATACCGATCTCTTCGAGCCTCAGACCGCTGAACGGATGTTGGGACAGTATAAGATCTTGCTCCATGACCGCATTGGCCGATCCGCAGAGCAAACTGTCCGAGCTTCCGACATTGACGGCGCCCGAGCGGCAACAGATGTTGCTGGATTGGAACCGCACGCAACGAGATTATCCACGGTCTGAATGTTTTCCCCAGCTGTTTGAAGCCCAGGTCGAGAGGACGCCTGACGCTGTGGCGTTGTCGATGGGGCAAAAGACGCTGCGGTACGGTGAGCTCAATGCCCGGGCGAATCAGCTGGCACGCTATCTCCAAATGCTGGGCGTTAAGCCTGGTGTGGCGGTGGGTATCGGTCTCGAACGGTCCTTGGAGATGGTCACTGCATTGCTGGCCGTGCTCAAAACCGGTGCGGCCTATGTCCCCCTTGACCCTGACTATCCACGGGATCGGCTTCGGTATATGTCGGAGAATGCTTCGCTCATCATTGTGCTCACATCCGAATCATTGGCGGATCGATTTGATGCTCACGTCTGCCGCAAGCTGTGTCTCGATCGAGAGTCGGGAAAGATCGCACAGAAGTCCGATCACAATCTTCCGCCGAGCGCCACGCCTCAGGATTTGGCGTACATTCTGTACACATCGGGGTCGACGGGACAGCCCAAGGGAGTGGAAATTCCACACCAAGCGCTGGTGAACTTCTTGTGTTCGATACGACAGGAGCCGGGATGTTCCGCTCAAGATGTCATGCTCTCCGTCACGACGCTCTCTTTCGATATCGCCGGGTTGGAGTTGTATGTGCCGTTACTGGTCGGAGCCCGTGTCGAGATCGCCGGTCGCGCTGTTGCCATGGACGGACGACAATTGCGGGCTCTCTGTGAAGCCGTTCAACCGACGATCATGCAAGCGACTCCTGCCACATGGCGAATGCTGGTTGAGGCGGGATGGCCTGGCCATAACAGACTGACGATACTCTGCGGAGGGGAGCCCCTTCCTCCCGGATCTTGCGGCGTCTTGTTGGATCGGAGCGTTGCCTTGTGGAATATGTATGGTCCGACTGAAACCACGATTTGGTCCACGATCGAGAGAATCGAACGGACTGATCGGGAAATCACTATCGGAAGACCGATCGCCAATACAGAGCTGTACATCCTGGATCAATTCCTCCAACCGGTTCCCGTCGGAGTTTCCGGTGAGCTGTATATCGGAGGCCATGGGTTAGCCCGAGGCTATCGCGGGCGACCTGATTTGACACAGGAGTGGTTCATTCCTCATCCATTTTCTCAAGAGCCTCTCGCGAGACTGTATCGAACGGGAGACGTGGCACGGTATCGCCCGGATGGTCGCATCGTGCATCTCGGTCGAATAGATCACCAAGTCAAGATCAGAGGGTTTCGAATCGAATTGGGAGAGATCGAGGCGGCGCTGAGCCGTCATCAAGCCGTCCGTCAGGCCGTGGTCCTAGCAAGGGATGATCAGCAAGGTGTGAAGCAGTTGGTCGCGTATGTGGTCTGCCAGGATGGCCCTGCTCCAAACCAGCCGGAACTTCGCGCGTTTCTGCGGTCCGAGATTCCCGAGTATATGGTCCCCTCACTCTTCGTCTTTCTGAAGACCATGCCCTTGACCGCGAATAACAAAGTCGACAGGAAAGCATTACCGGCGCCGGACTCCACTCTCGCGCGCGGCGCTGTTCATGTTGCGCCGCGCGATCGGATGGATATCCAAATGGCGGTCTTGTGGCAACAGGTGTTCGGGATCGACAAAGTAGGGATTCACGACAACTTTTTCGATCTCGGCGGCCATTCGCTGAAAGCGGCTCAGCTGTTCTATCTCATTGAACAGGTCTACGGCCGTCATCTTCCGCTTTCCACGCTGTTTCAAGCGCCGACGATCGCGGCCTCACGTCGGTTCTTGCGCGGAGCACTGGACATCCCCATGGCAATCGCTGGTGGCCATGCAGCCAAACGGGTCGGCTATCCCTATTTTCTTGGTTCCCGGAGTCATGGGCAATGTGTTGTGGCTCGCTCAGTTGTCGAGACTCTTAGGCCAAACTCAGCCGGTGCTACGGCTTACAAGCGCGAGGATTGGATGGAAACGAGGCACCATTCAGCTCGGTGTCGGAGATGGCACAGCAGTACATCGCTGAAATCCGCACATGCTTCCCCCAGGGACCCTATGTGATCGTGGGAGCATGTACCGGTGGACTGGTTGCCTATGAGATGGCCCAACAATTGGTGGAGCAGGACGGAGCGGTCATTCTAGGTATTATAAATAGCTGGCATCCGAGTTCATATCATCAGCACTATGATACCGTCCGCCCAAACCGGCTTGCATGGCCGTTGGGAATTCTCTTGCAGGCCTTACGCACCGTCCGCGAGCTCCGGCGCATGCCAATGAGTGAGCGGTGGTCGGTCATACGGCGCAAATGCAAATCTTTCTTGTCCGTTTTCCAAAGTCCTACCGGGAATGCGCTCAGGCAACATCAAATCAAACGCGTCAGACAGGCGATGTTCCATGCGGCTGCCCGCTATGCGATGCGACCCTATCCGGGATCTATCCTTAACATCGTGGCTTCCCAACGAATTGAAACCGGCGATACCAGGTATGTTTGGAGAGAGCTGGCAGATGGAGGATGCCGGACTATCGATATGTCGGCCCTTCGAACGGCAGATCTGCTTGTTTCACCGTATGTCGAAGACGTATCCTCCCATATTCGTCGCTATATCACCGACCGTTCTCAAGTGACACCCGTCCGGCCGAATAATAGAGCTGCATGATTTTCACCACCTTCCTTTGCCGAACAACGAAGGCGATGTCGGCATTCAAGGTCACAATGTGTTGATTTCCTTCCTGTCCATTGAGCACCTCGCCGATACACGCCGGCCGGATCATATCGGTCTTGAACCGAACTCCATTCACCTGTGGGGGATCGAGCTTGACGGGTCGCAACGCTGTCTGGGGCGATGCAGAGGCTGGTTGGACGACGTTGAGCGGCATCGAGCGGCACGCCTTGTTCGGGAGGACACCCGGCAGCGTTACATCCTGGCTCATGGAGGCCTTAGGGCGGTGCTGAGTAGGTATCTCGACGTTAACCCGGATGTGATCGCGTTGGATCGCAGTGCAACAGGCAAACCTTTCCTAAACAAGGAACGACGAGATCGGTCGTCGGTCACGTTCAATTTATCCCATGCCCATGACCGTGCGCTCATTGCCGTCTCAAAAGGGCAGGAGGTCGGAATCGATCTTGAATTCGTTCGTGCGGATGTCGAAGTTGCGAATCTATCCAAGCGCTTTTTTTCTCCCTCCGAACATGCGGCGATCATGCAGGCGACGGAGGAGCGGCGCGCCATGAGATTCTTCCGTTACTGGGTCGCCAAAGAGGCGCTGCTCAAAGCACAAGGTATCGGCCTCGAGGGACTGCCCAACTGCGAGATTGTTTTTGAGGCGGACGGGATCGACACAGACGTTCAGGCCCGATTGGGTGCTCAGTTCCCAAATACGTTGCGGGTTCGGCTTCTTCCTTGTGAAAAGGGATGGGAAGCAGCGGTGGCTGCTCAGAGGCTGGACGCGGTTAAACAGTGCGGACTCAAGAGCCTGTAATCGCGCTTTCTGTTGAGATCAAATTCTTCACCGAATCCCACCGGCTCCATCAGCGGCTGCACTCGGGTGAATGTCGGACGCATTGCCGAAGCCAAGAGCCGATTTGATCGAGCAACACGGCAATCGCTCGGTTGGCTGCCTGGACACCCCCATAGGGATTCTCGCTCGTGGCGTTCTCCACGACCTCAAAAGCCCGCGTGCTCAGGATCGTCGCCCCTTTTAGGTCGACCAACTGCGCTCGGACCATCACCCGTACTCGACTGGGTTGTTGAAGAAATTCGTGCTGTAACAGAAATCCGTGGGTATCAAGACGATAGTCTCCGCGGATGGAGCTTGGCAGTGGGATTACGGCGCGCCACACATCATTCTGCTGATTGAGCGCCTGGACCATCACCGGTGCGAACATGCGCACCGGTGTATCGGCCCATTGATTCACCGCATAATACTCCAGTTCGTAGGGCCGCTTGACATAGACCATGCGTGGCGTCTCAAATCCTGGCTCGGCTTGAGGCGAACTCACGAGCAACACAGGGCCGTCAAGCTTGCCTGGCGGGGCCTCGCTGGGCCATCCATCAAGGCTCAATTGATAAGTATGGATTTTCGAAGAATCCGTGCGGGGCGACAGACAACCGGCCGTCGTCAACGCCAGCAACGCACAGGCGACATGTACCAGTCGATAGTTCATCATCTCATGACCGCGTCACACAGCCTGCCGTTATTCCCCCGGTCCGCGTGACGGGGCCTTTCGTCCAAACACCAGCGAGCTCGGCTCTCGTTCCAACTCACGCGCCACACGAGTCAATGTACCAGTGAGCTGTCGAAGCTCCGTCACCAACAAGCCGGCCTCGGGAAGAGTCCGTCTGGTGAACTGTTGCAATTCGGGTTTGGCTTCATTGACGACCGCTCCAACGGTCTTGCTCGTGCGAGCCAGTTCATCCGTCGCCGTGCTCAGCGCCGCAACGCTCTTGTTGATGCCGGCGAGTAAGGTCGGAACTTCCGCATTCAACGACGCCGTCAGCTTGACCAGATTGTCGGCGCTCCTGGCCGCACCGTTCAAGCTTTGCTCGATCTGAATCTTGTGGGCTGCAATGGTCTGGGCTACATCCGAGAGATCCTTGATCGTTCGCGTCAGCATGGTGCGATTGCCTTCATCCAGGACCTTCGCCGCTCCTTTTGCCGCCGTATCAAGATCAACCAATAGTTGAGCCAGGCCTTCTTCTGAAAGTAAACGGGAGACGGCTTCATCCAAGCGGAAGAAGAGGGAAGGACCGGTCTTGATGATCGGATATGTGTGTCCCTCCTGGATCTGCAACGAGGGAGCATCTCGGCTTCCTCCCTTCAAATTGATCGTGGCTAGACCGGTGAGCCCCTGCGTCTCGAGTACGGCGATCGTGTCGATCTTGATCGGCGTCCCGCGCATAATGTCCATGGTCAGCAGAACTTCCTCAGGGTTATCGGGATTCAAGACAATGTCTTTGACCCGACCCACGTCGACACCGCGATACTTGACGGTGGAATTGACGCTCAATCCTGCGACCGACTCCCTCATATAGGCCTCGTACCGATCGTAAGAGCCGCGGTAGTCGGTCTTCCCTAGCCACAAAATTCCAACCAGGACAGCTGCTCCAAGAAACGCTACGAAGGAGCCGACCAGAATATAGTTGACCTTGGGTTCCATGTTTAATCTCGCTCAGAAGAGCGAATAGCTTATGGTTTACAGCAAAAAGCGAAGTCGGACAATGAGTTCGTATTCCTCGTTCGTGCTATCAGCCATACGCCATCTGCTCCTATTCGACGCTTCACGCTTCACGCCTTTTCTGGTTCCATACCGCCTGTTCGCTCGCCGCCCTCCCGCGTGGGCCTTGGAAGTATTCACGGATGATGGGGTCGTCCGATCGAGACAACTCCTGCATCGTGCCGATGCCCAACACCTTCCCGCGACCGAGCACCGCCACGCGATTGGCGATCCGCCACAGTGAGTCCAAGTCGTGTGTCACCATCACCACCGTCAGTCCAAGGAGACTCTTCAACGAGAGGACGAGATCGTCGAATCCTGCAGCGATGATCGGATCGAGCCCGGCCGTCGGCTCGTCGAGAAACAACAACTCCGGGTCCATGACGATCGCTCGGGCGAGCGCGGCCCGTCTCCGCATCCCTCCGCTGAGTTCGTTGGGATATTTGTCGGCGCTGTCCGGCGGTAATCCCACCATCGCAATTTTGGCAGCGACGATATCGCGGATCAAGCCGGCGCTCAGTGTCGTATGTTCGCGCAACGGCACGGCGACGTTCTCCGCCAGTGTGAACGAACTAAACAGCGCACCATTCTGGAACATCACACCGAACCGGCGGTGGATGGGATGACCGTCACCCGCTTCCAATCGCCGGCTGTCTATGCCGAACAGCCGTATCGTTCCCGATGAAGGTGTGATCAGGCCGATGATCTCGCGCGACAACGTCGTCTTGCCGCACCCGTTGCCGCCCGCAATCGCGAAGATTTCGCCCCGCCGAATGGAACAGACCTGACGTCCTCATGCACGACAGCCTGTCCAAGAACTTCGTCGCGACGTGGTTCACGTCGATTACCGGTGTTTCGATGTTCGTGGCAGACGGCATCAGGGACCACCTTTCACACCCGCTACAGATCCCACCAATTGAGCAAGATGCTGCAAATCGCGTCGAACACGATCACCAAAAAAATCCCCTGCACGACACTGATGGTGGTGTGTCGGCCGACATCATCCACACCGCCTCTGATCTGAAATCCCTGATAACAGCCCACCAACGCGATGATCGCCGCGAAGAACAGCACCCGGCTCAGCCGATGG
>CAWKJK010000055.1:0-64680 GCA_963849655.1 uncultured Nitrospiraceae bacterium
CGCCGTGTGCAGGGCTTCTACAAGAAGGCCGAGCTGGAGCTGCTGATCCAGCGCCGCGAGACACGGCAAGTCGCTGGCGGAGGCGCCGATCAACACGACGATCGTCGAGCGCTACTACCAGACGCGCGCCATCCGCCGCATCGCCGAGGCCTTCGAGCGCGACCACGAGCGCAAGGCGCTGCGTGGTGATGGCGACCGGCGCCGGCAAGACGCGCACGGTGATCGCGCTCTGCGATCTGCTGATGCGCTGCAACTGGGCCAAGCGCGTGCTGTTCCTCGCCGACCGCGTCGCGCTGGTGAACCAGGCGGTCAACGCGTTCAAGACGCACCTGCCCGACGCTTCGCCCGGTGAATCTCGTCACCGAGAAGGACGCCGAGGGCCGCGTCTTCGTCTCGACCTATCCGACGATGATGGGCCTGATCGACGAAGCGAAGGACGGCCAGCGGCGCTTCGGCGTCGGGCCACTTCGACCTCGTCGTCATCGACGAGGCGCACCGCTCGGTCTACCAGAAGTACCGCGCGATCTTCGACTACTTCGACTCGCTGCTCGTCGGCCTGACCGCGACGCCGAAGGACGAGGTCGACCGCAACACCTACGGCCTGTTCGATCTCGAGAACGGCGTGCCGACCGACGCCTACTCGCTCGACGAGGCGGTAAGCGACGGCTTCCTCGTGCCGCCGCAAGGCCGTCTCGGTGCCGCTGAAGTTCCAGCGCGAGGGCATCAGGTACGACGATCTGTCCGAAGAGGAGAAGGACCAGTGGGACGCGCTGGAGTGGGACGAGGACGGCGACGTCCCCGACCGGGTCGAGGCCGAGGCGGTCAACAAGTGGCTGTTCAACAAGGACACCGTCGACAAGGTGCTCGAGCACCTGATGACGCGCGGGCATGAAGGTCGCCGGCGGCGACCGGCTCGGCAAGACGATCATCTTCGCCAAGAACCAGGCAGCACGCCGAGTTCATCGCCGAGCGCTTCAACGCCAACTACCCGCACTACAAGGGCGAGTTCGCCCGCGTCATCACCTTCAAGACCGAGTACGCGCAGAGCCTGATCGACGACTTCTCGAACAAGGACAAGGCGCCGCACATCGCCATCTCGGTCGACATGCTCGACACCGGCATCGACGTGCCGGAGGTCGTGAATCTCGTCTTCTTCAAGCTGGTGCGCTCGAAGACCAAGTTCTGGCAGATGGTCGGCCGCGGCACGCGGCTCTGTCCCGACCTGTTCGGGCCCGGGCAGGACAAGGAGTTCTTCTACATCTTCGACTACTGCCAGAACCTCGAGTTCTTCAGCCAGGACATCCCGGACGACGGATGGCTCGGTCGGCGAGTCGCTCGGCAAGCGGCTGTTCAAGGCCCGGCTGGAGCTGATCGGCGAGCTGGACGAGCGCCCCGCAGGAGCTGGAAACTGCGATGAAGGAAGCGCTCGGTGCGATCTATGGTCGAACCGGCGACGAAAGAGGACCTGAGACGATCCGCCGCGGAGCTGCTGCACGACGAAGTTGCCGCGATGAACCTCGACAACTTCGTCGTCCGCCCCAATCGGCGACTCGTCGAGAAATACGCGAAGCCCGAGGCCTGGATCGGTGCTCGGCCAACGAAGCGCTCGCCGAACTTGGCTCACGAGGTCGCGGGCCTGCCCTCGGAGCTCGACCCGAGAACGAGGAAGCGAAGCGCTTCGACCTGCTCGATGCTGAATCTACAGCTCGCCGTGCTGCGGGCAGAGCCTGGCTTTGCCGCGCCTGCGCGACCAGGTCAAGGAGATCGCCGGGTTGCTGGAAGAGAAGAGCGACCATCCCGATGGTCCGCGAGCAGATGGTTCTGATCCAGGACGTGCAGACCGATGAGTGGTGGCAGGACGTGACGGTGCCGATGCTGGAAGTCGTGCGGCGTCGCTTGCGCGGGCTGGTGAAGCTCATCGACAAGCGCAAGCGCAAGCCGATCTACACCGACTTCGAGGATTTAATGGGGAACGAGATCGGTATCACCTTGCCCGGCTTCGCCGTGGGTACTGATCAAGCTAAGTTTGTCGCCAAAGCGCGAGCATTCCTACGCCGGCACCTTGACCACGTCGTGATTGCCAAGCTGCGGATGAATAAACCGCTCACCGCTTCGGACCTGGCGGAGCTGGAGCTGTTGTTGAGCAAGAGCGGCACAGGTGGGCCAGACGACATCCGCCGAGTGATAGACCAAGCCAAAGGACTTGGGCTATTCGTACGGTCTCTGGTTGGGATGGATCGGGCTGCTGCAAAAGAGGCGCTTGCGGGATTCATCACAGGCAAGACATTCACTGCCAACCAGCTAGAGTTCGTCAATCTGATCGTGGATCATCTCACTGAGCACGGAGTTATGGAACCGGCTCGACTCTACGAATCACCCTTCACGGACCTCACGCCACGCGGACCGGAAGGCTTGTTCCAGGCGGCGGAGATGGATGAACTGATCCGAGTTCTTGAGACCGTCCGGGCAACGGCTTCGGCAGCGTGACCCATCCCCCCTCTTTCGGCTAGTTACAACCCATCGGCGTTTTCGTGCAGATTCCATCCGGCCAGTTTCGAAGCCGGTTTGACGAGGACTTTCTTGACAGCCAACCGACAGCCTCTTAGACTCACGCACTTTTTATATTAGGAACACAAATGTATCCAGCCATTCCTATGTTGTCGGCATCTTCTTGATCCTTCATGCACTACAAAAGGAGTGTGAGCCAATGAGCGAACCTAAAGACACAGCCATTGCGTTGAATGTGCGATTGAAACCTTCCGAGTCTTCTGCTCACCCGCGTGCAGCGAATTACACCAACGTCGGAATCGCACAAGGCATGGCCTATCTCGATTTCGGCTTC
Organism: uncultured Nitrospiraceae bacterium; assembly: GCA_963849655.1. Taxonomy (GTDB): domain Bacteria; phylum Nitrospirota; class Nitrospiria; order Nitrospirales; family Nitrospiraceae; genus Nitrospira_D. The sequence goes on from CAWKJK010000055.1 coordinate 2,843, forward strand.
ATCGAACCAGCTTTGCTGGCAGCGATTGCGAAAGCAGGGAAGAACGGCCAAGCGGCACCGAAGGGCTTGGACGGCCATCTCGTCACCCGCGTGGCGATCGACGTCGGCTCGCTCGCTCGATTGCAGCAGCAGATTCAGCAGGTGCTGGTGGGATTGCGCGCAATTCAGAAACCTAAGCCAAAAACCTGAACTCCGGGAAAGGCATGTGCGAACACTTCATGGAGGCATGTTGAAGATGACTTCAAGGCGGATTGGAAGAATCAGCCCTGCGCTAATAGTTCTGTTTCTTACAGGCTGCGCCACGAGCGCATTGTCGAGTGAAGAAGCACCGGGGCGGAACTTTGATCGAGCTATGAAGAAGCTTACAGAGAACTGCGCAAAGGCCAAGCTCAAGCCAAATGATACAGCCTGCGACATCTTGAAATTGAAGCCCGCTGATCCCCTGACGACAGAAGAAGGCCGCTTCGCACACAGTATCAAGATTCCGAATCCAGTGCCGGCCGACAGCGCGTACAGGCCGGGTATGACCTCACAGGAATATTTCGACCATCTCTGTAAGACCGAGGCGGGCGAGTTCATCTACAAGACGGTGGAGAATGTGGAAGGGCTCTATATGATGCGGCCGAGGAAGGAGGCGACAGATGATGAACTGCAACATCTTTATGTACTTGAAGATCCCTATGGGCACACAACCGATGAGTCCTATCTCGTGCAGGATACATACGTCCAACCAGCTACTGGCAGGTATCAGTTCTTGGAGATGCCCTTATCAAAATCACTTAGTGCGGAAGAGCGATATCGACGGTATTACCGAGACGAAACCGCACACCCCAGAAGAAAATATCAAACAGCAATAAATGGGCAAGGAGTTTTTGTCCCTTATATTGTCGCGGAATCTACGGTGTCGGATATCAAGAGCCGCTATGGCTACACTTGGCGAGGAATCAGTCGCCCGCATGATAGAGAGCTGGGAATTGCTGGCGGCGAACTCATAGTGCTTGATGTGAAAACGAGCGAAATCTTGGCCATCCGGCGCGGGTACATGCGAACCGGCTTCGTTCGTAATAACCTCACTGGGGTTTGGTGGATGACAGGCTCGAGTTGTCCAAATCGAGGAACCAAGCTTACCTTCAGGTTTATACAAGAAGTTCTGAAGCCTCTTCCGTTCGACGTGAAGGAGAAGAAAGATGCCAACTAATATCAAGACCCGGCTTGATTTTGCCCTTCAGCAAATGGCCGCGGAGTCTTACCTTGATCAATTTGTGGTGCAGGGTGCTTCACTTCAACAGGTCCTTGTAGACGGCAACAATGATCGCCGTGTAACCCCACTTGACCAGTTTGCAGGCAAGTCCCAATTCACTGATATTCAAGCCCAAGCCTTCACCCAACGCTATCAAGTCGTCGACCACTACGCCAATGATGCGACGGGGTTCTCGGCGACTTTGATGCAGGATACGACGACGGGTCACTATACCCTGTCCTTCCGTAGCACTGAGTCCAGGCCGACAGTGGAAGGGGGAGATCGAGAGCGCGACCTGTTTGGGGCGGATGCTGAGCTCGGACTTTCCGGGTTTGCCTTTGGGCAACTCGCGGCAATGGAAAACTATTACCAGTCGCTCAAGGCGAATGGGACGCTTCCAACCGGAGCTGTCCTTAACGTGACAGGTTTTTCGTTGGGCGGGCATTTAGCCACCGTATTCACGGAGCTTCATACAAGCGAAGTAAGCCACGCCTATATCTTCAATGGTGCGGGGCGGGGCCATGTGCCTGGAGTCGTCCCGGGACTTGCTGCGGAAGAGAATCGAATCCAGAACATGCTGACCTATTTCCAATCGGTCTTAGACAATCCGGACCATGCACTCGAATCTTTCCCTCGGGGCTCAACATACGAGCAAGCGAAAGCGCTATACGATGCCCAAGGCGTGACATGGCGTCCGTTTGATCAGGGGGGCACAAGTCTTTACCACGATGCCCGCTATGAGTGGGCGAAGGCTGCTACACAGGCACTTTTCAACCCCAGTGGCCTGACGTTTCTTCAGACACCAGGGGAAGTGCAAGATCAGGGGCCCTTTGCCAAAATTACTCAACTCTATGGGCAGGCGACGACCGACGATCTACAGTTTGTCGCCAATTCGGGTGTGCATGCACCGGCCGTTCCGGTGTTTATCGAAGGCCAGCCACTCATTGCTGGATTGCCACTCCCGAGTCTTATCGAAAGTAGCAACACCCATTCAATCACCCTCATCATAGATTCGCTTGTGGTTCAGGAGATGATCCAGACAATCGATTCACGATATGGACAGGCAAGTGCTGAACTGATCATTAAAGCTTCATCCAACTCAAGAGCAGATACTGTCGCACCACTGGACACCTTGGGCGTGGTAGAGGGAGATTCGCTCGAAAAGACTATTGATGCCTTCCGAAAACTCTTTCGTGATCCAATATTGCTCCCCGCCGATCCATTGCCCGTTAATTCTCGAGTAGGCGGGTTTGGAGATCTGGCCAACCGTAATGCGATGTATGCGGCGATTCAGGAAGTTAAAGACAGGATAGCCGCTCTCCAGAATCAACAACCTGGCCTTGTCTTCACCATCGACGACTTAACCGATCCAAATCTGAACGGTCCCACTGTTGCAGGCATCGCGGATACCGATACCGACCAGGGCCTGGCCTATCGCTATGCGCTTAAAGAGCTGAATCCCTTCGCGATAATCGCGAATACACTGCAAGCCAACGATGCGTTGTATGTATCACATAACGACGAGGGTCAACTCGATCGATTCAATCTTGCGGCTGGCACAGGCACACTGACCTCTCAATATCTCGATGACCGAGCACTGTTTCTAAAAGCAAAAATAGCCTTGAATCAATTTGATCAGGAAAAGTCCACCGACAACATCCATTTCAAAGACTTCGCGCCGAATGGCCTGGAGATCACGACGACCACGGATCTGCGGGTGGATCAAGAATTTCTCTTTGGCTCAGACGGCGATGAAGGGATCGGCATGCTCGTTGGGAACAGAAAAGCCGACCATCTCTATGGTGGTGGCGGAAACGATCTGCTCGAAGGAGGCGCTGGCCGCGACTATCTCCAGGGTGATGTGGGTATCGACCGACTTGACGGTGGGGAGGGTGCCGACCAGATGGTGGGTGGAGCGGATAGTGACTTCTACATCGTCGATGACCTGGATGATGAGGTTGTTGAAGGACTGAACAACGGGACGGATCGTGTCGAAAGCTCGGTGAGCTTTACGCTTGGAGCAAATGTCGAACATCTCACGCTCACAGGGAGTGATGATCTCAATGGCACCGGCAATGAGCTGAATAACGCCATCACCGGCAATGGCGGTGTCAATCGATTGGACGGGAACGGTGGGACGGATCATCTGATCGGCAATAGTGGGAACGATATCTTAACTGGAGGAGCCAGTGACGATCTGCTCGAAGGTGGCGAGGGATTCGACACATATTACTACAATACCGGTGACGGCACGGATCAAATTGAGGATTCGGATGCGAGGGGGCGCATCATCTTCAATGGTCGATTGTTGGTCGGTGGGGTGCACAATGCCGATGATCCAGACAACACCTATAAAAGCCAGGATGGAGATTTCACTTACGTGATGTCGGGTGGACATCTCATTGTGAACGGTGTGTTGACGGTGAATGCGGATTTTCAGAGCGGGCAGTTCGGGATTGAGTTGTTTGATGGACCGGACACACCGTCGTACGAAAATGGATTGGGGACCCAACGATACTATATTGAAACTCAGTCCGCTCCAGCGGCCCGATTTCATATGCGGTTCCGACGAACCTGATGATTTTTGGCTCAGAGAACACCGATACGCTAGGCCGACTTGAAGAGTTTATTCAGAGCAGCTATGGAGGAAACGACCAGATCTACGGTGGCGGTGGCTCGGATTTTCTTGTGGCAGGTCTTGGGCATGATCGTGTGTATGGGGAAGAGGGTAACGATCACCTCATTGGTGGATTCTATTTTGCGACCCAATGGCCTGATCCCTTCATCGAAGGCAGCGATAGTCTTGACGGTGACGACTACCTGGATGGAGGAAATGGGAACGATCAGCTCACAGGTCTCGCAGGAAACGATCGTTTATTTGGTGGTGAAGGGAATGACGCGCTTCGTGGTGATGAGGATTCAATCATTCCTTATTGGTTTGCTCCTCCCGTAGGGGACGATTTTCTCGATGGCGGGGCTGGCGATGATCTACTTCTTGGTGATTATGGTGCGGATGTTCTCCTCGGCGGTGATGGAGACGATATCCTCCAAGGTGATTATGCTCTTCATCAACGGATTTCTGATAGTGGCAGCAGTGCCATCCCTGTCCTATTTGACCGCACGAAAGCCGAGGACGATTTTCTGGATGGCGGTGCCGGTAACGATAAGCTGTATGGTGATGGCGGTAACGATACTCTTGTGGGAGGAGTAGGAAACGATCAGCTCTTTGGAGATTATCACGAAATATTTTTTGTCGATGAGGAGGGTAGGTGGACGGATGAAGCCCTCGCGAATGAGTTTGGCGATGATGTGCTGGAAGGGGGCGATGGCGACGACTTGGTCTACGGCATGGGCGGCAATGATGTGCTGGCCGGAGGCGAGGGGATTGACCAGCTCTATGGGAGCGATGGTGCCGATGAAATCTATGGCGGAGCCGGAGACGACTTCATCTCAGGCGACTTTCTCGATAACGTTGCACCTGGCGATGATCTCCTGTACGGCGATGCAGGAGCTGATTTCATCTTAGGGGCGGCCGGCAAGGATCTGCTTGACGGAGGCGAAGGCGATGACGCACTCCAAGGTGGGCAAGGAGCAGATGTCCTGTTCGGAGGAAGTGGAGCAGATCTGCTCTTCGGGCAAGAGGACGATGATCTGCTTGTGGGCGACGAAGGCAATGATTCCCTCTCTGGTGGGGTCGGCAACGATACCCTCTTCGGCGATGAGGGCAATGATACGCTGCTGGGTGATGAGGGGAACGATACAATCCTCGGTGGGATGGGAGACGATGGTATCCGAGGAGGCATCGGCGACGATGTGTTAGACGGAGGAGCTGGCAACGATTTTTATGTGTTTCATCTTGGTGACGGCCATGATGTGATCTCGGATGGCACCGGCTCGCAAGCGCTTAATGAGCTGGTCTTCGGGCCGGGGATCAGCCTTGCCAATCTCACGTTCGTTCACAATTCAATCCAGCAAAGTCTGACCATCCAAATCAATGGCGGCAGTGATAGCGTCAAGCTTTTGGGTGTGGATCTCAATAACGTCGCCGGCACCACGCCGGTGAAATTGCTCACCTTTGCCGACGGCAGTCAGGTTTTGTTAGCGGATCAGCTGCCTTTGGCCAGCGGCTTGATCGAGGGCGATGACGGAAATGAGACGATCCGCACAGGCGCTGGCGACGACACACTATTTGCGGATGGAGGCAACGATACAGTCGATGCCGGAGCGGGGAATGATATCCTGATCGGCGGGACCGGCAATGACACGCTGCTCGGTGGCGCAGGGCTGGATAGCTATGTTTTTGCTTCGGGAGATGGATTCGACACAATTCAAGATGCGGCAGGAGAAGGCAATCGGCTGATCTTTGGTCCCGGGATCTCGCAAGCGAATCTGAGCCTTGGGTTCAGACAAATCATACTCTCAGGTGGTTCAGAGGAAGATCCCGGTACCGTCATTGGCTATTTAGTTCTACGCACCGGGGCGACCGGCGATGGGGTTGAAATTGAGGGATTCGATCCATCCAATCAATCGGCACCCGTCGGGATTGACCAGTTCGTGTTTGCGGACGGGACCATGTTAACGTCTTCCCAGCTACTTGCGGATGGATTGGAACTAGTGGGTACGGCCGGATTCGACACTCTGGATGGTCATGAGATCTACCGCACGATTCGAGGGCTTGCCGGCGACGACCTGCTGATCGGAGGGACGATCGACAATGTGATCGACGGGGGCGATGGACGAGACGTGTCTCGGCAACGGTGGGCTCGATCAGATCTCCGGCGGGACTGGAGACGACGTCCTGCGGGGCGGTGACGACAACGACATGCTGAACGGCGAGGGCGGGAATGATTCGCTCGAAGGTGAGGCAGGCGATGATGTACTGGTTGGCGGCGTCGGAGACGATCAATTGCTCGGCGGGGACGGGAGCGATACCTACCGCTTCAATATAGGAGATGGGCTCGATTCCCTGTTTGATTCCGGTTCTGGTGCTGATACTGATACGGTCGTGTTCGGTAGCGGCATTACGTCCAATTCCGTCTCTCTCTCCTCGCAGTTTGGACAGATCGTGATTAACGTGGGAGCCGGTTCAGATGGGATTCAGTCAGGCTCTGCCTTTGATGTGTTTGGCTCACAGACGATCGAGCAGTTTCAATTTGCGGATGGTACGGTGCTCTCCTTTGCTGATCTGGCGGCACGTGGCTTCGATATCGATGGCACCGAGTTCGACGACTTTTTATCAGGCACCGATCTGGTCGATCGCTTCCGCGGTGGGCGCGGCAACGACCGATTTGAAGGTGGAGAAGGCAACGATTCCTATTTCTTCAATGTCGGCGACGGGATCGACACGATTGTGGATACTGCGTCCGCCGATGCGAGCAATGAGATTGTGTTCGGCCCCGGTATCACCTCAACTGATCTTCGTCTCGATCTTATTTCCGATCAATCCGACCCAAACCTGAGCGATCTGCAGATTCGCGTCGGGACAAATGGCGATGCAATTCAGCTTGACATGTTTGAGCGTGAGAATGTGTTGGGCCCGCGCACCGTGGAGTTGTTCCGATTCGCTGATGGCAGCACGCTGACCTACGATCAACTTCTCGCGCGGGGGTTTGATCTCACCGGCACCACAAGCAATGACCAGTTGGTTGGGACGAATGTGGTCGATCGCCTGGTAGGCCTTGCGGGTTCGAACGTCCTTCGGAGTGGATTGGGCGATGACCAGCTTGATGGTGGCGCCGATAATGATCGGCTCTTCGGTGGGCGAGGCAACGATACGTACCTGTTCGGCTCCGGCTCCGGCCAAGATGTGATTGTGGAATCCCAGGGGAGCGTAGATCGGATCCGTATGGCACCCGGAGTGGCTCCCTCAGATGTTGTCGTTACTCGGAACAACAATGACCTTATCCTGAGTCTCAGCGGTGGCGCCGACCGGTTGACCGTATCTCTCTATTTCCTGGCCCCTCCGTTTCAGACCGAGCTGGTGCAATTTGATGACGGCACGGCTTGGGACCAGGCCTTCATTGAGAATCTCACGCGGCCGATCATGACCGGGACGGAGGGACCGGATTCTCTCATCGGCACGAGTGGTCACGATCGTTTGGTCGGCCTGGCTGGCGACGATCAACTAATCGGATTGGCCGGTAACGATCTACTCGATGGAGGGACGGGGGTCGATCAACTCGTCGGCAACTCGGGTGACGATACGTACGGTGTGGATGACCAGAGGGATGTGGTCACAGAGTCGACCAATGAAGGAATCGATACGGTCCAGAGTAGTGTCACACGTACACTGGAAGCCGATGTTGAGAACCTTACACTCACGGGGAGTGCGGCGATTCATGGCACCGGCAATGCACTCGACAATGTGCTGATCGGCAATAGTGGCGCCAACGTCCTAACTGGTGGATTGGGGAACGATACCTATGTGATCGGCGCGGCCGATACGGCGATTGAGTCAGCCGGAGAAGGTATCGACACGGTGCAGACCGGCATCAGCGCAACGCTTGGAGCCAATGTGGAGAACCTGACGCTGACCGGCAGTGCTTCATTGATCGGAGTGGGAAATGAACTGGACAACGTGCTGAAGGCCGATGGGTCGATCAGTGTGCTGGCCGGCGGTGACGGCAACGACACCTATGTCATCGGATCGAACGGCGATGACGATATCCTTGTTGAAACCGCCACCGGCGGCATCGATACGGTGATCGCCGGCCACGACTATCGCCTGCCGGTGAACATCGAACAATTAACTCTCCTTGATCCACAAGTACCTGACTTCGCGAGTTTCTCTCTCGTCCCGTACGGTTCCTCCGAACAGTCCGTGACGGGATATGGGAACAATTTGGCGAATACCCTCATCGGCGGCCGAGCGAACAATGTGCTGGACGGCGGACTCGGTGCCGATACGTTGATTGGTGGCGACGGCAATGACACTTATGTTGTGGACCATGTCGGTGACATGGTCATCGAGGAGGCCAATGAAGGTATAGACACGGTGCAGAGTACTGCGAGCCACAGTCTCAGCGCGAATGTCGAGAATCTCACGCTAAGTGGAACCTCTTCCATCAATGGAATCGGTAACGCGCTGAATAACGATGTGAGAGGCAACGATGCGTCTAATGTGCTCGACGGACGGGCGGGGGATGATTCACTTCTTGGATTCAGTGGGTCCGATACGTATCTCTTCGGCCGGGGCTCTGGTCGCGATACGGTGTTCGATTCAGAGGCAGCCGGTGAGATTGATACGATTCAGTTCGATTCGACGGTGGTTGCTGAAGATGTCGAGGTCTACCACAACGGATTCAACCTTGAGCTGGCCATCAGCGGGACGACGGACGAGTTGACGCTCCTGTCGTTCTTTGGTTCGCCCGAATACGATCAGAAGCAGGTGCGATTTGCCGATGGCACGGTGTGGAATAGTGGCGAGTTGAGCATGAGGGCATTGACCGGCAACCTGGTCACAGGATCGTTCGAAAGTGAAACCATTCTGGGAAGTGAAGGCCATGATGTCTTGATCGGATCGGCCGGGAACGATGTGTTAATGGGAGGTGAAGGCAAGGACACTCTGTATGGAGACCTCACGTTTCAACCGCTGTCCGGACCGCAGGTCATAGGTGACGACCGGCTGATGGGAGAGGGCGGTAACGATAGCCTCTTCGACTTCAGGGGGAATAATCTTTTCGATGGAGGGGCGGGGGACGATACGCTGATCCTCGGGACAGGTGTCGATCGGGTTCTCTTCGGTCGAGGATCGGGCGTCGATCACGTGACGCTCGATAATAATAGGAATGACATCGATCTCATCGAGATGGCTGCCGAGATCACTCCCGCTGAGGTTGTGATGATGTGGCGCTCTCCCTCCGTTGCCGACATTCTTATTTCTGACAGTGGGGATAGACTGACCGTGCAGCTTTCAACGGATTGGTTTTCGGTGGGGCCGGAAACCACGCAAGCCATCGTGCGATTCGCCGACGGCACCCAGTGGAGCTTGGCTTGGTCATCGTCGAACGTCGGTATTCCCACGGCTACTTCATCTGATGATGTCCTCGCAGCTTCTTTTCCCGCCACCCTTGCCGGGTTAGGTGGAGACGATACTTATCAGTTGGGAAGCTCTGGCATCCCTGGGAATTATGAGGTTATCGAGGCGCCGGGCGAAGGGATCGACACCGTCCAAAGTATGCACGACTACACCTTGCCCGCCAATGTCGAGAATCTTGTCCTCGTCGACTTCACCGCTGACAACGGGGTCGGAAATGAACTTGATAATCTCATCGTGGGTAATACACGTGACAATGTCCTTGACGGCGGTGCTGGGAACGATGTGTTGGTTGGAGGGATCTTTCGTGAGCTGGAAGGGCCACCCTACATCGAAGGAACCGGCAGCGATATTCTGATCGGTGGAGAGGGGGATGACATTCTGATGGAGGATGCTGGAAACCTCTCGTTTGTTGGTGAGAGCCCGTTTCTAGGCAATGGGTTGAATAGGTGGGAAACCGTTCCGCGTGACGCCGACGATCTTTTAATCGGAGGGATCGGCAACGATACCTACATCGTCCACAGCCAGGAGCAAACGGCGGCGGAGCTGGAGAATGAAGGAACCGACACGGTGAAGAGCACGGTTTCCTATATATTGGGGGAGCATCTCGAAAATTTGGAACTTATCTCACCGCCGGCGATCTTCGACGATGAGGACAACCTCATTCCTCCACCATCGCTCAATGGAACAGGCAATGAACTGGATAACGTCTTGATCGGTTCGGAGGATGCCAATGTCCTGTCCGGCTTCGCAGGTCACGATACTCTTGTCGGCCGACTCGGTGACGACCACCTCCGAGGTGGTGCCGGTCACGATACCTATCTCTTCAATCTCGGTGACGGCATCGATACGATCGAGGATGTTGCGGCTGTCGGCGAGGGGAACCGAATCCAATTCGGCGGAGGGATCAGCCGGAATGACCTCACCGTGGCGCATGATGAAATCGCTCGAACGTTCACTATTCAAGTCGGCACGAGCGGGACAGATCGACTGGTACTGAACAATTTCGATCTCACAGGGGCGAACGGTTCGCTGGTGGCGGAGACCTTAGTCTTTGCGGATGGCAGCACGACAAGTATCAACAGTTTCTTCGGACCGACCATCACCAAAGGGAACGACACGATCACGACCGGAGCCGGAGACGATGTGATCGATGCGCTTGGTGGCGATGATCTCGTGGATGCCGGTGCCGGCAACGACATCATTACCGGAGGAGTCGGGGACGATACGCTTCTGGGCGGTCCCGGCGATGACACCTATGTCTATAACATTGGTGACGGCGTCGACACGATCGATGATGCGAGCCTACCTAACGGTACCAATACTCTCGAATTTGGTGCGGGGATCGCTCCCGCTGATCTCAGCCTGGATGTAGGTTCGCTGCTGATGCGGATCGGGACCGGCGGCGCTCTTCATCTGTCCAATTTCGATCCAAACAATGTGTCGGGACCGCGCGCGATTGAAACCTTCCGATTTGCCGATGGTACCGTCCTGTCCTATGACCAGCTTGTCCAACGAGGGTTTGATCTGACGGGGACCGACGGCAATGATTCCATCACCGGTACGAATGTCGTTGATCGGATCACAGCTCTCGCAGGGGATGATACCTTGGCCGGTGGGCGCGGCAACGATGTACTGACGGGCGGTTCCGGCAACGATACCTACATCTTCAACATCGGAGATGGGAGCGACACGATTGATGATACGGTGCTGCTCGGCACTGGGAATCGAATTCGATTCGGGACCGGCATCAGTCACAACGACTTGCGCTTCACGCAGGGCGAGGCCGCGCACACCCTGACCATTCACGTCGGGACCGACGGGACCGATCGACTCGTGCTTGCCGATTTTGATCCCCGTGGCACGAACGGTTCTCTGGTGGTATCGACACTGGAGTTTGCCGACGGGAACGTGGTGAACCTGATTGACCTCTATCCTCCGAATCATGCTCCGATGGTGGCTGTTCCAACGGCAAACCAGATTGCAGCTGAAGATTCATCGTTCTTTTTTACGATTCCGAGTACCACCTTCACCGATCCCGATCAGATCCACGGCGATGAGTTGTCCTATGAAGCGACGGTAGCCACGGACAGCCCGCTGCCGGCATGGCTGGGTTTCGATCCGATCACCCGCACGTTCAGCGGTACGCCAGGTGCCGGCGATGCCGGTGTGCTGCAGCTTGCCGTCACTGCCACAGACCAGGGCCATCTCAGCGCGACCGATTCCTTCACGCTCTCCATCTCTGGTCCCCTGCCACAAACACGCGTTGGCACGGTGGAAAATGATGTGCTGCTCAGCGGCCGAGGCGACGATACGTTGCGTGGGCTGGCAGGGAGCGATCAGTTACATGGCGGGCAGGGCCATGATCTGCTTGATGGAGGATCCGGCACAGACACGATGCGGGGCGGGCTCGGCGACGATATCTATGTTGTGGATATCGCCGGTGATGTCGTGACCGAATTGGTTGACGAGGGCACCGATACGGTGCAGACCCCGCTCCTCAGCTACACATTGGATGTGAATGTTGAGAACCTGACACTGACAGGGACGGGGCCGAGCATGGGCATCGGCAATGCTTTGAGCAATCAATTGACAGGCAACAGCGATGCCAACCTGCTGGATGGGAAGGCAGGGGCCGACACGATGGTCGGGGGCGCAGGGAACGACCTGTATGTGGTGGATGAGACAGGCGATGTCGTGACTGAAGCGACAAACGAAGGCGTCGACACGATCTTCAGCTCCGTGACGTATGGTCTCGGGGTGAATGTAGAAAACCTCGTCTTGACGGGCTCTGCGGCGATCGACGGAACCGGAAACGATCTCGACAACCGGCTCACGGGCAATAGTGAGGCTAACATACTGACGGGGCTGGCGGGTAACGACAGCTATGTGATCGGCGGCGGCGATACGGTCGTCGAAGCGGCGGACAACGGCACGGACACGGTGATCAGCAGCCATACCCACACTCTCGCAGCTAACGTGGAACATCTCACCCTTGTCGGTTTCAACCCGATTAATGGAACCGGAAACGGTCTGGACAATGTGCTCAACGGGTTGCTCAATCTTGCGGGCAATACCTTAGCAGGAGGAGCCGGCAACGATACGTACGTCCTGGGTTCTGGCGACAGGGTGGTGGAGGCCGCGGATGGGGGAACGGATACGGTTCAGACCAGCCTGTCCCATGCCCTCGGTGCCAACGTGGAACATCTCACATTGACAGGAATCAGTGCCATCAATGGAACGGGCAATTCGCTCAATAATACGCTCACCGGCAACGGTGCCAACAATGTCCTTAACGGCGGAAACGGCAACGACATACTATCCGGCGAACTGGGAAACGACGTGCTCATCGGAGGGACAGGGAGCGATACCTTCCTGTTCTCTCGCGGTGAGGGACAAGATGTGGTGCGAGACAATAGCGGGTCGGCGGACCAGATTCTGTATGATGCCGACATCAATCCTCTTGATCTCGTGATCAGCCGTCAGGCTCATGACCTCCGGCTTGCCATGCATGGTTCGGCAGATCAAGTGACGATGAAAGACTGGTACCTCAGTGGCCGTAATCGAATTGAGACGATTCAGACGGGCAACGGCGAAATTCTGCTCAGTACACAAGTGGACCAGCTCATCCAGGCGATGGCGGCTTTTACGCAGCAGACCGGTCTCACCTGGGATCAAGCGATCGATCAGCGGCCGCAGGATGTGCAGACCGTGTTAGCAGCCAGCTGGCAATAGATGCTGAGTAGGACTGGCTCAGGTTCAGACAGCCGATCTAATCACTGGGAGGTTCGAAGTGTCCCGAAGGGCGTTGTTGCCACGGTACGGTCGCTTGCCGAGATTGTTTCACCAAACTGCGCAAACTCATTTCAGCGGCCCGCAAGAGCTTTGGATCGCCCGCTTGTATGAGTGTCGTCAAAAGGACATAGAGTGATCGATCGGTGTGAGACCCGGCCAAGATTCGATCCGTCACCGGATTAAACTGAGACCTGTCCGGCTCTTCATCCTCCGCTGAGTCTGTGAACAGATATTCGAAGGACTGGGGATTGTCGAACAGCCAAGACGGAGGTACGCGGAGTGCGGAAGCAAGAGCTTCAATCATGGCCGTCGTGGGGTCAGTCTGATCCGCTTCGATCTGTTCGAGGAGCGCATTGGGAATTCGTGCCGCGTCTGATAACGATTCGATGGATTGGTTTTTGTAGAGCCTCCAGCTCTGGATACACAGCCCTATCGACATGAGGGTATGATACACAATGAAGGGGGGAGCTTCAATAAATCGTCTGATGAAAATGAGATTTATAAAATAAAATCAATACATTAGGGGCTATTTAAAGATCAGGCATGAAATCGGTATAATGTTGACGCCAGTTTCATTGCGTCGTAAGGAGGTGGGGAGCTATGTTAGGAACCGATATTCGAGGCATCATGGCTGAAGAAGAAGAGGTCCAGCGCCGTCAAGAGGCCCTTAAATCTCTCATGACGATGAGGGCCAGGCAACTTCGAGAATCCCTGGAGGATCGAATCAAGCGTGCTAGGAGCAGCGGAGACTGGACACAGCTGTCCAAGGCAGAATGCGCAAATCTGCATAAGCGGGAAAAAGCCCACTTGAAGTCTCAGCTTGAACAGTTGCAGTTTGAGCAAACTCGGACTCGGGGAAAATTGACTGCACTGAAGCGAGCCAAGGCAAGGGCGCAGCGTATCCGTGCTGCGGAAGCCGCTTCCGAACGAAGACGCCGGTGATCGATTGCGGCGGCTGACTTGAGTGTTTGCTTCAGCGAGATGATGGGGGTATACGGGTCTCGTGGGTGCAGTGCAGCGTCTACCGGTTCTCACTCGTGCACAGGCATCGCTGATCCGGCAACTGCTTCGCGATAAGCGAACCAGATCCAGAGAAAGAGCCTTTGTTCTTGAAGGGGCCAAGTCCTGTCTGGATCTGATCTCTCAGTACCCACAGTCTATTCTCACCGTGATCGTATCGCCGCGTTTTCTCTGTGCCGAGACCGAGGCAGACCGAAGGGCGCGCACAAAATTACCTGTGCGCCAGTTTATTTGCCTAGACACCGGCTTTGAAAAACTCACCGATGTGGAGGCGCCGCAAGGGATTCTGGCCGTCGTGCGACAACCTATATGGGACGAGGCGCAGGTGTTCAGGCGAACGAGCGCGTTGGGCATCTATGGAGATCGGTTACAAGATCCGGCCAATGTCGGCGCGATCATCCGGACCGCCGCAGCCTTGAGCCTATCCGGAGTTTGGTTAAGCGCCGATTCCACGGGATCCTTTCAGCCCTAAGGTTGTCCGTGCCACGGCCGGCGCCATCCTGAGCCTTCCGGTCTTTCATGCTCAGGGCTTTCAGGCATTCTCTTCGTATGGATGTGAAATCTACTCGGCGGTCTTGGCTTCGGCTGATAGAGTTCCCATCAGGAATATTCGGACAATACCCAGCCGCCTCATGATTGCGGTCGGAAACGAGGGAGCGGGGTTGGACCCGGACATCGTGAAGGCGTCCAGCGTCAAGTTCTCCATTCCATTGGCCGAAGGGGTGGAGTCGTTGAATGTCGCTGCGACAGCGGCGGTTCTGAGCATTCTACTTCAGCGGATTGCGACTCGATTCTCAAGTCCGATCGGAGATGCCGCAATGTTCGGCTAGCCATTCTGAAAATAACCCATCTCCAGCCTACTCTGCTTCGGCAATTCATGAGACTTTGGAGGTGACAAATGGGAGGATAGTTTTCGCTCTCATATATGGAATGAGCATCGGGCTTGGTTGGCGACAGCTTCTGCGGAATCCGCGGGACAGATGTCCAACCTTCTCGACATGATCGTGAATCTGGCGATGGCAGAAATCCTGTCATCTCATTGGCCGAAGGGAATATTGATCAGCATAAAGGCCAACAGACGACGGCCGGTGCTTATCCGAACCCGAGTGTGACCGCCTACGGCGGCCATGGGGAGCTACGAGACGTAGGTCGCGCCGGCATCGGGCCGTTTCTCGATCGCACGTCGCTCACCGAATACAACGTGGTTGTGGGGCAGCCGGTCGAGTGGCCGGCCATGCGGGCCGCACGGCAACAAGTGGCGGATCTCTGGGGTGGCGACCGCCAACGTCGGCATGTTGGAGACTCGATTGAATTTGGCGTCTCAAGTGAAGGTGTCCTTCTATGATCTGTTGCTGGCTCAGCAGGGCGCCGATCTCGCGCGCCAGAACTTTGACATCGTCGAGGGTGTGGCAAGGATTGTCGGCGCGCGGGTCAAATCAGGTGAAGCCCCTCAATTTGAATCCATCAAGGCAGAGGTGGAAGTCCTGAAGGCTCGGCAGCAACTCGTACGTGCGGATAATCTTGTTCGGGTCAACCGCGTCACCGTTGACACCTTGACGGGTGGTGCGCTCGGGCCGGCTTATATGGTCTACGGCGAATTCAGGATACTCCCTCGCAATCTGGGGGTCGAAGGACTCATGACTCGCATGATGGAGCAGCATCCGACCATCCAACGCTTGCTGAAGTCCGTGGAGCAGTCTGACTGGAAGATTGAATTCGAACGGCAGGCGCGGGTGCCGACTCTCACCGTCAACGGCAGTTATTGGCGCGAGATCGGACGATCAGCGGCTCAAGGGGGCCTCTCTGTTCCACTGCCGCTCTGGTACCGGCGTCAGGGAGAAATTGCTTCCTGGTTAAGCGTCGTGAGGAAGCCGAGCTGCTCCGGATGCGTAACGAACTGGGGCGAGCCGTCTATCAACACTATCAGGATGTCCGCACCACGGCGGAGTTGATTGATGTGTTCGATAAAGGGTTGCTGAAGCAGGGCCAGGAGGCTCTGCGGCTTGCACAGTTTAGTTTCCAGCAGGGAGCTTCCAGCTTACTCGAAGTATTTGATGCACAACGTGTACAACGGCAGATCCTACTGGACTATGCTCAAGCACGGCACGACCTCTCTGTTTCGCTGGCTCGGCTTGAACAGGCAGTGGGGGGGGGACATTGTGAAAGACCCATTCGGTTCAATGGGAGATCCGTCGTTATCCATCGGACGGGGCATGTGTAGTCTTCTGTTCGGTTTGATGACGATGGAATCAGGCTATGAAGGCCATGCCCAGGATTGGTTTGATCGGTCCATTTCACCGGTGCGACTCGAGCGGGGGATGGGAGGATTGTGAGTGAGGAAAGATCATCGGTCGATCAGACTGATTCACGTCTCACCTGTTTTGTCGTCGGTCTCATGACCGCGGGTAGCGGTTGCGATTTTCCTGCTTCCGGGGACGCGGCTTTGAAGCCTCCGGTCCCGAAACCGGGCCGAGGGAATAGTCCGATTGCCGGACGATCGGGTCGCCGGCGCGGAATAGAGGTCCATCCCGTCGCTCGCAAGGAATTTCGAACCCATCGAGATTTCCCCGGCACGATAGCGCCGAACCACCACGCCTTGGCGGAAGTGACGACGCTGGTACGTGGACGGGTCGTAGACGTGTATGCGGATCTAGGCCAACAGGTCAAAGCGGGTGAGCTGCTCGCTCTCTTATACAGCGGCGAATTGGGTATGGCGCAATCGGCTTATCTGAAGGCGGATGCCAGGCTGTACGTCGCTGAACAATCCTATGAACGGGCAAAGATGCTGTTGGTGGAAAAAGTCATCGGCTTGGCTGAGTCTCAACGGCGTAAGGGAGAAATGCTCAGCACTCGCGCGGAAAAACGAGAAGCTCGGGATCGGTTGGAGCTGTATGGAATGTCGGAGAAGCAGATTCGCCAACTCGATGGCGACCACTCGATTCGATCGCTCGTGTCGATCGTGGCGCCGTTCGATGGCCGGGTGATCGCTCGGAATCTGACCAAAGGAGAGGTCGTCGAGACGACAGAGAAGTTGTTCACCGTCGCGGATCTTTCGGAGGTATGGGTGCTTGCCAACATTCCTGAAAAGGACATTCCGTTATCCGCACTGACCTGACTACGGAAGATCAGGTCGCTCGAAGTACTCGTCAACGCCTATCCGAACCGAGTCTTTCACGGAAAAATCACGTATGTCGGCGACGTGCTCGATGTCGCCACGAGGACGATGAATCTGCGGCTTGAATTGCCCAATCCGGACAAAAAACTGAAGCCGGAAATGTTCGCGACGATTCGGGTATATTCCGAGCCGGAGCCGAACGTCTTGGTCGTGGCGGAAGCCGCCGTCCAGCGAGATCGGGAAAGAAAATTCGTGTTTGTGCAACGTGAGCCGAGCGTCTTCGAGGCCCGCGAGGTGAAACTGGGCGATTCCAACGGCCGTGAGGTCAAGGTGTTGGATGGGCTCCGAGAAGGAGAATCGGTTGTGACGAAGGGCGCGTTTGTTCTCAAGTCCGAGCTTCTCGGGGAGCAGGTCCAGCCGGATGCTCGCTTCCATTCTGTGGAGTTCTTCTCTCCGTCAGCGTGTTCTCGTCGTCGCGCTGACCTGCCTGTCTTGGCGCCGGAGGCTTCTATGCCTTTCGGACCATCGCGATCGATGCCTTTCCCGATGTGACCACGGTCTTGGTCCAAGTGGTGACGAAGGCTCCGGGGCTTTCACCCGCCGAAATCGAACGCTTCGTGACGTTTCCCATCGAGTTCCAATTGATCGGGGCTCCGGGACTCACCGATATCCGATCGTTGTCCAAGGTCGGCCTTGTCCATGATTACCGTGTCTTTCGAGACGACATCGATATTTATCTGGCTCGCCAAGTCGTCCTCGAACGCGTGCTCGAGGTTCAGGAACTGCTCCCACCGGGGGCCGATTTCGCAGCTTGGTTCCGAACTCGACCGGGTTGGGAGAGGTCTATCAGTTTTATCTGGAAGGTCCTCACGACAATCGAGCCTGGGTTCGTCGATTACGGAGGCGGAGCTGATGGAACGGCGGACGCTTGAAGACTGGGTGATCCGACCCCTGCTCAAGGGCACTGCCGGACGTTGTGGACGTCAATTCGATGGGGGGTTTCGTCAAGCAGTACCAGGTCATGGTCGAACCAGGATTGCTCCGGAAGTACGATCTTGCGCTGCACGACGTGTTTGCTGCCGTCGCCCAAAACAATGCCAATGCCGGAGGCAACATTCTTGAGAAGGACGGCGAGAAGTATGTGGTCCGCGGGAGTCGGGCTCATTAAGACTCTGGAAGATATTGGGAATATCGTCGTCAAAGAGGCGCATGGAACGCCGGTCTACGTCCGTGACGTGGCGGAGGTGCGGATCGGTCACGCGGTTCGGCATGGCGCCGTCGTCGTCAACGGTAACCGTGAAGTGGTCGCCGGCATTGTCTTGATGCTCCGAGGCGGCAATGCCAGAGACGTGGTGCAATCCATCAAGGACAAGGTGGAGGAGATCCACAAAAAGGCATTTTGCCAGGCGGCCTGCGCATCGTGCCGTTTTATGACCGCATCGAACTGATTACCGCGGCGCTTAAACACGGTGTATAAGGCACTGATGGAAGGCATCGTCCTGGTGGTGGTGATTTTATTCTTGTTTCTTGGCAACGTGCGCAGCGCGCTCGATCGTGACCGCCACGTTGATCGTGACGCCGCTGGTCACCTTTATCGTCATGGATCAGGTGGGGCTGACGGCCAATCTCATGTCGCTCGGCGGGCTGGTCATCGCGGTCGGGATGATGGTGGACGGCTCCGTCGTCGTCGTCGAGAACGTCTATCGCCATCTATCTGAACATCGCGGGTCTCAGGGGGACCGAGCCGGCGCTCATCATCCGAGGCAGTGACCGAAGTGGGGCAACCCGTCATTTTCGGGATTCTGATCATCATTCTTGTCTTCCTGCCGATCCTGACGTTGCAGGGCATGGAAGGAAAAATGTTCCAGCCGTTGGCGTATACGATCATGATCGCGCTGGTGGTGTCGTTGGCCTTTTCGCTGACGTTGTCTCCGGTGCTCTGCGCCATGGCGCTGAACAAGGGGAGCGAAGAGGATCACCTGGCTGTTGCGGTCGATCAAACGCGCGTACCTTCCCACGCTGAATTGGGCCATGGCACATCGCCGAACGGTCTTGACTGAGTGCGTTGGTGCTTCTCGGAGCCAGTCTTGTCGCTGTTTCCGTTCCTGGGAGGGGAGTTCATCCCGATCCTCAACGAAGCGGCCATCTCTCCGCAAACGATCCGGTACCGAGTATGGCATTGGACCAATCCATCGAGATCGAGAAGCAAATGCAGCGGGCCGTGCTCGATCTGCCAGAAGTTCGGATGGTGGTCTCCAAGATCGGGCGCACTGAGCTTGGAAACGACCCCCAGGAACCGAACGCCAGCGATCCGGTGATCAGCCTGATCCCGATAGATCAATGGACGACCGCCAAAACCAAGGCGGAACTCGATGATGTCGTCCGCAAACGCATTGAGAAGGTACCTGGCGCGAACTTCCTCCTGAGCCAGCCGATTCAGCAGCGGGTTGACGAGCTGGTCTCAGGAGTCCGATCTGAAGCGACGGTGAAAGTTCTCGGCGACGACCTGAAAATGTTGAGAACGCTTGCAGAACAGGTTCAGGCGATCATGAGCACCACACGAGGCGTCGGCGATATTCGCGTCGAGCAATTGTTCGGTCAGACCTATCTGACGATCGATATCAATCGCAGCAAGATCGCCCGGTACGGTATTAATGTCGCGCATATTCAGGAAATCATCACGACGGCGATCGGCCAAGAAGCGGCCACTCGTGTCTATGAGGGGCAAAAGCGCTTTGATTTGACGTTCCGGTACCCCGAAAAATACCGGAACAGCGTCGAGACGATCAGCAATATTCTCCTGACGACGCCCACCGGGGCGCTGATTCCGCTCGGCGATCTCGCCACGATCGAGCTACGCGAAGGACCCGCCCTGATCAGCCGGGAAGGACTGCAACGACGGATCTACGTGGGGTTCAACACGGTCGGGCGCGACATCGAGAGTATCGTTGCGGAAGCTCAAGCCAGGATCAACAAGGAGATCAAACTCCCGTCTGGCTACCAGATCATCTGGGGTGGCTCCTTCGAGAACATGCAGCGAGCGATGGCGAGGCTCAGAATCATCCTGCCGATCACCATTGGTTTGATTTTCTTGCTGTTGTTCGCCTCGTTCAATTCGCTGCGACATGCGGCGCTGATCATCTTGAACCTGCCGTTCGCGCTGATCGGAGGCATCGTCGCCCTCTGGCTGACGGGAGAATATCTCAGCGTGCCGGCGTCAGTCGGCTTCATCAATCTCTTCGGCGTGGCGGTGTTGAACGGGATTGTGCTCGTTTCCTATATGAATAAACTTCGAGAGGACGGCCATAGTTTAGACGACGCCGTCACCTCAGGCGCGCTGCTTCGGCTTCGTCCCGTCTTGATGACGGCATTGGTTGCACTCTTGGGGTTAGTCCCCCTGGCGTTTGCCAACGGGATCGGCTCGGAGGTGCAGCGTCCGTTGGCGGTGGTCGTTATCGGCGGCCTCGTGAGTTCGACGCTGCTGACCTTGATCATGCTGCCGGTCCTCTACCGGTGGCTCGAAGGCCGCTCGGAGGACCCGATGCGTCGAGGGGACCCACAAACCGAATCGACAGTTGATGGACACCAAACAGCGGGCGAAGCTCCTCATGGTAACGGCGAACCACGCTTCTCTCACCGCCCCGGTGAGATACCATCGATGTGATGGGTGAATCGACTGGCAAGGGGATTCGCCTTGATCCAGCCGAATCCGCGACTCGAACCACGCGTCAGTTTCCCGTCAAAACCAATCGCGCAGATGTCTCAAGGCATTCTTTGCCGGAGGTTGAGCCGGGTGGACGTTACCGGTATTGCCGATATCGTCGTTGCAATTGTAGTGGCTGGACTGGAATGGTGCCGAGGGACAGAATCGAACTGTCGACACCAGCCTTTTCAGGGCTGTGCTCTGCCAACTGAGCTACCTCGGCACAGGAGGGATTCGATCGTTCAGCGCTGGATGGTTCCCATATTCGCGTGGCCTGCCAACATCCGGTGTATCTTACCAAGGTCGTACATCCGACTTCCACATCTTTTGCGCGCATGCATCGTTTCTTGTCGGCGTACTACTTGTAAGAGTTTCGTCGCGTGTTGCAAGTGACGCAATGAGCACACAGGGTAGAAGGCTCATGGCCTGGAGAAGCGGTAGTTGGAGCATAGGGGTTGGGTTGTTAGACGGGCGTGGTGCGGAACTGATGCGCGTGGACCAGGAGCTTTTGTCGATTGGGCACGCCGACCTTATCGAAAATGCTCGTCATGTGATGCCGGACCGTACTGTCGCTAATCGACAGCTTGTAGGCGATGTCTTTGTTGGAGAGTCCTTGCCCCACCAATCGGATGATCTCGCGTTCCCGCTCGGTCAAGGCGTCGGGCCATGCCCGGCCGCGGTGGGTCGAGGTCCACCTTCTTCGTGAGGGCGGGCCCGAGACCCATCTTTCCCGCGCTATCCCGTTCCAGAGAGGCCATGGGCTTCGCGAGGGCAAACAGCGCCTCGATCACCGCCAGCACGACTTCCGGCGGTTGAACCTTGAGAATGATGCCGTCGACGCCGACGGCAAACGCCTCGCGGGTGCGGCCCTGGTCCTCGAGCCCGCATAACAACACGATCTTACTGGTCGGGGCGGATTCCCGAATATGTTCGATAGTGCCGAGGACGTTGCGTTCGGTCTCCAGATCCAGGATGAACACGTCGGGGCGGCTCTCCGCCGGGAGCAGGTCAGAGGGCCTTCCCAGATGCGGGTGCACGACCATCGGGACGGTAACGCTGCTCTCAAGAATTTTCTGCAGGCCCAACCACACGAGGCATTGACTGCTGAGAATCGCAATTGTGAGTGTCGGCATCGCGGCGCTGGGCATACTGCCTCCCGGTTCAAGATCGAAGACTCGTTACTATTAAGACTGTCCATCAGGGGTTTCGATCGTTCCGTGTCCATGTGCAAGGACTCCGACCTCTGCTACCCATTACTTGTGTATCTCCCTAAACACCCGTTCGCAAACGATCAAGGTTCTCTCCTCTGAATAGGTACAAATGGTATTACCCATTAGTAGGGTATGCACAGTTGAGTCCATCGTACATATCCAATTTATTGAATACGCTATCTTATTCTCATTTTTTTGCCGGTCGCATGACTCTCTCGGGACCTATCAGTAAGGCAAACGTATTGATAGGCGCTATTACAGCCAGATAAAGCGAACCTCCAATACTTGATCGGACGTAGTGGTCCCAGCGGCGAATCGTTCAGACAAATGTGCTGGTGGCACTACACGAAAACTCGACATTTATCTTATGGTTTAGTGGCATCAGCCCTGGTACTACATAGGGCCCTCAGTACCTACTCAATACGGCTGAACAGCCGTATTTTCATGAAAAGAAAGTGGGACTCACGGGGCGAAGCTATGGTCGCTACTTATAAAGACGAGCGCATCGCACGGTATGCACAGGTAATGGTACCGAAGGTAGAACAGGAAACAGCGGCGAAGACTGATCGCCAATGGTATGCCATCCAGACCCATTCTCGCCACGAGAAACAGGTCCGGGACAGACTGCTGGCAGTGGGGATAGAGCCTTTGCTTCCGTTAGGCAAGCAATGTCGCCAATGGTCTGATCGCAAAGTGTGGACGATGCTTCCATTATTCAGCGGGTATTGCTTTGCCAACTTTGCGTTAGACACGAGCCTTGCTGTTCTACAAACACCGGGTATCGTTCGCATTGTCGGCACGTTGAGACCCGAACCCATTCCAGCAGAAGAAATCGCCG
Source organism: uncultured Nitrospiraceae bacterium (assembly GCA_963849655.1). Lineage (GTDB taxonomy): Bacteria > Nitrospirota > Nitrospiria > Nitrospirales > Nitrospiraceae > Nitrospira_D. Next base: position 25,800 of record CAWKJK010000055.1, read on the forward strand.
TTCTCCAACAAGTTTCGTCGGTCAACCTCATGATGGAACCGTGCGACTACCTGACAGAAGGCGCATGGGTGGAAGTGATACGAGGTCCGCTTGTCGGTCTCCGCGGCCAACTCGTACGACGGGCGAATCACCACGGATTGGTGATCCGCGCCTCCCTCCTTCAGCAAGCTGCGCTCATCCACATAGGAATCGACGAGGTTGTACCTGTGCAGTGAACCTTCCATTTTCCCTTCCCCGCCTCCCGCGAATGTGGGTTGACGACAGGGAAACCGACAGTCATGCCCAAACTCCGCTTTACCCGAGATCAGATAAAAGTCATGGTCCTGGAACTAGACGCCGGTCAGATGGTCGGAGAGATCTCACGTCGGTATGGTATTTCCGTGAGCACCCTCTACCGGTGGCGGGCGAAGTTGGCCAACGAGCAACAACCGGATGATAAAGAGCGGTTACGTTCATTAGAGGATGAACATCGACGGCTGAAAAAGCAATTTGCCGAGCTCACGCTCGATTACGCAACGCTCCGGGCAGCCTTGATCAGAGATGTGAGGGGAGACTGTTAGACGGAAAGTGTTGCTGAAGCAGTGAACGGTTATGCCTGTAGGTCTTCAGCGAAGTGATGAAACTGGGCGATCGGATCGATGTGCCCTCGAAATCCATGAGGCTCTCGCCATGAAAAGGAAGGAGATGAGCATGGCCAAAGCGTTCATCGGTGCGCTGGCCCTTGCGACTGGGATGAGCATAGTTGGTTGCGCCGGACCCTCTGCAGAAGTCATCGCCGAAGCCAACAGCGCCAAGAAGGATTTTGTATTGGGACCTGAAGACGTGCTTGATATTGCAGTGTGGCGCAGTGAAGACCTCACGCAGAAAGGCATTGTGGTGAGGCCAGACGGCAATATTTCGATGCCGTTGATCGGAGAAATTGAGGCGAGTGGGCGAACAGCCCAGGAATTGGCCACACACATTACCGAGCGGCTGAAAGCCTACAAGGAAAAGCCGTCAGTGCATGTCAAAGTCAAAGAGGTCAACAGTTACTATGTGTATGTCATAGGAGACGTTGCAAAGCCGGGCAAGTATCAAGTCAAGTCGCACGCAACGGTGCTGCAAGCCATCGCCATGGCCGGAGGATTCACCCCCTATGCTGCGAAGAACAATCTGCAAGTGCGCCGCACGGTGGTCGGACAAGACGGCCGCTCCAAAGAATTCAAGATTCCTGCTCGATATGATGAGCTGCTGTCCGGAGACGGAGAAATCAAAGACTTTGTATTGAAGACCGGCGACATGGTCGTGGTGCCCGGCAGAGCATGGTAGCAAGGCATGGGGTGGCAAGGCCGTGGAATGAGAAGCTGCCTCGCTCTGGTCGCTATGTATGGAATAACGATGCAAATTCCCACTAGGGTGCAAGCGCAATCCTCTTCTGCACTCGTGTCGGACACGAAATCTGTAGGCGCACCGGACACGCAGATTATTCCGTCACTCAGCGTGGCCGAGCGGTATGACAGCAACGTCTATTTTGTGCGCGGTGAGAATGTTGAAGACTACGTCACGACGGTTTCGCCGCAACTAACACTGAGCCACAGGAATCAATGGGTAGATGGAGTGGTCAGTGGGGGAGCGGTAGGGGCGATCTATGCTAAGAATTCGGGGCTCAATTACGTGGGAGGCAATGGAACTGTGGACTTGAACCTGGACGGAGCGATGAACCGGCTTGTTCAGGGGTTGGGATTACGCGTGGGAGATTCTATTTATTATGCTCCTCAATTGCCGGCATATTCAGCTCCTTCCAGCGCGGTGCAAGGCAACGAGCTCTTTGTCCGAGGGCTCCAGGCACAGCGTGCCAACGCCTTCAGAAATACCGCCACGGTGCAGGGCTCCTATTCCCTGTCTTCATGGATGAGCGTCACCTCGACTTATACCGATCAACTGTTGCGATTTGGGCAACCAATCGCCGCTCCAGGCGGATCCGTACAGGGAAGACTCCTCGATACCGATTTTCAAACCGTGGCATCAGGACCGGTCATCAAACTATCGCCGTCCGACACCATCTCGCTTTCTCACCTGTATCAACATGCAACGTTCAAGACTGGGGAAACGCAAGGGTCTTTTTCCGTTCAAGGAGCCAGTGGAAAATGGTCCAGGTTGATGACTCCAGCCCTCCAGGCCACAGTCGAAGGAGGGTTTGCAGTGATAAGCCCAAGCGGCAACGTGCAGCCGACGGGTGCTGTCTCCCTGAGGTGGCAGGGTGAGTACACGACTGTCCTGGTATCCTATTCGCGAGTCATCACTCCGAGTTTCTTATTTGTGTCGACGCCTTTGATGAGCCAAGTCGTGAGTGGAACAGTGACGCGACGGATAACCGATGCCTTGTCTCTCTCGGTGGATGGAGGCTATGCCGTCAACGAATCCGTGCCGGATAGTTCTCTCTTACGGTTTAAGTCCTATGCCATCTCGCCCAGCATCAATTACATGCTTAGTAAGACTTTCACGGCCACGCTATCCTATACCCACAGCCAATTCGAGCAGACTTCGGCTTTCGAGAGATTACCCTTTGACCGGAATATGGTTCAACTCGGCTTGATGGCGGAATGGAAATGAGCATGAACGATACCGAGACGCCTGCTGACCTCGATCCACCGAGAGAACCGTTGTCGGTACAGATGCGGGAGTATTGGGGCAACATCCTCCGCCGGAAATGGCTCGTGCTCGGCTCTGTTGTGGCCGGAATCGCTATGGCGGCAGCACTTTGCATGGTCCTGCCGAAGAGCTATCGCTCCAACACCTTGATCCTCATTGAAAATCAGAAGATCCCCGAGGATTACGTCAAGGGAATCGGAGGGGCAAGCGTCGAACAGCGCCTCACGATGATTCAGCAACAGGTGATGAGCCGTACCATCCTGAGTCAGATTTTGGACGAGTACGACCTCTATGAGAGACAGGTCGAGCGGGAGGGCATCGAATCGGCCATTGAGACTTTGCGTAAAATGATCAAAGTGGAGACCGTAGGCACCCTCGGCGCGTTAGGCAAGAGCGTCGAGGCGGTCACCCTTTCATTTGCTCACGAAGATCCGACGACGGCCATGAAAGTGACAGAGGCGCTCGCTTCGCTATTTATCGAGGAAAATGTCAAAGCACGAGCACAGCTGGTGACCGGGGTGTCCGTCTTTCTCGAGCAAGAGTTGTTTGAGGCGAAGAAAGCTCTGGAGGCACAAGAAGAGGCAATCAGCAAGTACAAGACAAAATTCATGGGTCAGTTGCCGGAGCAAATGGAGGCGAATCTGCGAGCCTTGGATCGACTGCAAACGGAACTGACTGCGACGGATGACCTGCTCCACGGTCAAGGTGATCGCTTGAGCAGGACCGAAAAATCAATCAAGGAGTACGAAGCCGGTGGAACCGCCGGTGCCGATTCCGACAATCCCAAATCGGTGAATACAGTCATGGATCCGCTGGTGGCTCGCTTGCACGAATTAGAGCGGCGGCTGACCTCGCTCCGGATCGAATGGAAGGAGACCTATCCCAACATCGCCGACACGAAGCAGGAGATTGATGCCGTCAAGGCTCAGCTGGCCGAGAAATACAACGCGCAGACGACCGAGAAGGACGGCGAGAGCACAAGAACCTATGATCCTTATTTAAAAGAGCTGTTGAAACAGCGAAACGAATTACGCACTGATCTGTCAGGGATCAAAGATCGTCGAGCCAGGTTGCTGGAACAAATCAAGGATATGGAACGACGTGTGGAACAGATACCGTCGCGCGAACAAGAGTTGATGATCTTGGTGCGCGACTACGAAAACAGGAAAAAGAACTACCAAGCCTTACTGGATAAACGATTGAATGCTCATGTGGCGGAAAATCTTGAAAAACGTCAACAAGGAGAACAGTTCCGTGTGCTGGACCCGGCGAATCTGCCGCAGAAGCCGGAGAAACCGAATCGCATAGTGATCATGATAGTCGGCTTGATAGGAGGATGTGGACTCGGTGTCGGTCTTGCGGTCGGTCTAGATCTGTTGAATCCGACCTTTCGACGTCGAGAAGAGGTGGAAGTCATGCCGGGCATCCAAGTGCTCGCGACCATACCTCAGTTCTTCACCTTGAGCCCTCAGATCAGCGCAATATCGAGGACCGGCTCTCGGATGACCGATGACGGTAGCTCCGGCGTGACGGCGGTAACAATAGCAGCGAAGGTCATGCCATGGGCGTCATCAGGAAATAGGAGCGAATTCAATCCAACAAACCTGAATCTGGTCGCCAAGTGGCAACCTCGTTCGATTGCCGCCGAACAATATCGAATGGCCGCCACGAGATTGGTCCTCTCAACCGAGGGACGCCATTCCACGGTCGTCGAAATCACCAGTGCATTGATGGGAGAGGGTAAGACGACCACGGTGGTGAATCTAGGCTATACCATCGCGCGAGATTTCAGAAAAAAGACCCTGCTTATCGATTGCGACTTCCAACGTCCGGCCCTCCATCACTATGCCAGGATGCCCACTCGAGCAGGCTTGATCGAGTTCTTGAATGGTCAGGCTTCACTCGATGAGTGTGTGTCGGTGATCGATGAATGTCCGTGCTTTATCCTGACGGCGGGTGGAGCGAGCAACGAATGTAATGAGCTTGGGATCATTCAACAGCTGAAAACGATGCTTCCGGAGCTTCGCGCGAAATTTCAATATCTCATTATCAATACGCCACCCGTCTTGGCCAGCGCGACTATGGGCATCTTGGCGAGCTTGGCTGATGAGCTTGTGTGGGTGATTCGCGCAGGACATACGCCCAAACATCTGGTGCAAAAGGCCTTCATGATGCTGAGCCTAACAGCGCAACGGCAAGTGATTCTCAACGGGCTCGATGTGCATAGTATGTCACACCATTTGTACGCATATGCCATGCCCTATGGCCGTGTCCGTTCGGTCGAGAGTGTGAGGCAGTAGGGCATAAGAGTCATCCTCGAAGCTCACGTCACCAATTATCTCGCAATAACTCTCACTTCCTATTCCGACTCAGCTGCGCCCGTTTGCGATGCATGGGCGTTATGGCGGCTGAACTCATCATTGTGGAGAATTCGATGGAACACACGACGGAGCGAGCTTCCGGACATACGGACCATGGCACCCATGACAGTGAATTGGCTATCCATCTGCCGCTTCGCGTGATGGAGCTGGAGATGAGTGCGGCGCCGATCAACGGGTATCTCTGCATCGCGCCTGATGTCAGGGTTGGGATCAACGTGAAGTTCTCCAAGTTCGTTAACCTCTACGGATGTGAAGTGGGTGACGACACCAAGATAGGAGCGTTTGTTGAAATTCAGAAGAATGCCAAGGTCGGCAAACGGTGCAAAATCTCGAGCCACACGTTCATCTGCGAGGGCGTGACGATCGAAGATGAGGTCTTTATCGGACATAACGTCACGTTTGTGAACGACACCTTCCCTCGCGCGACCACCGAAGCGGGCTCTCTACAAACCGAGGCGGATTGGAAAGTCGAAACAACATTGGTGAAGCGTGGTGCATCGATCGGTTCCGGCGCGACGATTCTTGCCGATGTGGTGATCGGGGAATATGCGCTGATCGGGGCCGGTGCGGTCGTGACGAAGGATGTGCCGGCACATGCCGTCGTCGCGGGGAATCCAGGCAGGGTGGTGCGATATGTCAAGTCGGGAGGCAGCCATGATTAAAGAGGACATCCCCTTTCTGGATCTGATCACGGTTCATCGGGAGTTGCAGGATGAATTCGTCGAAGTACTGAAGACCGTCCTGAAGAGCGCGGGATTTATCGGTGGGCCGATGGTGCAAGGATTTGAAGAGGATTTCTCTCATTTCTGCGAAGCCAGATTCTGCATCGGTGTCGGAAGCGGTACAGACGCCCTTCGGTTCACCTTGATTGCCGCCGGTGTGAAGCCAGGGTGTATCGTTATTACGGTTCCCAATACGTTTATTGCCACGACCGAAGCTGTTTCCCAAGCGGGCGCTCAACCGGATTTCGTCGACATTGATCCAAAAACGTATGCGATGGATCCTGGCAAATTGCGTGAGTATCTGGAGCACAAGTGCAGGTGGAATACGAAGACACGACAAGTCATTCATAACGCGACTGGTAAGCGAGTTACGGCCGTCGTTCCCGTTCATCTCTATGGGCAGATGGCTGATATGGATCCGATTTTGGATATTTGCGCCTACTATAACTTAAAGGTAATTGAAGACGCGTGTCAGGCACAGGGAGCGGAATATTTCTCACAAAGAATAATCGCTGGCACAAGGCCGGCTCGATGGGACATGCCGCCGCGTTCAGTTTTTATCCGGGCAAGAACTGCCGTGGCGAGCAGGGGCGGTCACGACCAATAACGATGAGATCGCGCAGACATGCCGACTCTTGCGCGACCATGGGCAATCAAAGAAATATTTCCATGATATTGAAGGCTACAACGGCCGCCTTGATGCTATCCAGGCCGGTTTCTTGCGCGTCAAACTACACCATCTACCGAAATGGAATTAACAACGCCGACAGGCGGCGGAGCGTTACGATAAATTGTTTGCCGGAGCAGAAGGCATCGTGACGTTGCCGTATCAGCCGAGCTGGTCGCGGTCGGTCTATCACCTCTATGTTGTACAGGTCGAGGATCGTGCTCGGCTACAGAAGCAACTCAACGATGTGGGCATCGGGACAGGAATTCACTATCCGGTGGTATTGCACTTGACGAAAGCCTATGAAGGGCTCGGCTTCCAGCTTGGGGACTTTCCGATCGCCGAGAAGTCTGCCGCGCATATCCTATCGCTTCCGATGTTCCCTGGTCACCCCGGACCAGCAGGAGAGAGTGGCCACGGAAGTTCTGAAGTCTCTCGTCAACAACCAGTCGTAGATCCGGGTGCCCTCTGCGGGGAAGGATTGGCCACATGGACACTAAGAGTTGCTTGTTCTGCAGCGCGCCATTACGAAAAACCTTTGTGGACCTTGGGATGCATCCCCTTTGCGAAAGCTATGTCAGCGAAGACAAGCTCAATCAAATGGAACCCTTCTATCCACTACACGTGTTTGTCTGTGATAAGTGCTTTCTGGTTCAGTTGCATGAGTATGTCAGTCCTGCCGAGATCTTTACTGAATATGCCTACTTTTCTTCTTATGCCGACAGTTGGGTGCAACATGCAAAACGGTATACGGAGATGATCGTCGAGCGGCTCAAGCTGACGGAGAAGAGTTTTGTCGTCGAACTCGCCAGCAATGATGGCTACTTGTTGCAGCATTTTGTAGCCAAGGGCATTCCTGTCTTAGGAGTTGAGCCGGCGGCCAATGTTGCGGAAGCAGCGAGGAAAAAGAATGTTCCCACGTTGGTCAAGTTCTTCGGCAGGCAACACGGCAATGAGCTGGTTGCCGAGCGCGGGAAGGCAGATCTCGTGCTTGGGAACAATGTCCTTGGCTCAAGTTCCCGATATCAACGACTTTGTCGGCGGGGATTAAGGTTCTTCTTGCTCCTCGCGGAGTGGTCACCATTGAGTTCCCTCACCTGATGAGATTGATGGAGGAAAATCAGTTCGATACCATTTACCACGAGCATTTCTTCTACTTTTCGTTGATGAGCGCCGAACGGATCTTTGCGGCACATGGGCTGACTTTGTTCGATGTGGAAGAACTGCCGACGCACGGGGGATCGCTTCGTATCTATGGTCGTCATGCCGAGGATGAAACCCATAGCCGGTGACGGAACGGTATCGGGAGCTGATGCAGGAGAGAGAAGGCGGCCGGTTTCGACGCCTCGACACCTATGCGCTTTGGCTGAAAAGGTGAAGGAGACGAAGAGAAAGTTACTTGAATTCCTGATCGAAGCCAAGCGGAAGGGGAAAACAATTGCAGGGTATGGGGCGCCGGGGAAAGGCAATACGTCTGCTGAACTATTGCGGCGTGCGCGGCGATTTCATTGACTATACCGTCGATCGCAATACGTATAAGCAAGGCAAGTTCCTTCCTGGTACCCACATCCCTATTTTCCCGCCTGATAAGATCAGAGAAACAAAGCCGGACTACGTGTTGATTTTGCCCTGGAATTTTAAGGACGAAATCATGGATCAGGTCGGCTATATTCGTGAGTGGGGAGGACAGTTTGTCGTTCCGATTCCAGAGGTGTCGCGTCTATTCCTGAGCGTGAGATTGTGCGATGATCTTTTTAGAAACGCCTCTCCATGGGGCATATGTGATCGAGGTCGAGAAGCATGAGGATGAGCGGGGGTTCTTTCGCTCGCTCATGGTGCGAGAAGGAGTTTCCTCCAAAGGTCTTGAGACGAAATTGGTTCAGTGCAATGTCTCGTTCAATCAGAGGAAAGGGACATTGAGAGGCTTCACTATCAGATGCCGCCTCACGCCGAGGCGAAGCTCGTCCGATGCACAAGAGGAGCTCTCTATCGATGTGATCGTTGATCTCAGAGCGGATTCACCCACATTCCTGAAGTGGTTTGCGAGTGGAGCTCACCGCGTACGAATTATCGGATGTTGTACATTCCACAGCGCTTCGCCCATGGCTTTCAGACACTGGAGGACGGAACTGAAATCTTCTATCAGATGTCGGAGTTTTATGCTCCCCAGTCGGCGAGAGCGAATTCTCTGGAATGACCCTCGCCTCGGAATAAACTGGCCGGAAGCGGATCGTACTATCTCGAAAAAAGACCGGACGACGTTCGATCTCGATTGAGCCTTTGCCGGTCTGTAACGTATGCGTGACATCCTCATAGCGATACCTCCTATTCGGTTCTGAACTGTCAGATTAATTGGTGAATCCTCATCTAATGAGCTCTCGTCAGGTAACGCTTGTGCGAGAGTCACGACGAACGATTACCTAGGAATTGCCAGCCTCACTCACGTCCACTCAGATATCCTGCGCATATACGAACTGTGAGCGTCGCGTTCACGCCCGTGACGTTCGAACGTCAAGACATCGTCGATCGCATCATTGATCTCACTCAGCCTAGGGTTGTGTAGTATCACTACGAGTTAGTTCAGTCGCAGTGATCGCAGGCGACAACATCAAAGCTTGAAAGGGGTAGTATTCCATGAAAGTGGTTCTCTTTTGTGGTGGATTGGGCATGCGACTGAGAGAATATTCCGTTCAATACCCAAACCTATGGTGACAATCGGCTATCGACCGATCCTGTGGCATCTGATGAAATACTATGCGCATTTTGGCCACAAAGACTTTGTCCTGTGTTTGGGGCACAAGGGAGATGTCATTAAAAATTATTTTCTTACGTATGATGAATGCATCTCAAACGACTTCACCCTTTCAAATGGCGGCAAGACAGTGCAGTTGTGCAAAACGGATATTCATGATTGGAATATCACATTTGTCGATACGGGTTTGACCGCGAACATAGGGCAGAGACTGAAAGCCGTGGAAAGTTATCTAAATGGGGAGGAGATATTTCTGGCAAATTATACCGACGGCCTCACCGATCTCTTTCTTCCTAATTTAATCGACCATTGCCTCAAGCAAGGCAAGATCGCCGCCTTTCTGAGTGTGAAGCCACAACATAGTTTCCATGTGGTCGAGATTAGGCCAGATGGGTATGTTAAGGACATACAAAGATCTTTCAACGTCCGGCATTTGGATTAATGGTGGGTTTTTTGTGCTACGGAAGGAAATCTTTCAGTATCTTCGAGAAGGGGAAGAGCTGGTTCAGGAACCCTTTCACCGTCTTCTAAAAGAAGCAACAGTTGATTACTTATAAGTACGATGGATTCTGGAAAAGCATGGATACATTCAAGGATAAGCAGTGTTTTGATGATATGCATTCAAACGGTAAGACACCATGGGAAGTGTGGAAGAGCATGCCTTGTCATATCTAGCATCTCAGCGATGAATGACCGGCTGATTCCTATGAGATTCTTATCGAAAGGGTGAACAGGGCGATGTTTCAGTTGAAGTCCGAACGCATGCGAGGGTTGAAGTTGTTGTGCCTCGGCGCGCACTCGGACGATATAGAAATTGGTAGTGGAGGCACAATCCTACTTCTGCTGGATAGGTATAAGGATTGCCATGTCACCTGGGTAGTGTTGAGTGCTGATGGAGAACGAGAGAACGAAGCGTTCTTGAGTGCAACACGGTTCTTGAACGCCGCCAAGGGGAAGACCGTCATCATTAAGCGATTCAAAGAGAGCTTTTTCCCCTATCGGGGGAGGATATTAAATGCCTGTTTGAGCAACTTAAGAAAAAGGTAAACCCCGACCTGATTTTGACTCACTATCGACATGACCTACATCAAGATCATCGGTTCGTCTGCGAGCTGACGTGGAACACGTTCCGAAACCATCAGATCCTTGAATACGAAATACCTAAGTATGATGGCGATCTTGGCCAACCCAATGTGTACGTCCCGCTGGCACAGAAGTGGTGTGATCAAAAAGTTAAGCACCTGATGGAGGAATTTGTCACGCAAAGAAACAAACAATGGTTTACAGCGGACACCTTCTATTCCATTCTTCGGCTGAGGGGGGTTGAAGCGAATGCAACTCAGAAATATGCCGAAGCTTTCTATGGCCGAAAGATCGTTCTCCCATAAACGGCCGAAGGCTTGGAGGGATGAAGGTACGAGTTGGGAATTGGGTTGATATGTACGTTCAAGAGAGAAATCCTTGCAACGCTTGAGTCCATTTTTGGCCTGCCCTATACAGGGCAGGCATTGCTTGGATGAAATACGAGAGAGCTCTACGAACTTTTCTTAATAGCAATCGACGTTCCGAACGCGCGCACGCCCAGAAATCTGACAGAATATCGACCTACACATTTCCAGCCCAATTGGAACCTTCACACTGCGAATCGCTGCATTGTGAGAGACTGCCTTCCTCGAAAACTGATTGTGAAATAGATCCTGATAACATGAGTATTCTGGTAACGGCGGAGCCGGGTTTATCGGTTCCAATTTCGTTTTAGATTGGCTGGTTCATCACGATGAGTCCATCATCAACCTCGACAAACTTACGTATGCGGGTAATCTGGAGAATCTTGTCGATTTGCAAGAGGATACGAGGCATATCTTCGTGCGAGGAGATATCGGTGACACCGAGCTCGTTGGCCGACTGCTGTTGGAACACCGCCCCCGTGCGATCATCAATTGTGCTGCTGAGAGTCATGTCGACCGCTCCATCCACGGCCCAGGAGAATTCATCCAGACCAACATCGTCGGTACCTTTCATCTGCTGGAATCCGTGCGCGGTTACTGGATGGGGTTGGACAGCAATCTTAGACGATTTCGATTTCTGCACGTATCGACCGATGAAGTTTACGGTGCGTTAGGAAAAGACGATCCCGCCTTCAATGAAATGAATCGCTACGAACCCAATAGCCCTTATTCGGCGAGCAAAGCTGCCAGTGACCACTTAGTGCGTGCGTACCATCACACGTATGGCCTGCCTGGACTCACAACCAACTGTTCCAATAATTATGGCCCTTATCAATTTCCGGAAAAGCTCATCCCGCTGGTCATTCACAACGCGTTGGTCGGAAAGCCGTTGCCTATCTATGGCGACGGTCAGCAAATCCGTGACTGGCTCTATGTCAGGGACCACTGCAGTGCCATACGCTTTGTGCTTGAAGGGGGGTGTGTGGGGGAAACCTATAACATCGGTGGTCAAAGCGAAAAAGCCAACTTGGACGTTCCGCAGACCCTCTGCGACATCTTAGACGAACTACAGCCTCGGGTCGATGGCCGGTCTTACAAATCACAGATTACTTTTGTGAAGGACCGCCCCGGTCATGATCGCCGTTATGCCGTCAATGTCGGCAAGATCGAACGCAAGCTAGGCCTGGAGGTTGTACAGAGACATTTGAAACGGGTCTTCGCAAGACGATTGCCTGGTATCTGGATAACCAGAGCTGGGTTGCCAACATCATCAGCGGCACGTATCGCGACTGGTACGCCAGACAATACAGCATGTGAGCGCGATGAGGATACTGTTAACCGGCAAGCACGGTCAGGTCGGCTTTGAACTACAACGCGCATTGGCTCCTTTGGGGAGAGATCTTCGCCGTGGATTACGCTGAGTGTGATTTGGCCGATGCCTCCGCGATCTCTGTCTTGGTACGGTCCGTCAAACCGGACCTGATTATCAATCCCGCCGCCTATACCACAGTGGACAAAGCAGAGTCAGAGCCCGAGCTGGCTCACGCCATCAATGCTGTCGCCCCTGGAGTCCTGGGGGAAGAAGCGGCGAAACTGGGCGCATGGGTGGTGCATTATTCCACTGACTATGTGTTTGATGGAACCAAGCCGGGCTTCTATGCAGAGGATGACCTCACGAACCCACGAAGTATCTATGGGCGCACCAAAAGGGATGGCGAAATTGCGCTAGAAGCAACCGGCGCGCGGCATCTGATCTTTCGCACGAGCTGGGTGGTCGGAGCCCATGGGAGAAACTTTGCCAAAACGATCCTGCGATTGGCGGCTGAACGAGAGAATTTGAACGTAGTGGCGGATCAATATGGGGTGCCGACATCTGCCGCCTTACTCGCTGATGTGACGGCACAGCTTGTTCGACAGAGACAGCGCGAGGGAGATACAAACTTTCCCTTCGGCTTGTATCATCTTGTGCCAAGGGGGGAGACAAACTGGTGTGAGTATGCGCGGTTTGTCATTTCGGAAGCCCTTGCTGCTGGCAAATCGCTCAAACTCTCACCGGATTCCATCCGTGCAATTACCTCCTCTGAATATCCCCTTCCGGCAAAGCGTCCAGCTAATTCACGACTGGATACTCGCAAGCTTCGCAGTCTCTTTGGCCTGGAACTACCTGATTGGCAAATTGGAATCCGGCACATCCTCCAACAAATTCCGGCGGAATCATGAGTGTACGCAAAGGCATCATCCTGGCCGGCGGGTCCGGGAGCCGACTGTACCCGGCCACACTGGCCGTGAGCAAACAGTTGCTGCCGGTCTTCGACAAGCCGATGATCTATTATCCGCTCAGTGTTCTCATGTTGGCGGGGATTCGTGACATCCTTATCATCTCCACGCCCCAAGACACCCCCCGATTCGAGCAGCTGCTGGGGAGCGGCAACCAGTGGGGCCTGAATCTGCACTATGCTGTCCAGTCCTCGCCCGATGGGTTAGCACAAGCCTTTATCATCGGTGAGTCCTTCATCGGAGATGATCTCTCTGCTTTGGTATTGGGTGATAACGTCTTTTACGGCCATGACTTTCCCAATCTGCTTGGAAACGCTATGATGCGCACGAAAGGTGCGACGGTTTTCGCCTACCATGTTCAGGACCCGGAGCGGTACGGTGTGGTTGAGCTTGATGCACTGGCTAAAGTGCGTTCGCTGGAAGAAAAGCCCACACACCCGAAATCCAGTTATGCCGTAACCGGTCTCTATTTTTACGATCATCAGGTGATTGATTTGACCAAAAGCCTGACGCCTTCCTTCCGCGGCGAGTTGGAGATCACCGACCTCAACCGCTTGTATCTGGAACGCGGCCAGCTGAATGTCGAAGTCATGGGTCGAGGCTATGCTTGGCTGGACACCGGCACGCATGAATCGTTGCTTGATGCCAGCCAGTTCATCGCCACACTAGAAAACCGGCAAGGTTTAAAGGTGGCATGTCCAGAGGAAATTGCCTATAGACAGCATTGGATCGATGCCGCCCAATTGGAGGAACTCGCTTGTCCCTTGCTCAAAAACGGCTACGGGCAATATTTACTGCAGGTGCTTAAGGAAAAACGACTCTGATGAAAACAACCAGAGGAAACTCTTTCGGCGTGTGAGTGCTCGAACCAGGAGTATGTGACGACGACCATTGATTTGTCACAGAAATTCATCAAACCACAATTTGCAAGACCATTGTGAAAAACCTATGTGCAAGAAGTGCCATGCATGGCCTCCTTCCTTTGTGGGACCATTTGACCAGGCTAGCCTAGCGTCTCAGTAAGCACGCTAATGAGAGAACTAAAGGGTCTGGCGCTTCGAGGAGGCCTGGCGAAGTTCGGCGCTAAGGCATCTGAATTCATTTTGCGAATGGGCTCGCTGATGGTTCTCGCCCGCCTACTCGAGCCAACGGACTTCGGACTAGTTGGGATGGTAACCGCTATTACCGGTATATTGAGTCTGTTCAAGGAGTTTGGTCTCTCACTCGCTACGGTTCAACGTGCAACGATCACCCACGAAGAAATCTCGACATTGTTCTGGATCAACATCGTGGTGGGCGCAATCCTGGCGTCAGTGTCCGTTGGTGTTGCTCCATTTGTGGCAGGCTTCTATCACGAACCTCGCCTGTCTCTGATATTGATTGTATTGGGAATCGGGTTCATCTTTAATGCGGCGGGTGTGCAACATTCGGCCCTCCTTCAACGCCAAATGCGATTCATAGACCTTGCCGTTATCGAAGTTCTCTCCCTATTGATAAGCAGCGTCATCAGCGTTGTTCTGGCAATTCGAGGGTATGGGTATTGGGCGCTGGTGGCGTGGTCCGTCACTCTTCCGTTGGCCTCAACTCTTCTCACGATACTCCGGTCCGGGTGGATGCCGGGAAGACCACATCTTAATGCCGGGATGCAGTCAATGATGCGTTTTGGCGGCATCGTCACAGTGAACAGCTTAGTGGTCTATATTGCGTACAATCTTGACAAGATCTTGCTGGGAAGATTTTGGGGCGCGGAGGTCGTTGGGGTATATGGGAGGGCTTATCAGTTAGCCACGCTCTCGATCGACTACATCAATGGAGCCACAGGTAGCGTTGCAATTCCGGTATTGTCCCGTCTCCAAGATGACCCTGAAAGACTTCGAAGTTATTTCCTGAAAGGGTATTCACTCGTTCTGGCTTTGACGATCCCGGCAACAGCAGCATGTGCGCTCTTTTCTAACGAACTGATTCTTGTGATGTTTGGGCCAAAGTGGAACGACGCCGTCCCGATTTTGAGCCTACTCGCACCTACTATACTCGCCTTTGCGCTGATCAATCCGCCGGGCTGGTTGCTCGTGGGGTTAGGAATGGTGGGTCGAAGTTTGAAGATCGCTCTTGTGATTGCACCGCTCGTAATAATCGGCTGTGTGATCGGACTACCTTACGGAGCAAAAGGAGTTGCGTTCGGATTTTCAGCCGCCTTGACGTTGTGGGTAGTTCCGCACCTCATGTGGTGTTTTCATGGCACTGTGGTTTCATTCCAAGATGTGTTGATCGTGGCTGCTCGACCGATAATCTCAGGAATCGTTGGAGCATCGTGCGCGTTCGGAGCGGTATCCTTTGTGCGTCCACACGTCTCGGCGTTTGAAACACTGATGGTCGGAGGATCGGTACTTGCCACTGTGTATGTGTGGATGTTGCTGTTTGTTATGGGACAAAAGGCATTCTACCTTGATCTTCTTCGCAGTTTCAAAAGTATACCTGCGGAAAAAGTCGTAGCCCTATCCTAGCAGTTCACGCAGCCCAAAACCTAAGTTCCATAATGGCTGGTGGCGTCTGTTATTGTTGAGAGGAGACGAAAATTGACTCAACCTAGGAACGGTAGAACGCGTGAAACACCTACACTTCGTGTGGGAGATCTCGTGGAGGTTCGAAGCGCAACCGAGATCCTTGCCACGCTGGATGCGTAAGGGGGAACTGAACAATCTACCGTTCATGCCGGAAATGCTGCAGTTCTGCGGAAAGCGGCTGACCGTTCACAAGGTGGCGCATAAACTTTGCGACACAATCAGTGCGAGCGGTCTTCGTTGGATGAACAATGCCGTGCATCTGACCGGGGCGCGCTGTAGCGGTCAGGCTCATGGCGGATGTCAGACGGCATGCTTGCTGTATTGGAAGGAATCCTGGCTCATGCGGGTGGATGACCTGCCCACCATCAGTGGTGAGCCGACAAGACTGCCGGTGAATGGTGATAGATCGTCTATTTTGGAAAAAGCTACCAGAAAGGCGCCTGGACCGGACGGGGAGGAGCGCTTCTCTTGCCAGGCAACCGAGTTGCTTCGTGCTGCCCCCTCCCGTATTCGATTCTGGGATCTTCGCCAGTACGTCACTGATCTGCGGACCGGTAATGTGGGCATGGGCGAGCTGTTGCGGACCTTCTTGTTTCATTTCTTCAACGTCTACCAGGATCGCAGCAAGCGCATACTACCTCGGTGTCTCACAATCAGGGAGGGTCTGTCATGGGGCTTTGTCAAAGGATATGTCGTCGGTAGTACAACGGCTGCCAGGTTAGATCTGCAGCCTGGTGAATTGGTTCGCATAAAGGCAAAAGAGGAAATTATGCGCACGCTTGACTCGAAGCGGCTCAACCGTGGGATGGGCTTCGAAGAGGAGATGGCACGTGCGTGTGGCCGAACAGCCCGAGTGACTCGCCGTGTCGAACGCTGTATCGACGAGAAAACGGAGAATGTTGTCGATGAAAAACCCCTGCATTGCGTTAGAGGGCGTCGTGTGTGATGGCGTATACCACGCCAACTGTCCCCGGGAGTTTATCCCGTTTTGGCGGGAAATTTGGCTGGAGCGTGTTGATCAATCTCCGGAGCAGACAGCCACAAACCCGTGTAAAACTGAGCATTAGGCTTCCGGATAGATGTGACCAAGCCCAAGGTTGTATGGGCTCGTCCTCCACGGATACTGTTCGATATCACTCTATCCTCGGTGGGACAGATGACAGGCGAAACGGTGAGAGGTTTGTACGATGCGCTGGTAACACAGGTCTTCCCGTTCGCAATGGGGTGAAGACGCTGGAGACTGCGATCAGGTCTGTGTTAGCACAGGACCATGAACGACTGGAACTCGTGATCTCCGACAACGCGTCAACGGACGACACCGAGACACTCTGTCGAGATCTGGCGGCAACCGACAGCCGAATTGTCTATCACCGGCAAGAACGTGATATTGGGATCGTACGGAACATGGCCCGGACGATACATCTCGCCAAGGGGACTTCTTTCGATGGATCGGCGACGATGACTGGTTGGCGCCATGCTGACGTATCAAGCTGCCTGGAGGTTTTCAGCAACGATAGTCGTCTCATCCTCGTCACCACGCAGATCAACTCCATCATGCCGGATGGTACCATCCACACTCGTCCCTATGACGGGACGGCTTTTTGTTCAGATGATCCCATTGATCGGTTCTATGCGATCACCGCATACTTGGTTGATGGAATGCCTGTCGACCCTCTCTATGGGCTCATGCGTCGCGAGAAGGTAGTCGCCATAGGAAGCGCAAGACGGGAGATGATCTGTGAGGACGTTGTATTCGCCACACAGCTGGCTCTGACTGGACCATGGGGTCATGTACCAAAGCTGCTTGCGCACCGCCACCGCAGGGGCGGACGTCCCTCTGTGCTGGCCCGTCGTCTTGGTGTGCCTGTGTGGCAGGCGTATATGCCTTTCTATTTGCAGTGCCGTGAGACGCTGCATTGCATACAAAACGGAGAATTTACTCCCTTGCAGCGACGAAGAGCTCGTGTCGCTGTGGCCAGAATGTACATGCGTTTGCATTATGACAAGCTTACCCATCGCCTAGGTAAGTTGGCACAAATGTTTGCTCCGGCGTAGGGGTGTCATATCGGAATTGCTCAATAATGCGCCGCGAGAGACCAAATAAGACGATTTGGATCGACTTGGATAATTCTCCGCACGTGCCGTTCTTTATTCCTATTATTGGGGAACTGGAGAAGAGAGGGCACTCGGTCATTCTTACGGCTCGTGACACTTTTCAGGTGGTCGGTCTTGCGGACTACTACAAGTTAAGTTATGCAAGGGTGGGAAGACATTATGGAGCCAATAAGCTGCTTAAGATTCATTGGTACGATTTGGCGAAGTGTTCAACTAGCAGGTGTGGTCCTCAACACAAGCCTGACTGTCGTTCTCTCACGGCTCTCGATCTCTTGTGTTGTTATCTTCTAGTGCTTGGCATCCCGACTATACTCATGTTTGATTATGAGCACGCAACAATGATTCCAATTCATCAAGCCTGAATTGGGTATCGCGCCTGAAGTCATAAGATGTCCTCGCATTGCCGACCATTTCAAGCGCGGTCTGCGTATGTACTCCGGACTCAAGGAAGATGTCTATGTACGCTCATTTACGCCGGACTCTTCAATTGTTCAGCAGTTGAATCTTGAGGAACACGATATTGTGGCCACTATTCGTCCGCCTGCCAGTGAGGCGCACTATCATAATCCCGATAGTGATAAGCTTTTCTGCCGGGGTTATAGAAGTTCTGGGACTAGTTCAGGAGTTCGAATGATTATTTTACCGCGGAATGAAAAGACTCAGAAAGATTTCATCTATAAGGCTTGGCCCATGTGGTGTAAGGAAGGAAGAGAATAATTATTCCTGATCGAGGTTGTAGACGGCCTTAATTTAATATGGCATTCAGACTTGGTGATTAGCGGCGGTGGTACTATGAACAGGGAAGCGGCTGCATTGGGGTTCCCTGTATACAGTATTTTTCGAGGTGCTCTTGGAGCGGTCGACAACTATTTGGCCGAACGCGGCCGTCTGATAATGATCGAAAGCCAGGAGGATGTGGCGTCGAAGGTTCGTATTGGTCAAGAGGCGTAAAGGAACGGAGGAGAAGGTATAGTTGACGGCTTGGCTTTGAAGCAAATCATGACTGCCATAGAAGAAGTCCTCAACCATCTATCCCATTCCATAAGCAAATCTCGATCTTGAATAATATCCCCGCCGGATGAGGCTGCTCGTCCTCCCACGGTTGGAATCGAGCGCACGCTGTCCGTTCACTTCTTGCCGTATCCTTCCAGTCTGTACGATTCGGCAGTGCTGGAAGGAGAGTTCGTGGTCAAGGACCGAAGTTCTAGACTCTAGGGTCACTTGGAAAAAAGTTCCGGACGAATACATCATTCAATGCTTCGAATCATCTTCACTCTCGACTATGAAATACACGGGAATGGTGAGGGCTATCCTCAGGACTTGATGATCGAACCCACCGACAGGCTGCTTCGGCAATGCGAGAGGCATGGAGCAAAGCTTACGATAATGGCGGACGTGGCTGAAATATTGAAATTCAAGGAGTACAAGGAGAAGACCGGACGAGACGACTATGCGTATGACCGTATTGTGGACCAACTACAGAGAGCGGTCAAAACAGGTCACGATGTGCAGTTGCATATCCACTCGTCGTATTTTAATGCGAGGCATGAAAACGGCTGTTGGGTTCAGGATTGGTCGGAATATGACTTCGCCGGGTTACCGTATGAGCGCATGACGTGGATGATTGGAACATGCAAACAGTTTCTCGAATCGCTACTTTGGCCGGTAGATTCTACTTACCGCTGTGTTGCGTTTCGTGCAGCAAATTGGTCAATCAGCCCATCTCAGAATGTGTTCCGTGCTCTCACTGAGCATGGCATCAGCATTGATACCTCTATCTTCAAGTACGGACGTTGAAAGGGCATCGTCAATTTCGACTATTCCGAGGCGTACAGCCCGATCGTTCCTTGGCGAGTAGCAGAAGGCGATATGTGTGGTCGAGATGATACCGGCGCCATCTGGGAACTCCCCATTTATAGCGAGAGACGTTGGATCGGCGCGTTTCTGACCCCCAACCGCCTTTTCCGCGCCCTCATGAGTTTGCGTCACAGAATAGACCGGCAGGGACGGAGCAGTCGGCGAGCAGCACCTTACAGCGCCGCCCAGCGGGGGAGACGGTTGTTGGCCAACATTGGCCGAGCTTCAGGGGGAGGGGAGGCCGACGACCCCTGACAGAGGCACGCTTGGAAGGCGCTGATTAATCAGTGTGGAGGCAAGCAATTGATCAAGGCCCTGCACAGGGCAGCAGATTGGCACGATCCTAGTAGGAACAAGATCTTGCCGTTCATTCTCATCGGACATCCAAAGCTATTCACAAAACGAAATGAACGGAGTCTCGCGAGGTTTCTTGAGCATTGTGCACAAAATGCTCACCAGTTTGGCTTCGACACGTTAAGCGGGATAGAGAGATTTAGGGAACAGTGGCAAACACTGTGAGTGCTGCTTAGAGACATCCATTTCCCGCCTACGCATCGCGTTCGTTTCTCACTCAATAATTGTTGAGCGGAGCTGTCGTGGAATTCAAAGCAGCCAGTTGCACCCTACGTTATTATTACGCCCGCACACAATGAAGAGTCGCTGATTAAGAATACGATCCACTCAGTGATCACTCAAACGGTTAGGCCTCTCGCGTGGGTTGTCGTGAACGATGATTCTGTGGATGACACCGGTAAAATCGTTGAGCGATATGCAGTGGACTACAGTTTTATCCGATTGATCAATTTGAGACGATCAGGTGGCAGGCATTTCGGTCATAAGGCGTCCGCTTTTAATCAAGGTCTCACTGAAGTTCAAGACCTTAACTATCAATACATTGGGAACCTAGATGCCGATATCTCCGTGGAGAAGGATTACTTTGAAAGGATCCTTCACGAGTTCGTGCACGATAGTAGTCTCGGCGTTGCCGGAGGAATCATCTCATCCCGCATAGGGGATAGGTTTGTCAGTCAAGACGTGGCCCTCGATAGTGTGGCCGGGGCCGTCCAGTTGTTCAGACGGAATTGCTTCGAGGAAATTGGAGGGTATCCGGGCATTGCCTCAAGGAGGGATTGACGCCGCGGACAAATTATTGCCCGGATGAAAGGGTGGAAAGTGCGAACCTTTCCGAAGTGTGGTGTGCTGGAGCACCGCCGGGACCGGCTCGTCGAAAGCGGGTCCCTTGGGAGCTTGAGTAAGGGAAGGACGGCGGCTTTACTCGCTTGGGTACGGGTTGTTTTTTTTGTCTGCGCTGCATCTACCGGTCGATGGAGCAACCAAGGATTGTCGGGAGTGGCGCGGCGCTTTTTGGTTATCTTCAAGGATGGCTTAGACGAGATCCGATTGTTCTGCCACCGGAAGTCGTCAACTATCTGAGAGCTGAGCAGCGTGAAAAGCTCTTGAGAAGCCTCGCCTTCCGTTAACAGGATATCCCTGACGCCCACGGCTACGTACACTTTGAAGGATGGTCGAATAGGTCATCTTTATGTGCGGGATTTTTGGAATATTTGATAGGACGGGCAAGCCCATCGACAGATGTCTTCTTGAACGGATGACTTCAACGCTCCGTCATCGGGGGCCGGATGGTTGGGGATATTTTTTGAGCGAGGCGATCGGGTTGGGGCATCGACGACTCAGCATCATCGACGTTGAGGGAGGGTCGCAACCGGTCGGCAACGAAGACGGAAGTCTGCAGGTTGTCTTCAACGGGGAGATCTATAACTTTCTTGAGTTGCGTAAGGAAGCTGGAGGAGGCCGGGCATATATTTAAAACGCGATCTGACACGGAAGTCATCGTACACGGGTATGAGCAGTGGGGCGCGAGTTGCCTCAGCCGCTTCAACGGGATGTTCGCCTTTGCGATTTGGGACAACCATAAGAAGGGAACTGTTCCTTGCGAGAGACCATCTCGGGATCAAGCCTCTTTACTATACTGTGATCGGAGACCGACTGGCGTTTGCATCTGAGATCAAGGCTCTGCTTCAACTTCCCGGCTGCTTGAGGGAAGTCGATATGGATTCCTTGGCCGATCTCTTTACGTTCCGTTATGTTCCCTCACCCAAGACGTTGTTCAGAGGCATCTTCAAACTGCCGCCCGGCCATATGATGGTGGCGGCAAAAAATGGCATCGAAGTCAGCCGTTACTGGAATTGGGTTCCGAGTATTAGGGAAAGCTGGTGCGAAGCGGAGCTGATCGAAGAGTACCAAACGTTGCTTGAGGATGCCGTCCGGCTGCAGTTGCGGAGCGATGTGCCGTTGGGATTGTTCCTCAGCTCGGGAATTGACTCGGGGGTACTCCTGGCGATCATGAGTAGGCATTCTGCGCTGCCGGTTGAGACATTTACGATCGGATTCGAGGGAGGAACGAAGACCGATGAAGTTGAAGATGCCGGGAAAGTGGCTCGTCGGTTCGGAGCAAAGCACTCCTCCATGATGCTGAGCCATAGAGATTACCTGTCCTATTTCGAGAGATACATGGGCGATTTGGAAGAGCCAGTCGCGCACGAGCCTGCTCCCGCATTTTATTTCCTCTCGAAAATCACGAGTGAGCGGGTCAAAGTGGCGCTGACTGGGCAAGGCGCAGATGAGCCTTGGGCAGGATACGATCGTTATCTCGGAGTGAGGCTATCGACTTTTTACAGCCGTTTGCCGCGCCTATTTACGGACCGTGTCGCTCCAGCTCTCGCTAAGGTTCCGGGCCGCTTGGAACGTTTGAAACGAGGTATCGCGTCGTTAGCGGAACCGGATATTGTAATGAGGTTTGCAAAGATCTATTCCTTTTTCAGCGCTGAAAATGAAGGCGCAGCTATACCGAGAAAGATTCAAAGAGCACTTTGAAATTGCACCGTACGGCTCAATGGAGACACTTCTGAGACTACACAGAGATGTGAAGCATCTCGATCCGCTCTCACAGATGCTCTACATCGATACTCGCGCGAATCTTCCCGATGACCTGTTGATGGTGGCGGATAAGACGTTCGATGGCCAATTCTCTGGAGGTCCGAGTCCCGTTCCTGGACCGCCGCCTGGTTGAGTTCATCGAGACCTTGCCATCATCACTTAAGCTGAAAGGTCTGACCGGCAAGTACCTTCACAAAAAGGCGTTGATGAAATGGTTGCCTAAAGAAGAGGTCCATCGTAGGAAGAAGGGATTCGCACATCCGATCGCCGATTGGCTGCGGGGATCGTTTAGACCTTTCGTGGAAGACTGTCTACTTAGCGACGACTCTTCTCTCTCCCGCTACTTTAATCGAGATTATATTCGCCAGATGTATACAAGACATTTGGAAGGAAAAGAGCAGTATTTCAGACATATTTACCTGCTGGTTTCTTTAGAGCTATGGCATAGAACTTATATGTCTAAAGAGCGATGAGTCAGGCAGGTTGGGCGTTTGATTGAAGTTTGAGCGCGGAAACGATGATGGATATCCGATTGCTGACATCGAAAGTTGTTCGGACACTTCGTCAGGAGGGATTGTGAGCGGTGCTTTGGTAAGAGCGTGTGGATCCTGAAAAGGACCCGCTCTCATGAGCCAGATGACTATGGTCTCGCCAGGAAATCCGAATCTCATCCGACACCGAATTCTCGTCGTGACAGGTGAAATTGGCAAGAGATCTGGCGTGAATTTATCAATTATCATCGTGAATTGGAATAGTAAGAATTACCTCCGCAAGGCGATCGCTTCCGTCGAGGCCGAGACCAAGGGCATTGAGTTCGAAGTCATTGTCATTGACGGGGGATCTTACGATGGCTGCGGTGAGATGCTGAGTCGGCATTATCCTCATGTTGTATTCATCCAGAGCGACAAGAACCTCGGGTTTGCAAAGGCAAATAACGAAGCGTTCAAGGTGTCGCGCGGCCGGAATATTCTATTCCTCAATCCCGATACTGAGGTTGAGCATCTCGCGATTCGCACGCTTTATGATCAGCTCGAAGTCTTGCATGACGCCGGCATTGTAGGTCCCAAGATTCTCAATACCGACCGGCTCTATACAGGAAACTTGCATTCGTGCGTTTCCGACCATTCTCAACCAGTTACTTGAGTCCGATATCCTCAGGCGCACTTTCAAGAAGGCGAGATTGTGGGGGATGAAGCCGCTCTTGGAGGGCAATGAAGCAGTGACGGAGGTGGAAGCGGTTTCCGGAGCATGCTTGATGATCAGGCGTCACATATTCGAAGAGCGTTGGGATGTTCAACATCGATTACTTCATGTATTCAGAAGACATGGATCTGTGCCTTAAGGTCCGGAAGGCGGGGATGAAGACTTACTACATTCCGAGAGCAGTCGTGGTTCACCATGGAGGAGGTAGCAGTAGCTCACAAGTGGGGGTAAACACTTTTTCAAGCGTCATGATGTTGGAGTCCCGCTGGCGATTCTTTCGGAACAATCAATCCATATGGTACGCCCGTTTTTACCGGGCCGCCATGTTCGTTGTGTGCCTTGTCCGGATCGGAATGGTGCCCCTGCTGTGGCTGGCCTGCAAAATGAGCGGACAACGTTTTGTAGCGGGATCGGTAGTGAAGAGGTGGGCGGCGAAATTACGCTGGACGCTGGGAGGTGAAAAATGGGCCAAGAGTTATTGACCCTACGGTCAGCGGCGAGCCGATCCTTGCAATGAGGATGCAATAAAGCGACTGAAGATCGACGCATTCCGCCGATGAGGCTCTTCCACTTTAGAAAAGTCTGTTTGCCTGCCCGATAGCAATATCCGGTCCATCTGATCGCCTCGTGGGCGAATCTGCGCAATGTTTCAAATTACGCGTACATTGACTTGACCGTGAACTTTCGGATTTGACCAGATCTTAAGAAGTGTAGCTGGATCTGCGGAATCAGAAATGACCGTCCATGACAGACTAGTCGCTACTTCATTTAGAGGCCCCGGCTTTGGCCAGGTACGCATTGCCGCAGCTATTGTCGTGCTCCTTCACCACACTCGCAGCATAGAATATACCGATATCCGACTCGATCCGCTTTTCCACTACAGCGGAGGCGAGATCCATTTTGGTCTTCTCGCAGTCCTTGTGTTTTTCGCAATTAGTGGGTTCTTGGTGACCCCCAGCCTATGTCGATCGGAGAATGTAATCAATTTTGCGTCAAATAGGATTCTACGGATTTTCCCGGCGTTAATCATTGTTGTCATCGCGTCAATGGCGGTGCTTGGACCCGCTCTTACCACTCTCACTCTCGACTCGTATTTTCTCGATCCTGGCCTATACCGCTACGGCAAGAATGTGCTGACGCTCACCCAGGATTATTTACCAGGCGTGGTCAATAGGGATGGAGATCTCATCGTTATCAATGGGGCATTGTGGACTCTCCACTTTGAAGTCTTGTCCTATGCCACGCTGGCGCTAACCAGCATGATCGGCATCCTGCGCCGACGCGGCCTCATGCTGATTCTGTGTCTGGCGTGTTATGGAATTCATCTTGCCATGACTTATGATCCGACGCTTGTGGTTGCGTTGCCTCAGCGATTCCTAACCTTTATGAAGCTCTTCGTCTATTTTGGATTTGGGTCTCTGTTGTTCATATTTGCCGATCGTGTCCCATTTTCAGCCGCCATCGCGCTTGGTGCACTGGCATTAGCAGCGTTGGCGTTGCCGGTAGGTTTGGGTGCCGTTGTCATGCCACTCTGCTTGCCTTACATGGTAGTTTTTTGCGGGCTTTCTGCTCTGCCGGGGCAACCTCTATTGAAGCATGACTTATCGTATGGAGTGTACTTGATTCATGCTCCAATGGTGGTCATGGTCGGTTTGTCGTTTCCGAACCTACAGGTATGGTGGATCGTGGTCGCGATCGTTCTTGTTATGACGCTGGGTGTATCGTATCTAAGCTGGGTTTTCGTGGAACGACCGGCGCTGAAGCAAAAAGAAATTCTGTCGAATTGGCTGAACCGTCAGTTTGAAGCGCGGTGTCATCCGTGGATTAAGGCAAGCATGCGCGTTGTCAAAATGGGCCGGATCGGAACGAGTTGAGGCGCTGCTACGTGGACATTGGGATGCTTAAAACGTTTGAAGATTTGGAAGCTGTCCACCTTCAATGGAAAGAGTGGCAGAACCACCCCAACAATGATTTTGACCAATTCAAGAAGATTTGTCGTCTGCGTCGGAATGTTGAATCTCCATTCGTGGTCGCGATGGAACGCAATGGGCTTCCGCATGCCTTGCTGGTTGGCCGCTTGGAGATGACTCAATTCAGGCCGGCGATCGGCTATGTGAGTCCGTTGAAGATTCCAGCCAGAATCGTGGTTGTCATCCATCAAGGTGTGCTGGGTCAGATGGATGAAGAGGCCGCGACCGAATCGGTCAAATATCTTTGGTCTCTATTATGCTCGGGTATGGCGGATGTGCTGGAGCTCCACTATCTCTCTGAGGATGCACCGCTTCTCAGGGCGTTACAGCTTCACAGGCCTGGATGGTTCTGTGAGAAAAAATTCAGGTGGTCTACCCATTGGCAAATGAATTTGCCAGAGGGTGGAAGATTCATCGAGCGCAAACTTCGGGCTAAACATCGCACCAGCATTCGGAAGAGAGAACGAGAGCTCGAGGCAACCTTTCCGGGTAAGGTGGCCTGGCGGTGGATGAGCCGGTTTGATGATATCCCCGGACTTTGTAAGCGTCTTGAAGAAGTGGCGGCGCGCGCTTATCAGCGAGGGGTCGGATCTGGTTTCATCGACAATGAAGAGTTTCGTCAGCGCCTCGCTCTCTTTGCGGGCCGAAATCAGTTGCGAGTGCAAGTGCTCGAAATTGATGGGCGAGTTAGGGCCTTTTGGTTCGGATATCTATACCAGGGCGTTTTCCATTTGTCGGAGACTGGCTATGATCCGGTTTTGAGCCGCTACGAGGTTGGAACGCTGATCTTCATTCGGTTGAGTGATGAGTTGTCGAAGGAAGGTGTTCGGCAGTTGGATTTTGGGATAGGAGACGCAAGTTATAAGCAGCGCTTCGGAGATCGGTCGTGGCGAGAGGGAACGGTCCGTTTGTTCGCCCCGACCGCGAAGGGAGCGATCCTTCGAGCCTGCAGCGGGCTCTTTACGTGGATCGACAAAATAAGTCGCACTGTCATTCGAAAACTGAGAGTTCTGGATCGATTGAAGACCGCGTGGCGTCGGCAATTAACCCCGACTCAACTTTCTGCCGATGAGAAAAGCTGACGATAGAAACTGAGATATGAATTACTTTGCTATAGGAATGATCTTGGTCCTGGCAGCCATGATCTTCATGTTGCCGCGTCCATGGGCTCCTCTCCCCCTTCTTGCAGGAGCCTGTTATATGACCATGGGTGTTGGAATCGAGCTAGGACCATTTCATCTTATGTCCATCCGATTACTGGTGGTGGTCGGTATACTGCGGGTGATCATACGGGGTGAGCGTCTTACTGGAGGAATGAATATTCTCGATCGGTTTATGATCGTATGGGCTGCTTGGGCACTGATGAGCAGTGTTTTTCACGATAATAGCCCTGGGATATTGGTGAACCGACTTGGACTCGTATTTAACGCGTGCGGGATCTATTTCCTTCTTCGGGTATTCTGTCAATCACTGGGAGATGTGGTTACGCTGTGTCGTCTTACAGCCATCCTATTGATACCGCTTGCGGTCGAGCTGTTTGTGGAAATGGTGACGACGCACAACCTATTTTCAGTATTTGGAGGCGTTTCGGAGACCCCTGAAATTCGACTAAATAGAGTTCGTGCCCAAGGACCTTTTGCTCATTCAATTCTCACTGGAACTGTGGGAGCGGTATGCCTCCCCTTAATGGTCTGTCTTTGGCATCACCACAGGAAAACTGCCGTTGCAGGCATGGTTGCTTGTATCGCCATTGTTGTTTTGTCTGCTTCCAGTGGGCCGGTCATGACAGCGATGGCCGCAATCGGAGCCCTGCTCATGTGGAGCTGGCGCAACCGGATGCGACTTTTCCGTTGGCTTGCCGTTTTGGGGTATGTCGGCCTAGATGTCGTCATGAATGCACCGGCATACTATATAATTGCACGTATTGATCTGACTGGTGGCAGTACAAGCTGGCATCGAGCGGCGTTGATTGAAGCAGCCATCACACATCTTTCCGAATGGTGGTTCGCAGGCACCGATGTGACCAGGCACTGGATGCCCTATGGCGTGGTCTGGAACGAAAACCATATTGATATTACAAATTACTATTTGCGCATGGGGGTTGATGGTGGACTCCCCTTAATGCTGTTGTTTGTCGCTCAACTGGCAATAGGCTTTCATTTGATTGGCCGAGCCTTGAAGGAGTTGCCCGAGGTATCATTCCGGTCACGGTTCATGATTTGGGCGTTGGGGACATCACTGTTCGCTCACAGCGCCGCGTTCATTTCGGTTTCTTATTTTGATCAATCGGTTGTGTTCATTTATCTCACCCTCGCCGCGATAGGTTCCGCTTGGTCTGGGATGGTCGTGGTAACCAGCAGAGTTTCAGTCGGAAAGACGAAATGTGTTCAACAGATAAGGTTTGTAGACGGGACTCTCACCTACCCTTGACCATCACGAGGGTTCTCCTCGTTGGCACAGACCTCAGCTTAAGCTTGCGCCCCAGCCCAGGTTTATGACCGGGACCTTTGGGGCGTCGCTCTCCCGTTCTTAACAAGATCTTTCACGGGGAAAGAATGATTCTTACTGAACGCGTAAATTGGTCGGGCTCGCGGGCGGCGATGGGGCGCTTCCAGCTCCAAATTCAACTGCACCACGATCCCACACACCATCGGCGCCACGTGTTTTCCCAAACATATCGACGTTATAGGGCGCCGATAACGCCGGTTCCTGCCGGCGTGGGTTGATTGAGCCTGAAGTCGAGACTCGTTATGTTGATGAACGGTAAGTTAGAAGACGTGGATGCATTTGTGCCGATAGGAGAGGTAGAGATAAAGTGGTTGTAGCTTATTGTCTGCCAAGTAGTGCCTCCCCCTGGATTAGAGACCGTATAGAAGAGATTGTTGCGGGCTTCGTTGCTGCCGTTCCGAATCGGAAATGTACTCAAGACCTCGGCTCCCGTCAGATTAATAAACGTATTATTATTGACATGAGCGTTGTAAAAGTCTTCACCATTCCCGCCGGTTCAACCGCCGATCACCCCATTGCAACAGTTGTTCATCGGCACGGCAGGATCTTTGTAGAACACGTTGCCGTAGACTCGCAATTCTGCCGCATGGTTGGTCTTGTTATCCCACATGATCCCGCCTGTTGATTTAATATCGGTAAACAGGTTGTACCGGAACGTATGGGTGCCAATGGCGCTGTTTCCAATGTCCCAACAGGAACAGAGTTCCGAGTGTGACGCTCCTTCGTACCAATTTTTCATGTATCCATACTCAACAACCAGATTGATCGCCCCGGAGAAAAATGGGATAAATCCAATGTCATGCATATACCAATGTGAGAGCGTGCAATTGGTGCGGCTGTTGGCTCGGAGACCGGTCTGTGAGCCGTTATCAGAGCCGACACCAGGACAATTCGATGTGCTGGACTGTGACCCCGCTGGCCCGTTGTTATAACAACATTTCGCTCGTCGCAGTTGACTCCAACCCGATGGACCCTTCCACCCAGAAGGCCCTCCACCGATACGCCGTCCACCAGCCAGTTTGTCGTGGTAAAGACCATGACGTCGTAAATGTGGCTGCGCTGTCACCGTATGCACTGGACCAGCCAGATATCGGTTCCATGGTCTGATGCCGTGGCTTTCTTGATGATGTGGTGCCATGCCTGGCTTCTGTTGAATGTTTTACCGGTATCGCTTGCCATCGCGCAATATAATATGTATCCCCCCGGACAGCGTTGCGGGGAGTTGATCGCAGACTACGAGCATTTTCCCATGTCGCGCAATCTCCCGCGCCTGCTGCTCCAGCATCTTTACGGATATAATGATTAGCCGCCTCGGCTGCCGTGCCATAGGCGAGAAGCGTTGACAGAAAAAGTATTGAACACAGGAATTTCTTCCTTCGGTGCCGGCATACTTTGGATTCAGGAGCCATTTCCATATTCAATATTGCACCTCACTCGGTTGTAGTTATCAGTTGTAGGTATCATTTGTAGCAACGTTTTGATGCAGAAAAGCATTGTATATTATTGTATATAACGAAGCACCTACAGAGCGCGTCTTCAATGGGAGTGGGATATCGCATAAGCAAATTAGATGCCTGTAGTTGATGAGAATTGCGTAGTAAACAAATCAAAATTTACTCCATTGAAACATAAGGCACTTTTACTGTTAAAGAACTAATTAGGGATTTAAAAAAACGACACTAGTGCTCCAATTGCCTTTAGGTCGGCGTCTCAAGCTACCAAACTGTACACAGACACATACACCTGCCAATGCATCGCGCAATGTGACGTGTGGAGTGAAGCAAGGGATAAGACCATACCAGGTATGACAAACCTATACTATTTTCTAAAGCCGACTATCCCTTGGGCTATCAGAGTACGAATACGACGTCTGATTGCAAACCGTCTACGGAGGCAATTCAGCGGTTCCTGGCCTATTTTGCCTTCGGCAGCTCGACCCCCGGAGGGCTGGCCCGGGTGGCCGAACGGGAAACGATTTGCCTTTGTCGTCACTCACGATGTGGAAGGCGCAAACGGGTTGGCGCGGTGCCGGAAGTTGGCTGAATTGGACAAGGCGTTCGGCATCCGTTCATCTTTTCATTTCGTTCCGGAAGGTGAATATCGTTTACCAGACTCGCTCCGAACAGACCTCGAACAGGAAGGGTTTGAAGTCGCCGTTCATGATCTGCATCACGACGGAACGCTTTATCGATCGTCACGACACTTTCAAGCGCAGGCTCCCAAAATCAATCAGTATCTTCAGAAATGGAAGGCTTCGGGCTTTCGAGCCGGCTTCATGTTTCATAATTTGGAATGGCTCCATGACCTTGAGGTTCTCTACGATGCTTCGACCTTCGATACCGATCCGTTCGAGCCACAACCGGATGGAGTTGGGACGATTTTCCCGTTCTGGGTGCAACGCAACGATTCGAAGGGCTACGTCGAACTTCCCTATACGCTTCCACAGGACTCAACGTTGTTCGTGCTTTTGAAGGAAACGACGATCGATCTGTGGACGAAGAAGCTTGATTGGGTGGCTTCGCACGGTGGCATGGCCTTGATGATCGTCCATCCCGATTATATTTCTTTTGAGGGAAAACCGAATGCCCGGGAATATTCGGCCGATCTGTATGAACGGCTTCTGAAGTACGTCGTCGCCCGTTATGGAGATGCTTGTTGGTACGCCCTTCCGCGTGAGATAGCGGCCTTCGCCGCGCAAATCAAACCTCGACTAGCTCACGGCACATTCACTTCGCATCGCCGGTCCGACAGCGAGAGCGTCACGTAATTTCTCCGCCAAGTATCCTGCATGACATTGCGACCATGCGACTGATACACCGAGGCTTGCCCTCTTTCATTGTCGTAAGCAAGTCTCCTGCCGAATTGTGATTGTTTTGGAGTCAATCATCTCAAGGGGCTTACCTTAGGGCGCAGGATTATCCCTCGCTTTTTACGACATCGCCATGCCCTCAGTAACACTGTGGCGGGATAGACTCTTTTTCTTGCTTGGCCTGACGAAGGGCCATACGGTCTATCGCTTCTGCAAATGTCTATTCTGAAACGATATATGGCGACCTCGTCCACCGAGAATCCAAGCGTTCCGAGCGATCGGGTTATCTCTGTCGGATACTGATCATCTATCATACCAACGCACAAGGACGAGTCATGCCCTTCCGATCCGATCTTGCTCATAAGACCACCTCGGTATTGTCCAGCAGTTGTCGCGACACCGATTATATCGGGTGGTATCGGCAAGGCCGCATCTTGGGGGTCTTGTTGACGGCGCTACGGCCGGATTTCGCCGGAGATGGGTACGACAATCTGAAAGCCCGTATGGTGGACAGTTTGCGTGGCACCCTGACATTCACGGATGACCACTCTCTTCAGATACGCATGCTTGAGCTGAGTGAGCTCACAGCGTTCAATGCATCCGACCATTCTGCTCCGTCTCCCGGTTCCAAAGACTAGATCCTATAACCTCTTCAAGGAGTGCAATCATGCTACGACTCGGTGTGATCGGGTATGGGTATTGGGGCCCGAACGTGGTGAGGAATTTCCTCGCACATCAGGACTGCAAGGTCGGCACGATCTGCGACAAGTCTTCCGCTGCATTGACTCGTGTGTTGGCGGCGCATCCCGGCATCCGTGTGACGACTGAGCCGGATGCGGTGCTGTTCGCCACGGACATCGATGCGGTGGCGATCATCACGCCGGTGTCATACCACTACGAACTCGCCAAGAAAGCGCTTGAGAACGGGAAGCACGTGTTCGTGGAGAAACCCTTTACCGCAACCTCCGCTGAGGCCGAGGAACTGATCCAGCTCGCGGAGCGCCGGGGGCTCCAGATCATGGTGGACCATACCTTTCTGTTTACCGGAGCCGTCCGCAAGATCAAACAACTCATCGACGACGGCACGTTGGGCCGCCTCTACTACTATGATTCGACACGCGTGAATCTGGGTCTCTTCCAGCACGACGTGAATGTGCTCTGGGATCTCGCGCCGCATGACTTGTCGATCATGGATTATCTGATCGGAGTCGAGCCGGAGTTGGTCGTGGCGACCGGCGGAGCCCACGTGAACAATCTCGAAAACGTCGCCTATCTCACCGTGTATTTTCCCGACAATGTTCTGGCGCACATCAACGTCAATTGGCTCTCACCCGTGAAAATGCGCACGACGTTGGTCGGCGGCCAAAAACGAATGCTGGTCTGGAATGACCTCGATTTGGCGGAAAAACTCCGCATCTACGACAAGGGCGCCGACGTCAAAAATGAATCGGGAATGCATGCGGCCTTGGTCAGCTACAGGACCGGGGATATGTACGCGCCGAAAATCGAAGAGGCCGAAGCGCTGAAGGTGGAGACTCGCTATTTCCTGGACTGCATCACGAACGGAACGAAACCGATCAACGATGGGCCGGCGGGGTTACGCGTCGTGCGCATTCTCGAGGCGGCCGAACAGTCGCTCAATCAGCACAAGGAGATTGTATTGGCCTAGGCTTCAGGGGCAGGGACAGAGGATGAAAGATGAGAGGACAATCACGCACACGGACGTTGACATGATGGGACAACACCCGATGCTGCTCGACGAACGGCTCTTCAAACAGGCGGTCACGCGGGAACGGAAACGTACGGATCGCTCCGGGCTTGCTATGGCCTTGATGTTGGTCGGTCTTCCGAACAGGTCACGCGAGCAGGGGACGGCTGACAGCACTGTCGTGGTGAACGCCTTGTCGGTGGTCACCTCGGAGCTTGATATTCTGGGATGGTTTGAATCGTCGTGCGTCATCGGTCTGATTGTGCCCGAGATCTCCCCCGTCGACCTGACTGGTACCTGCGATCGGCTGGAAAGCTCAGTTTGGAACGCGGTCGCACTTCAGGGCGATGAGGGGCTTGCGCAACATCTTTCGATCAAGTTGCATGTGTATCCCGATCCGACCGCATCAAACGAGAAGCAGGTGTGTCCCATGGATCCACTGTTGTATCCGGAACTTTCGGCGACCCAGCCTGCAGTCCAGAATTTTTGGATCTTCAAACGAGCCATGGACATTGTGCTCAGTGTCCTATTGTTGATCCTATTGTTGCCGGTGTTCGCCCTCATCGCCGCAATTGTCAAGCTGTCGTCGCCTGGACCCGTCCTATTCAGGCAAATGCGCGTCGGATATCTGATGACGCCTTTCACGATGTGCAAGTTCCGAACGATGTATGCCACGGTGGATCACCAGATCCACCACGACTATGTGAGCTGGTTCATCACCGCCAGCGACCAGGGGCAGTCGCAACAGAAGACGGCCGTCTTCAAGCTCACGGACGATGCCAGGATCACTCCCATCGGCCGGTTTCTCCGCAGAACGAGCCTCGATGAGCTGCCCCAGCTCTGGAATGTGTTGATCGGTGACATGTCTCTGGTGGGACCACGGCCGCCGCTTCCGTATGAACTGCAACAATACAAGTCCTGGCACAAAGGTCGCGTGTTGGAGGCCAAGCCGGGCATGACCGGACTCTGGCAAGTCGTCGGCCGGAGTCGGACTACCTTCGACGAGATGGTGCGCCTCGACTTACGGTATGCCAGGACCATGTCCCTGATGGTCCGATATCAAGATCCTGCTGGCGACGCCTGCGGCGGTCATTACCGGCAAGGGGGCATGTTGACATGATGTGTATCATCGGACTGTCTGCCTTTACCATGATGGTGCAGCCTGTCTAGTGCAGGATGGCAAGATCCTCGTTGCGGTTCAGGAAGAGCACTTTATGAGACTGAAGCACGATTACGGTTTTCCTAACCATGCCCTTCACTACTGCCTTGCCCAGGCAGGTATTGTGATCAAGGATCGAATACATCGTCTTCCACCAGAAGCCCTTCGTGTGAAGTTTCGGTCTTGAGACCTTGTTATGTAGGAGGAGGTGTACGGTGGTGAATTTGCCGCAGGTTGTGGACTTTCATAAAGGAGCGAAAAGCGTTGGTGTTGAGGGTTAATCTAGTTCCGTCCTGCATCATCTGCATAGGGTTAATTATCTGCACCCCTCAGGGATGTAGCAGGGATTCATCATCTTCCTCAACGTCGGTTGATTTACCGCCGATCGCCGCCCCATTACCTGCCTTCCCACTCGTCGTATCAGCCAATACATCGATATTTGCAGGATCAGAACGGAGCGCCTTTCCCTATTCTAGGGCGTACGGCCTGGTTCATCACATCGCTTTCGGAAAACAGACTACAAACGATTTATCGACGACACGGTGGCCAAAGGCCATAACGCTATCGAATTTCACGTCATTAACCACGATAGGCGAGGCAATCACCCACCCTTCGGCCCAAATAATACGCTTCCATTTACAGTGAGGCTCGACGGCTCGACCTGGGATGGTTCTCTCGGGCGCAACAACGACCAGGTACCTGATTTTTCACAGCCGAGTGAGGCCTACTGGGGAAAACGTTGATGCACTCCTGACATATGCTGAGTCCAAGGGTGTACTCTGTTTCATGTTCCCTGCATACACCGGCGCTGGTGGAGGCCCTCAGGGCTGGATGGATGAGATGGTGGCCAATGGTTCGACCAAAATGCAGACTTATGGTCGCTTCATTTCGAACAGGTATAAAACTCGTAAGAATATCGTCTGGATGTTAGGTGGAGACTATGGTACTGGCGAACACCCTTTCACAGGACCACAGCTTGCCGTGGAACAGGCAATGCTGGCCGGGATGCAGACGGTCAACGGCCAGGCGAGCAGCATGTTTTCCGCTGAGTGGGATAGTCCATCGATCTATACCGATCAAACGGACCCGATGCTACAGTCAGCCGGCACATTGCAAGGGGCTTATAGCTGGAAGGGAGAAGTCGTTACCTACGCTCGGAATGGCTATTCCTATCGGCCCATGATGCCCACCTTCTTACTTGAAGAGCCTTACGATCAGGAAGGGCCCGATGGAAATCATGTCAACCCAAATGCAATCCAGCCTGTTCGTCGTTTCCAGTGGTGGGGATGGTTATCTGGAATCAGCGGCTATATCTCGGGCAACGGGTGCGTGTGGCCGTTTAACCCTTCAAAGCTCTTGTCGTTTTCATCCTGTTCTGACGGCTGGCAGACGCATCTGAATACACAGGGTGCGAGGGACATGAAGCGGCTCAACGATTTCATTAGGTCTATTGCGTGGTATGGGCTTGTCCCATCCGGTTTGGACGGAATGAAGGATCTGATTCTCACTGGTAACACCATCGTTAGTAACGGAGACCATATTGCAGCAGCCGCTTCAAGAGACGGCACTCTGCTAGTCGCCTATGTGCCTCCTGGACGGGCCACCTCACTGTCGTTCGCTGTCGACATGACCGTGATGAGTGGACCGACGCGAGCACGTTGGTTCAATCCGGCCACAGCTGAATACACACTGATCGGTCTGTCGTTGGACAGCACCAGCACGCATGCTTTTGTGCCGCCTGGAGATAACGGCACGGGCTTCACCGACTGGGTTCTGCTGTTGGAAAAGCAGTAGCATGATCAATGGGGCTGATTGTGAACCTTTGGACTCGGTGGGGCTGCGAGGCCAAGGACTAGGGGATTGTTTGGCATAATAGTGCGTAATTCTAGACTTTAGTCCACATGATGCTGCAACGCGAGATGGTGCAGGTTGCGTATGCCAGCAAAGACTATGGCGATCATTGACGATGCGTGGAGCATTAAAGGGGTGTGCCATAGCCGTTCTGGTGGCCGTGATTTTGTTTGTCTCAGCCATACACGATTTCCTTGCGATCAATGATCCCGTTCAAGCTAACGTCCTGGTCGTCGAAGGTTGGGCTTGGGAATCGCCGGCAATGAAAAAGGCTGCCGACGAATTCAATCGAGGAAAATATGATGTCGTGCTCACGGTCGGTGTCCTTCCCGGCGCGCAAGAAAGTGGATCGATGCAAGAGGACTTTGCCGAGCTGGCTGCCGAAGAGCTGATAAGGTTCGGTGTGGATGCCCAAGCTATCCAGGTGCTGGCGGTTCCCTATGTTGACCGGCATCGTACCTATGCATCCGCTTTGGCCGTCAAACACTGGCTGGCCGGTTCAAAGATCGACATCGTAGGGATCAATGTTGTGACCCTCGGGGCACATGCGAGAAAGAGCCTGGTGTTGTTCAAGCGTGCTTTTGGTCGGAGTGTTGCTGTCGGCGTGATTGCAGGCGCCGAAAACGCGTACGACCCTGAACGATGGTGGCTCTCTGTGAGCGGGGTTTATACGGTGCTACGAAAAGCGATCGGTTACCTCTATGCGGAGTGGTGGCCTCTGCCGGATGATCTCCCTGCATCCACCCTGTAGAGGCTTTGTTGGAGGGACGTAATATGGCGGTCGTTAAGACAACCGGCGCCAGGATTGCGGCGATCTGCACCAGCCTGCCGTCCAGACGGTTCGACAATCTGACGGATTCTTCTGCGTTTACGGAGGAAGAAATTCGCAAAGTGACAGGTATGGCCGGGGTCTCGAGCCGGCGCGTGGCAGGGGACACTATCTGTAG
This sequence comes from uncultured Nitrospiraceae bacterium, assembly GCA_963849655.1. Taxonomy (GTDB): domain Bacteria; phylum Nitrospirota; class Nitrospiria; order Nitrospirales; family Nitrospiraceae; genus Nitrospira_D. Next base: position 62,327 of record CAWKJK010000055.1, read on the forward strand.
CAGCGATCTCTGTATCGTTGCGGCGCAACGTCTATTAGACCGGTTGGAATGGCATCCGGAGTTCATCGATGCCGTGATCATGGTGACGCAGACTCCCGACTACTTCCTGCCTTCTACGGCTTGCGTGGTTCACCACCGTCTGAAACTCGCCGACCATTGCGCCGCATTTGATGTGGGCCTCGGGTGCTCCGGCTTTCCGTACGGCATGTGGTTAGCCGCCATGATGCTCCAGGGCGGCGGTATGCGCAGAGTGCTGTTGCTGCATGGTGAAACGCCGACCCGCTTTTCTGATCAATCCGATCGTTCCGTGTCCCTGCTGTTCGGCGATGCCGGTTCGGCCACAGCGTTGGAAGCGACCGATGTCGCTGGGGCGACATGGCACTATGCGTTGCATTCCGACGGGAGTGGATACAACTCCATGATCGTCGAATCCGGCGGTTTCCGGGATCGGTTTGGGCAGGATGCGCGAAAACATTGCGTATCCATGAACGGCGCGCTCATCTTCAACTTCACGATCAAGCGGGTCCCCTCGTTGATCGACGAGACCTTGAAGGCGGCGACGATGGGCGCCGACGATATCGACTACTTCATTTTTCATCAATCCAACCAATTCATCATGAAACATCTGTGCGCGAAACAATCGCTTCCCTCTGAGAAGGTTCCTGTCATCCTTCGAGATTTCGGCAATACCGGAGGCGCATCGATTCCCTTGACCATGACACATGGAAATCTCGCAAGACCGAAGGATCGTCCACTCCGTCTGATGTTGCTGGGTTACGGTGTCGGCCTATCCTGGGGGTCGGCGCTTGTCGACTTGGATGAGCGGGCCATCTTAGACTTTGTGGAGTTGGATAATACGTCACAGGTGTCGGCATGATCGTTGACACAGGGAAGGTCTTCGAGGGGAAAACGATCGTCGTCTCGGGTGCCTCCTCTGGTATTGGGCGTGCCGTCGCGGTTCATCTGGCTCGCCAAGGGGCGGGATTGGTCTTAATCGGCCGCAATCGAGATCGATTGGAGGATACAGCAAAACAGGCCGGCGCTCACGCCTGCCGGATCATCCAGTTGGATTTGACCGACGTGAGCATGATCATGCCGGCCGTCAAGGAAGCTGCCTCTGCCGTAGGGAGGCTCTATGGGTTATGTCATGCGGCAGGCACGGTTGACACGCTTCCTTTGAGCGCAACCAGCTCCGAAAAGCTTCAAGCCATGATGCAGGTAAATTATGTGGCCGGGATGGAATTGGCTCGATCAGTCACTCGCAGGGATTTTCTCAACGCAGTGGGCGGTGCGGTTCTCTTTATTTCAGCCATCTATGGCCTTGTCGGCAAACCAGGCCAAATCGCCTACAGTGGAAGCAAAGGCGCAGTCATTGCCGCGGCGCGAGCCATGGCCATCGAACTGGCGAGGCGGAATGTCCGTGTGAACGGTGCTTTCGCCCGGCATGGTGCGGACGGAAATGGACCGAAAAGGCCATCGCCGGTCTTTCTACTCAACAGGTACAAGCGCTGAAAGACGCGCACCCTCTGGGATTCGGTAGTCCCGATGATATCGCGAATGCGGCTAGGTTCCTGCTCTCTCCTCAGAGTAACTGGATTACCGGCGCGAATCTGGTAGTGGATGGAGGCTGTTCTGCCCAGTAACACGATGGACGGACGGAAGGGATCCATAATGACACAGACTGAGGCCGTTGCTTGGATTGCACGATTTTTGAGGTGGTTCCAGACCAGTTGACTCCCGATACCCATCGGGACGACGTGCCTGGGCATGGGATTCGCTCGGTGTCTTGACGTTACTGGCCGGTCTGGATAGTGACTTCGGCATCGTCCTGACGGATGAGGATATCCAAGCGGTCAAAACAGTCGGTGACATCTTGGATGTTATGCGACGACACGGAACGCTCACCTCGTCTCCTGCTTAAGATCACCAGGCTCATGTATCACTCGTTGGTGTGTCATGCGATTCATCCTCATCGATCGCATCCTTGAATTGGACCCGGGCAAGCGGATCATTGCGACCAAGGTACTGCCCGCATCCGAAGAGTTGTTTCGTGACCACTTTCCCGGTTTTCCGGTCGTTCCCGGGGTGATTTTGACTGAGATGATGGCCCAGGCGGCGGGGCGGTGCCTCAACGCGGAGGGCACTCATCCGGGACGGGCCATGCTCGGCAAAATCAATGGCGCCGGTTTTCGCGAATGGGTCAAGCCTGATCAAGAGATTATCTTACACGCCATCATCACCCAAAACCGTGCGACCTATGCGACAGCCGAGTGCTTTGCGGAGGTTGAAAGCAAGAAAGTCTGTTCCGCCGGATTGTTCTTTGTGTTTGCCCCTTATGAGCAATTTGCCGCTGG
>CAWKJK010000056.1:0-15827 GCA_963849655.1 uncultured Nitrospiraceae bacterium
GGACGGCCTCAAACCGATTGGGACGAAAGAACATGACGGAGAGATTGCCTGTCACGCGATCGAAAGTCGGCAGATCAGGAGATAGAGATCGCATGTCCATATACTCGAAGCGGAGCCATGACAAATGCGAACTTTGGATGGCCCTCGCACGAGCGACCTGGCCGACACTCACATCCGTGGCCAGCACTTGACCGGTGGGACCAACCTGGTCGGCGAGATAGAAGGCAGGAATGCCGTGGCCGGAGGCGACATCGAGGATCCGCAGTCCTGGACGAAGGTCGAGGTGCTGCAGTAGCGATGCCGCAAACGGGGTGGACCAATAGTCGTGCTTAGGCAAGGGCCAGCGCGCGGCAGGCCTATTCATGACGCGATGAAGATCATGTGGGCGAGGCCAATGCATTGGCGACGATGGCCTGTGCTTCTTCTTGAATGCGCTTCAAATGCTCTTCCCCTTTAAAGCTCTCCGCATACAATTTGTACACATCTTCGGTTCCGGACGGTCTCGCGGCGAACCAGCCGTTCTCGGTCACAACCTTCAAGCCACCGATGGCTACGCCATTACCCGGAGCTTTAGTGAGCATGGCCGCGATCTTGTCACCGGCCAGCTCCCTTGCGTTGACTTGCTCAGGCGAAAGTTTGGAGAGAACGGCTTTCTGTTCCGGTGTGGCAGGGGCGTCGATTCGTTCATAAACCGGAGCGCCAAGTTCTCTCGTGAGGGCTCGGTACAACTCGGATGGATCATGACCGGTCTGGGCCATCATCTCGGCGGCCAGCAGATCCATGATGATGCCGTCTTTATCAGTCGACCATACGGTCCCATCTCGACGTAGGAACGATGCGCCGGCGCTTTCTTCTCCACCAAAACCGAGAGACCCGTCGAGCAGGCCGCTTACGAACCATTTGAAGCCGACTGGTACTTCAACCAGCTTCCGTTTCAGTTTGGCTGCGACGCGGTCGATCAGGCTGCTGCTGACCAAGGTCTTGCCGATCTCGGTATCGAATTTCCAGCCGGCACGAGTGGCAAAGAGATAGGCAATCGAGACAGCCAGATAATGGTTCGGATTCATCAAGCCGGAATGAGTGACGATTCCATGTCGGTCATTGTCTGCATCATTGCCGAATGCCACGTCGAAGCGATCTTTCAAGGCGATCAGGTTTGCCATGGCATAGGGAGACGAGCAGTCCATGCGGATCTTGCCGTCCCAATCCAACGGCATGAATCGAAAAGTTGGATCGACGGTTGGATTCACATTCTCGATGTTCAATCCGTACTGTTCAGCGATCGGCTGCCAGTAGGCCACACCGGACCCGCCGAGAGGGTCGATCCCAAGCGTCAGCTTCGCGGACTTGATGACATCCATGTCGATCACATTCGTCAGTTCGCTGACGTAGGCCCCAATGTAGTCATGCTGATGTGTGGTTGATACCCGGCGAGCCTGTTCAATCGGAAGACGTTTCACTCCTTGGAGGTTGGCGGCCAGAAGGGCATTGGCGCGATCCTCGATCCATTTCGTGATCTGTGTATCGGCCGGACCTCCTTGTGGCGGGTTGTACTTGATGCCGCCGTCTTCCGGAGGATTGTGGGATGGCGTGATGACGATCCCGTCGGCCAGGCCGGTGGTTCGGCCTCGATTGTAAGTAAGGATGGCGTGAGAGATGACCGGTGTCGGCGTGTAACCATCATTCTGGTCGATGATGATGTCGACGCCATTGGCCGCAAGAACCTCCAGGGTCGTTACAAAAGCCGGTTCCGACAGCGCGTGCGTATCCTTTCCCAAATAGAGCGGGCCGGTCGTGTGTTGCGCAGCCCGATATTCGCAAACCGCTTGAGCGATCGCCACGATATGGTTCTCATTGAAGCTTCGTCTGAAGGAAGAGCCGCGATGTCCTGATGTGCCGAATGACACGCGCTGTTCTCGGACCGAGGCATCCGGCTTCTCAGTCCAATACGCGGACAAAAGTTTTTCCACATCCACGAGAAGGGAGTGAGGTGCTGGTCGGCCGGCAAAAGGATGAACAGCCATAGTAGAGATGTAGTTCGATCGTCCGGCTCCTGTCAACTGCAAATGGCCAACCTCTTATCCGGTTTCAAAATATAGTGATTCCTTTGGAAGCTCCTTTGCGTCTTATAGGCCTTCGAACTATAACATCGTGGGAAAAACCTTTATAGAACGCTGAGTTCATGGATTTCGAGTGATCGATCCGGTAAGATGCCATGAAGGACCGGTACGTAATTTGACGGGGGTGATGTGTCTCGTCTTCGTCTTGCGCTCGTGATCGTACTCGCCATCGTGGTGTTGGCCGTCGCGTTCCTCTCATTTTCAAGGGAGCTGACCGGCCAAGACTATCTCAAAGACTTTGTCCTGGAACAGCTTGAGGAGAGCCTGGGTAGAAAGATCGATGTGCATCGCGTCAAGTTTGTGATCTTCCCCCGTATCCGCACAGAACTCACCGATGTCAAAATTCACGATCCTGAATCAGAGCAGGTTGTTTTGACGGCTAAGCGGGTCGATCTGGTCTTACGTCTCCTGCCGCTCCTCAAAAAACAAGTGGTCGGCAAGCGATTGTTGATCGAGGAGCCGACACTGACGCTGCGGCGGAATGAGCGCGGTCGTTGGAATGTCTTGGATGGGTTGAACAGCCGGGCAGATTCCGACCAGCACACGATGGACATGATGGCGCGGACACTCATGATCAGCGAGGCGACACTCGTTAACGGAACGATCACGGTCATTGATGCCGCCAGGCCCGACGGTATTCGATCTTCTCGAGTTAGAACACGTTGAGTGTAGGCTGTTGGTCCGGCCTGAGCGTGGTCTCGCAGCATTACATCTGTCGGTGGCTCATCAAGGAGAATCGGGTGTATCTGCCGTGTCGCTGGATGGTGCCATCAAACGAGCAGAACCATCGTTGTCGTTGTCTGGTGAAAAAACAACCGAATCGGCCACAGGATTTCAGTTTGAAGGACAGATCGACACTGCTGATCTGAAAATACGAGACGTAGCTGACTTTCTCGGTCCCAGGCCGGTTTCTCAGCATCTTCAGGGAGCGTTAAATCTGAAGAGCACCGTCCGCGTCATGCCGGGTGTGGCCGGATATGACATGGTCCTGTCCGACATGACCGCGCATTTGAACACGATCACCTTGAAAGGGAAGGCCAATCTGGCCGGCCTTCTGACTCCGCAGCCGACGTTTACCGTCACGTTCAGCAGTTCTCTTGTTGCCCTCCCTCAGCTCCTGAAAACCATTCCCCCTGACTGGATCCATCCGCAGCTTCCCGCCCTGCTGGCTGATCGCCAGATCGACGGCAAGGTGCAAGTGGTGAATGCGACGCTCACCGGGGCTGCGACCACCGGTCCCCAACTCTCGACAATTGGAGAGTTTCATGTCAGCGAAGGTCGGGGCTTGATCGGCAGTGATCGTATCGCTGCGAAGGACCTCGCTGCGGTGGTCGTGGTCGAGACAGGACGTGTTCGCATTGCGAAGATCACCGGAATGTACGGGGCGATGCAGATCACCGGTGGAAAAGCAGAGGTGTCGTTTATCAACGCAGGTCCATGGTTGGAGCTGGACATCACGGGTGAGACGGCTGCAACGCACCTCGTGGAGTTTCTGGTGAAGACCGTGAAAGCGGAGCGAGTCACGCAGTTGTTAGCCGGCATCCGTGATGCCGACGGTACGGTGCAGTCGACGTTTCGCCTAGTGGGACCGTTGAACCGTTCCGATGGAATCACGTTTGCCGGAGGGGAGATCACGGCCCATCAAGTCAGTCTTACCCATGTGAATTTACCGGAGCGTTTGACCGGGATGCGGGGAAGATTTGTTTTGGCCAATGGATCCACACAGTTTGATCAAGTCACGGGACATCTCGGTGAAACGACCGTCCAAGTCCAAGGGGCGATCACCGGCGGGCCGGGAAGCCAATTTCAAGACTTTGTAGTTCGCGCGCACGGTGGTGCGGCACAGATAGTGAGACTGTTCCGTTCTACCGAGGGCGAACAGGGTAGGTTCGAGGGCATGGTCAGCACGGAGGTTGCTCTGTCCGGCTCGACAACGAGGCCCCAGGTTCGCGGATCCGCCGTGCTCGATGAAGCAAAAGTAGTGGTTGGGGCCATGGAAAAGCCCGTCGGTGCCAAGGCCACTGTGGAGTTTGAGGGTGTGATGCCCCAGTCGACTACCGTAAAGCTGCAGCGAGTGGAGCTGGTCTTACCATCTTTGAACATTCCAGCCAAAGGAACTCTGCAGTTCGGTAACGGCTTTATGATCGATATGGCAGTGGCGACCGGTACGTTGTCGGTATCCAGCCTTCCTCAATGGATATCGAAAGGCGGGCTTGAAGCGGGCAATATCGAAGTCTCGCTTGATGTCAAAGGCAAAGAGCCGGATTGGAAGACCTGGCGGGTGACCGGATGGATGGGACTGACGAACGGGCTGATGCAGGCGAAAGGGATTGATGGGCACATACAGGATCTCTATGCCCGTGTAAAGTTTCTCCGTAACGAGATCGAACTCAAACGATTGTCGTTCATGGTTCAAGGCAGCGATATTGCCGTTGAAGCCATGGTTCGAAATTGGGCGTCGAAGCCCACCATCACCGGCAAGATCGAATCCAACCAGCTTGATCTGAGTTTGGTCATTCCAAAAGGTGAACGGACCCCTATACGAGAGTTGCTCGAAACCTTGGCAACGACCAGCCAAGTCACCATGTCGGCGACCATCGCGCGCGGGCGCTACAAGCATCTGAAATTCAGTTCGCTTGCCGCCCGAATCAATATTCAGGACGGGGTACTTGACATCGATCGGATTTCTGGTGAGTCACCCCATGGGCACGTGGCTGGACGGATGGTGGTGCACCTTCCCCCGAAGGCGCCGGCGGACCTTGACCTTTCTTTCCGAGCCACCGGAGTAGAATTCGAAGACCTGTTGAGATTGACCAAGGGCCAGATTCACGGCGTGTCGGGAGAGATTCGTCTCAGCGGCTCTCTTCGCGGCCACGGGCGCAATCCGCACGGTGTCTATCCGTCCTTGAATGGGAAGGTCGAAGTACTCCTGGAAAACGGGCGTATCCTGAAATCAAGCGAGCGGGCCGTATGGAAGATCGTCAGTTTGCTGAACCTCCCGGCCGTGCTACAAGGAAAGGTCGACCTCGAAAAGGAGGGGCTACCGTACAACAGAATCTCTGCGACGATTCTCATCCAGAACGGCTTGTTCCAGACTGAAAACTTGATCATCGATAGCCCCATTCTGAAGATCACGGGGGCGGGGAATTATGATTTACCGACCGATCAGGTGGATGGTGCCGTGGCCGTGAGTCCGTTCGGATCGTATTCACAGTTTCTCAAGACCATTCCGCTCTTCGGGCGAATCGTGGCGGGCGATCGCAAAGGGATAGCCACGGCGATGTTCACCATGAAGGGATCGATCGAAGATCCAGAGGTGATCTACATGCCGGTGAAGTCCTTTGCATCCGGCTTGTCGGGGTTGGCCCAACTCGCGGTCGATGTCTTAACGAATACCCTGACACTGCCGATAGACCTGGTGACGCCGGATGAAGAGTCTGAAGTGCGACCCAAAGATATGACTTCCTCGCCGGCTCCTGCTGTGCCGTGACCAACCTGATTCTTGACCGCTCCCCATGCCCATGCTAGCATCATTAAAGTTCGACTCCGAGCACCTCTAAGGATTCCATTCAGTCCTGCTACCCCACGGTAAATTCATGAAACGCTCCACGATATCGCAACCAGAGGCGGCCACACTGTTCATCGCCGCCAGCGAGCATGACTCGAATCTATACTATGCCACGCGCTTCATGGCGCCGGACCCGTTCATCTATCTCGAAATCAAAGGTGAGCGGTTGATGGTCATGAGCGATCTGGAAATAGATCGTGCCAGAACCCAAGCCTCAGTGGATCGAGTGCTGTCCTACTCTGAAATCGAAGAGAAGGCGAAGAAACAGGGGACCAAGAGCCCAACAACAGTCGACATCGTGCACGTCGTCTTGAAAGAGTCCAAGATCAGGAGCCTGCTGGTTCCGGCTAATTTTCCTTTCATCTACGCCACGCGATTACAGGAACTGGGATACAGCATCAAGCCGAAACGCGATCCGTTCTACGAACAACGTGTCGTGAAAAACGCGGAGGAAGTTCGATTTATCGAGCTCTCCCAACGAGCCACTGAAGATGCGGTGGCCTTGGCGCATGATCTGTTGCGACGGGCGACCATTCAGGAGGGGGAGTTGTGGTGTGACGGAGTGGTGTTGACATCTGAGCGGGTCAAGCAGTTGATCAATGTCAAACTCATGGAGCAGAACTGTGTGGCCCAGCATACGATTGTGGCAGGTGGGGAACAGGCCTGTGATCCTCATAATGAAGGGAGCGGACCACTGCCGGCTCATCGTAGTATCATCTTCGATGTGTTCCCTCGCTCGGCGACAAGCCGCTATTTTGCCGACATGTCTCGTACAGTGATACGCGGGACGGCAAGCCCGGAACTCAAACGGCTGTATGGCGTCGTCAAGGATGCCCAAGAAGATGCCATCGACAAGATCAAAGACGGCGCTGACGGAATAAAGATCCATCAAGGTATCTGTGCGCGTTTCGAAAAGGCAGGATACAAGACCGGCTTGGTGGACGGCCGCATGCAGGGATATTTTCACGGAACCGGACATGGTGTAGGGCTGGATATTCACGAAGCGCCGCGTATCAGTCGAACCGGCTCACTTCTCCAAGAGGGCCACGTCGTCACGGTCGAGCCAGGCCTGTATTACCCAGGATTGGGAGCAGTCCGTATCGAGGACATGGTGTTGGTCACGAAGGACGGCTGTCGTAATCTCACCAATTTCCCCAAAGTCTTCGAGCTCGACGAGCTCGGATAGCCGGCGGTTCTGACCAGGTTCCTCATCTCCACGTTTTCCAATCGGCTGACCATTCTGCTTTGGCATAAGAATGTCCCACGCATTTCACTTTCTGGACGATGTCGCCACCGCTGATCTGGCGTTCGACGCCTCCGGCGATTCACTCCAGGAACTCTTCCAAGGAGCGACATGCGCGGTCATCGAAGCCTCGGCCGATCCTGCAACAGTGGGGACCACTTGGCGACAAACGATTGAACGAACAGCTGCGGATCCTGCCGAACTATTGTTCGATTGGCTTTCGGATCTCGTGTACTGGAAGGATGCAGCTGGAGTAGTATTCAGTCGGTCGGACCTCACGCTGACTCGCCAGGACCGCGGCTGCTGGAAACTGACGGGATTACTGTACGGAGAGCCGGTCAACGGCTCAGTCCAGACATTGAGGGCCGATGTGAAGGGAATCACCAAGCATCTGTATGAAGTCAAGCAGGAGGACATGCGCTGGCACGCAAGGGTGGTGGTTGACGTATGAAGCTGAACACTGAGATGCAGGTCAATCGGATTTCGGACGAACTGTGGGAGATCCCTCTGAGTGAAAAAGAAGGGATGCTTGTTCCGGCACGTATCTATGCCACCCCGGCTATTCTTCAATTAATGGATGCCGGAGTGTTCGAGCAGGTGACGAACGTCGCTTGTCTCCCTGGAATTAGACGATATGCGCTCTGCATGCCGGATGGCCATTGGGGCTATGGTTTTCCCATTGGAGGTGTCGCCGCATTTGATGTCCGGTCAGGAGTCATTTCGCCTGGGGGTGTCGGCTATGACATCAATTGTGGAATGCGCCTCATCAGAACAGATCTCACCCGAGAAGATGTGCAGCCACATCTTGATCGATTGATGACGGAGTTGTTTCGTCGGGTGCCGGCAGGGGTGGGCGCGAGCGGATTTGTACGGCTGGATCGCTCTTCGTTTGAACAAGTCATGACCAACGGGGCTCGATGGTGTATTGAGCAGGGATTCGGTTGGCATCGCGATCTGGAGGCCATTGAAGAGAGAGGCTGTATCGACGGGGCTGATCCCTCCAAGATCAGCGACCGGGCGGTCAGTCGCGGAATCAATCAGTTGGGAACCTTAGGGTCAGGGAACCACTACCTTGAGGTGCAGGTCGTATCAAGCGATCGGGTCTTTGATCAAGAAACCGCTTCGGCTTGGGGAATTACCGGTCACGACCAGATCGTGGTGATGGTTCACTGTGGATCCCGTGGGTTCGGCCACCAGGTCGCGAGCGACTATCTCAAGATATTCGAACGAGCGATGCGGCGATATGGGATTTCCGTGAAAGATCAGCAATTAGCCTGCGCTCCATTTACCTCAGTCGAAGGGCAGGATTATTTTGCGGCCATGAATTGTGCGGCCAACACCGCTTTCGCCAATCGTCAAGTCATCACCCATCAGATACGCGAAGCCTTTGCTGCTGTATTCGGTCAATCAGCAGAGGAGATGGGTATGGAATTGGTCTACGACGTGGCACACAATATCGCTAAAGTTGAGCGGTATCCGGAAGGAGAATTGGTGGTCCATCGGAAAGGCTCAACGAGAGCATTGGGTCCAGGAAGTCCCGAGCTCTCGCCGCGGTATCGTATGACGGGTCAACCGGTGATTTGCGGCGGTTCAATGGAAACCGGATCGTATCTCTTAGCGGGGACGGAAGGAGCGGTGCGTAGCACCTTTGCCTCGACGATGCATGGGTCGGGACGCACGATGTCGAGGGCCCAGGCGAAGAAGGCTGTTCGTGGTGAAGAGATACAGAAACAGATGAAACAGCGGGGGATTCTTGTGAAAGCCGTTTCCATGTCGGGTCTGGCCGAAGAGGCTGGGTTTGCCTACAAGAATATCTCAGAGGTCGTCGAAGCAGTCGATCGCGCGGGAATCACCAAAACAGTCGCGGAACTTCGACCGATCGGCAATATCAAGGGCTAGCGAAGCACGGCTCACACAACCGAAGGATGGCTGAGATCTCAGGGCCGAAGTCGGTGAGCTGAGTGCCGTCACGGATGCAACCGGCAACTTCTTGCTCACCAATCCACCGACCGGTCAGCAAGTGATCTTGGTCGATGGCCCCTCCGATCTCTATCCACTGCCGTCTACTTGTTCCGCCGTGCGCCGAATGTCCCGTTGCAGCAGGTGGCCGTTTGCTTTCGTGTGTCGCCGTCACGGGTCTCGAAGATTCAACGGACGGTTGAGAGTGGCCCCCTCACGCCGGAACAAGTCCACGCGTTCACGCGGTGCAAGATCGAACTGACCCCTGCTCTCATTCATATCCTCATTCTTGGGACCGTCTCGGCTGACGAACGGCGCGCGGATTCGGTGCCGCCATAATGCGACGGGTATGGGTGACTACTTAGGTCGTTACTCATGGCCGCGTGCTCCTATGAAACTGCGCCGAAGCGGCGCAATGCCGTCGCCCGCGGAGTCATTCAGGCCGACCAGTTCTCTGCAAGTGCTATGGCGCGCACCTCACCGCGCATCCGTTTCATCCGAGACGCTACGTTCATTAGACTGGTACGCATTACAAATTTTGCTTTCTGGATTGATAACCGCGAATCGCGATAAAATTGCATCGACTGGCAGCAGCATGTTGGAAGTAGGTTGACTGATGAGAATAGGAATTACCTGCTACCATACATACGGTGGATCTGGAACAATTGCTACCGAGCTAGGAATGGCTCTGGCCGCACGTGGCCACGCGGTGCACTTTATTGCATACCAACAGCCGTTCCGCCTTCCCCTTTTGTTGCCGCATGTTTATTTCCATCAGGTCGACGTGAGTCGCTACCCATTGTCGGACTTCCCGCCCTACGATCTCGCGCTCGCAGTACTCATGCGCGACATAGTGCAGACACACCGCCTGGAAATCCTCCACGTGCATTATGCAATACCGCACGCAACCAGTGCCTGGCTCGCACGCGAGATGCTCCGGGAAGGCGGATCGGATGTCCGGATAGTCACGACCCTTCATGGGACAAACGTCACGTTGATTGGTTACGACCCATCATTCCATGCAATCGCGAAGTTCTCGATCGAGCGTTCGGATGGTATCACCGCTGTGTCTCACTATCTGCAGCAGGAAACATATAAGGCTTTTGGCTGCACCAGTAATGTCGAAGTTATTCACAACTTCATCGATCCAAACGTATATGATCGCACCCGCTATCCCGTATCTCTACGAGAGAAGTTCGGAGTGCACCGGTGCGTGTTAATTCATGTGTCGAATTTCCGTCCCATTAAGCGTGTGCGCGACGTGGTAGGTATTTTCTCGCTAGTGCAACGCGAACTTCCGAGTGCGCTTGTTATGATCGGCGACGGACCTGACCTCGCTTCGGCTCAACAAGAAGCACGTGTGCTCGGAGTGAGCGATTGTACATTCTTTTGGGCAAACTGGACGTTGTGGCACCATTCCTCGCTTGCGCTGACCTCTTCCTCCTGCCAAGTGAGAATGAATCGTTCGGCTTGAGCGCACTGGAAGCTTTAGCGTGCGGCGTTCCGGTGGTCGCGTCACGGGCCGGCGGACTCCTTGAAGTGGTCGAGGACGGTGTCACCGGTGCTTTGCGTGATGTGGGCGACGTGGAGGCAATGGCAATCGCAGCAATCGATATACTGCGAGATTTGGACCGATGGGCACAGATGAGCACTATGGCTGCGGCTGACGCACGGGTCCGCTTCTCACGCGTTGACATCGTGGATGAGTATGAATCCTTCTACGAGCGCATCTTGAAATAGTGAGAGACCATACGCTCCGCTATGCTGACACGGCTAATTTATATAACCATTCTACACCGCCCTCGTTGTCTTATAGACTTACAGGGCTCCTTCCATCACGAGTTTGGCGCACTCGAATTCCTATAGCTCTCGGCTGATTGCGGAGCTGGCATCCTATGTACACCTAAAGTTGGGATGCTATCGGCTGTACGGCACGTTCTTTCATGGCAATCCGACTAATGAGCAGGATGTCCCTCATTGACCTGTCTGTCTTCCAAGAGTAAATTACGGCTCACCAGCCGGAGATCTTGTCGATTCATCATTCCTCGCGCAGCTAAAGAAATCGAAGATGAAAATTGACTGGCGGAGATTAATATTTCCATTTCTGTTTTGGTGAAGGCAGCGCTGTTTCATTCATATTTAAACCGAGGACAAAACAATGGACCAACAGCAAAACAGCGAAATGCCCGAATCGAAGTCGGACGAACCGACGCTTTTTCTGATTGGAGATCCAAACAGTGGAGCTGAGTCTGGAGAGATCGATGTCGTTTTTGTGCACGGATGGTTGGGAAGCGTGAATGGCACCTGGACTTGGGAAGGCAAGGATAACAAGGAGGAGTTCTATTGGCCACTTGAGCTTTGGAATGACTTGAACACTAAAGTATGTTCAGCACGAGTCTGGGTCCTTGGTTACAACGCTCCTCTTAGGGAAAAGAACTTGCCAAAGTTTGCTCGGAGGTTTCTCAACCGATTCCTGCCAAAGGTCGAGGAGACATTGCGTGGCGAACAAACTGATATTCAGTTGAGTTTGAAACAACGAGCAGAATTCCTGTGCCAAGGTCTCCTCGAAGGGGATGATCGTCTTGGAGATCGCCCGATTGTATTTGTGGCCCACAGCCTAGGTGGCCTAATGGTCAAGGCGATGCTGGAACGCGAGTGGATAAGCCGAGGTGACAAGAGCAGGATCTTGAGCCAGACCAAAGCGGTGGTCTTCCTCGGTACGCCCCATAGTGGATCGTCACTTGCAAACCTGGCGGAAACGTTAGCCAAGGGCGCAATAAGTGGAACGGGGATGCTTGGCATGGCGCTCGCAACTTCCCTTGGAGCTCCAATGTTGTTTCCTGGTTGCTCAGTAGGTAATAAATTGGCCAAGTGGATTTTGGGGCCGAGCGCAACGACGAAATCACTTAAAGACGACAACCCTGAGCTGTTCGACCTCATGAGATCGTACCGGAAAATCGCTCGCGAAAGGTCGATAGAGACGCTGCCCTGCTTCGAAACCGTGAGGTACAAGGGCACGATTGTTGTGAGTCAATCTAGTGCCGACCCCGGCCTTGGAGATTCTGTCGCGATTATGGGTGCAGACCATGCAACCATCTGCAAGCCGAGTTCCGGCGACTCACCCGTCTATCGAATGGTTCGTTGGGTCATCGTGCGAGCGGCCACTAAAGCTCAGCGAGCAACAAACGTCCGGTGTTCGATGAACCAGGCGATCGCTGTTCTCCGGATGATGCGGGCGAGTCGCTTCCCCATGCTTCCTCGGTTCGTCTGGAGACGGGTATACAGTCCGAACTGATCCTGGCGGAATGTATTATCGGATCGAGCAGCTTCCTCCAAATCTGGCCAAGACAAAGGACGACAAGTGGGACGAGAAAGATCGGAATAACCTTCGCCGGCGGGTTGCCGTCGAGTTCTTTCGTCTTTGTGAGGCAGAGCTTCGCGTTGGCGCAGCTTGATATCAGCGACGCCGAGGCGGCGGCTGCCGCGTATTCGCAGTTCGATTTCGACAAATTTATGCTAATCGCGTGGCGCCAGTATCGGTTGGAGCAGGCACTCAAAGATGCGCGCGTCTCATTGAAGAGCAGTGTTGGTACGTGCGAGGCACATACAAACCGACTCACCGTGCTTGTCGAGCGATCGATAGTCTTGACAAAGCGCTGTCAGATCATCTCCCGTTGTCGCTCGGGAGCAAGAGCTAAGGCTCGTACGCGATGCAATTGCCGCACGATCCACAAAGAGAACCTTGATGGTGACGATATTACGCGCGGCCGGATTGACGATCTGGTCGCAAAGATCCGAACGATCGCGGAGATTTCCTTAACGACAGGGTTACCCAATCGTCGGCAATGAGCATAGGGTTGAGAATGCCGAGTATGGCGCGTAATGGAATGATATTCCGGACGGGCGGTATAATGTTCAAGCCAACATGCGAGGCTCCAAGTAGGTTTTTTGGAGAAGAAAAAGGTACCGGGAGGATGTGTGCTAGGGTCTAAGTTAGGGTCGGATCTTGCCCCGTGCATGGCGCAGGTGAGCAGGTGGATCTTGCCACTGAATATTCCAAATCGTAGAATCTGGGACAGCAACTGTCTTGACTGTCAATCGCCGAACGGCGGCGGCAGCAGGGCTACAGCAACGTTTGGAGTTTGCTCAACGTTTCCATGATCGCGTGTGGCGGTGCAGCCCCTTTCTTCACGGCTTGGCGGGTCTTCCAATCTAAGCTCTTGACCTGATCTGCGAGCACCACGCTCGTTCGGTGAGGGTCGTCACTGATGACGATTTCGAACGGATAGCCCTTCTTGTGGCTGGTCATTGGGCAGCACAGCATCAACCCGCTGGCTCGATTGTAACTGGCCGGCGAGAGCACGAGCGCAGGCCGGTGTCCCGCCTGTTCATGCCCGGATTGTGGGTTGAATTGCAACCACACGATATCCCCTCGGTCTGGAACATAGCCGGGCTTCTTCATCACCAGATCTCGCGGCCGACCGGGATGTCAGTATCAATCTCGCCATGCATGTTCTTTGGGGTAATCTGTTTGACGAGGTCTTCGAGGCGATATACCCGCCGGAGATGAGGTTTCAACACGACATTGCCGTCCTGCACCTCGATGTCCAAATCGTCCTGCGCTTTAAGCCCGAACTTGCACGGCCACACTTTTCGGGACTCGAATCGCCAGACTGTTACCCCACTTCTGTGCTGTCGTTTTCATGCACCGCTCTCCTCTGTAGATACGCCGTAGATACTATGCTGGCCGGTTGACTGCGTCAAGGCATTGTAGCGGATTGGTGGGGGCAGGGGTGGGTCTGGGGTCTGATCGCCTTCCAACCGAAGCGTTGAAAGAAATGGGGCCTGGCCTTGTGGGCTTGTCGAGGAAGGAAATGGCCAAGCGACTTTTTAGAAGAAGAAGAAGACCAGGAGTTCGTGCGCCCGAACGCAACTATCGCAGGAGCGGTAAAGGCGGTGCTTTAACCATGATGAGGGGAGGCCCCTCGGGTATACGCTCGCCAGCCAGATCTGTCTGCGCATTGGGCGCTGGTATCAATGGTTGGACGATAGGAGCCGGATGAATCGAGAGGTTCACGTCTGGTTCTGGGAGGGCGCGGGAGTGAAATTCTCCCGCGCTCACTCAACTTAACGCTCTTGTCAGCGTCGGTTGGTGGGTGCGAGTTTAAAGGGCTAGCAACGCATAGGCTCACGAGTTGTATGCATCACTACTAGTGTAGTTTCTCAGAAGTACGTTCGTGGTGAGCTTGTCGAACCATGAACGGAACTGCCTGAACTCACACGCCCTTCGACGAGCTCAGAGCGAACGGATTATGACAAGAATTTTCGGGACGCAATACTACGCGGCTTTGGCTATTCGACGTTTTGCCACTTGGCCCAAGATGTCAAGCGCGGCGATCCGGTAGGCTTCAGCATAGGTCGGAAAATTGAAGACATTGTCGATAAACGATTCGATCGTTGCGCCGCTCTGAAGGGCTAATTGCCCCAAGTGCACCAGTTCCGTGGCGGAATCTCCAACGACCTGTACGCCGAGTAATCGCTCACCAGCTGGATCGGCGACCATCTTGAGGAGCCCATGACTCGCCCCTGATATCTGCGCGCGAGCAACTTCTTCATACTTCGCCCGGCCGATCAACGGATCTCGATAGCGCTCCCGGGCAGCCATCTCATCAAGGCCGATACTCGCCATTTCAGGAATTGTGTAGATGCCTAAGGGGATGGTCGAGGCTGCATCACCGATCGGGAGATTGAGGGCGTGGCGGACGGCGCGGCGGCCGTGCTCCATCGCTTTGGACGCCAATGCCGGCGCGCCGACCATGTCGCCGACGGCGTAGATGTGGGGAACATTCGTTTGGCAGTATTGATTCACGGGAATCACGCCTTTATCGGAAACCATGATCCCCGCCGCGGAGAGATTCAAGTCTTCGACGTTGGCCTGCCGCCCTAGGGCGACCAGCATCTTCTCAGTATTGATCGTCGTTCCATCGCTCAGTTTCGTGACGACGTGCGCAACCTCGTTCCATCGCACCTTCTCGATATGCTGTCCGCCGAGATAATGGCCGCCCTGCTGTTCAAAGCCTTTGATGAACTGTTCGACCAGTTCTCGATCCATAAATTGAAGTGGATAGGGAGCGCGATCGATCAGCGTGACCTCCACTCCTAGCAGCGCAAAGATAGAAGCATACTCGCAGCCGATCACACCACCTCCGACGACAGTCAGTGACCGTGGTAAGTACATCATGGAAAGGAGCGAGTCGCTGTCAAGGATGTGCTCATGGTCGACGGGGATCGCATCAGGGTTTCTCGGGCGCGAGCCTGTGGCGACCACAGAGGATCTAGCGACGCCCATGATTTATCCGCGCTTTGGATGCATTGGCAAATATTTACGATGCGCCAGATCGCCTGCGCGAACATTTGCAAATTGCTTCGCCTTCTGAAAGTGCTCTCGTCGATGACCTGCGCAAAAGAGGACCCGATGCGCTCCGCGGCGTGGGTATCGCGCAAATGTCGTCGGATCTCGAACCGCGTTGCCACTTCTTCGCGAGGCGGAACAACTGGCGGAAACATTCAGGCCTTCGAGCTGCAGACCTATTCGACGGCGCTGCAAGCCCAGTGTTTGTTTCGACTCGATCGTTCGAATGAAGTTCTGGACCTCGAAAGAATGGCGAGCGCTGAGCAGCGCTATTCACGTGAACAAGTCAGCGTGGCCTCTGATTTCCATCGCGCTGAGCGCGAGCATTCCCAGCGTTGCGTGGCCACCATGAACAACCCCAATCTTATCGCGATGAATCCTTCAACTTTATGATTGAGACGGAGAAATCAAGGACTGGCGAAGGAATCGATTATTCTGACGCTCGCTGCCATCTTTCAGCAGAGGGCGAGTTCGCTCTCATCCAGATATATCGAGACGTCGATGGGACGATGGGCGATGCCTCAC
>CAWKJK010000057.1:0-22953 GCA_963849655.1 uncultured Nitrospiraceae bacterium
AAAAAAAAAAAAAAAAAAAAAAAAAAAAAAAAAAAAAAAAAAATTCTTCTTCTTCTTCTTCTTCTTCTTCTTCTTCATGGCCGGTTTCACCTTCACCCGTTCGCCACGTGCAGTCAGTTCTCGTTGGGCTGAGGAGTACAGCGTTTCGGACGACATGATCTTTTGCTTCGAGAATCTGCATCCCCGAGGTCTTCACCTTCAAATCGTGCGACATCGTCTCCAGCGTCTGTTCCTTGGTCCGCAACTGATTGACGACATCCTCGTATGGCTGCCCGATCGAATGTCTTCGGAATCCCCCGCAACAACCAGCCGACCGCGACACCGATTCCTGCCGCGATGAGGAGACATCCGACCATCTGGGTCATCAGTGTGATCATACGTCATTCCGTCCTTACATCAGTAATTCGATCCGTTCATTCTGTTGGAAGCCTGGTTGTTGTTTCCCATGGGAGAGGGGGCGTGTCGAAAACCATCACCCGATTGGGGTAAACGATTCGTGAGCCCGTGACTGGTCAGGTACTGTTTGACCGCTTCGGCACGACGTCGGCTCAACTGTATATTGTACTCCGCCTCGCCAACGATGTCGGTATGGCCCGCAATTTCGATCGGCGTATCGGGAGTTCTTCGTAAAAGAACGATGATTTGATCCAGCACCGCCTGTCCTTTCACCGTGATCACGGCACTCTTGGGCTCAAACTCAATCGAGGATTTCTCCAGGACCTGGTTCAGCAACAGCGGGAGCGCCGACAGGGGAACGGCGGCGGGAGAAGTTGATGTCGTCGGCATCACCACCACACGGTCTTCAATTCGTAAGCCCGCCCGTATCGCCGGAGCCGCGGCCTGTAATACCTCAGCCTTCTCGCGATGACCGGCAACCTGACCGCTGACAACCAGAGAACGTCCGTCGATGATGATGGAACCACGTTCAACCATCAAGCCCAGGATCGGCAAGAGTTGCGGAACCGTCTCCACCCACGCAGCCGCTTTGACCTGCTTCTCGACGATAAACTGGTCGATCACACGCATTCGCGTTTTCGCGGAGAATGCATGAGCTTGTTCAAGAATCGTGGCCTTACTGCGTTCGTTGGGCAACGAACCGCGAAGCACCAAGCCGCCCTGTTCGACGCTGGCGTGAAAGGTGGCATGAGTCACAGCTGTCGGCCGTGACTGGGTGGAAAGATGCCTCGGGATGCACACCACGGCAAGGAGTATCAACGTAACGACACCGCCGGTGAGAATCCCCGCACGCCTCATGAGATCAGTCCGCTGTAGATGATGTGCTTATTGGGGTGCGACGCGGCACGGTACCACATTTGATAATAAATGTACTAGCCTGCATGATTCATGACAGTTCGTGGCGAAACCGCGCAGTCGCGTAGCGAGACAGGCACGTGGAGGCCCGAGGAACCGAGGCATACTTGAAACAGTATGTCGAGGCTGCGAGGGGCGAGCCTGCCCGCCGAAGGCTTGTCGCAGCAGCGAATCCGCGATTGCAGCAGAAGTGTTCATGAATCATGCGGGCTGGGGCGAGATTTGTCACTGAAGCAGGCGGCTACACACTCTGTTGGCTGCTCGATCAGAGCTGATCCGTGGAGCTGTTAGACCATGAAGCTATCCACACAGAACCAGTTGCCTTGGCCGGTCATTGCCACGGCCGGCCGGTTGACGGATTTGATTCGGCGGATCAGGCAGGGGAGTCATTTCATAGAGACGCCGGCAAAACAACCGTGTCTTGTGAGGTTGCTATGCCCGTTCCCCGTATTTCCTGTAGTGTTGCTTCTTGGCGTCAGCGATCCAATTCTCTCGTTTAATGCGCTCAGGATCGGCATCGAGCTTCTTTGCGATTTTTTCGATATCCTCCGGTTTCCAGCGAGCGATTTGGATAAACGTGCGAGTGCCCATCTTATTGAGGGTATCCGCGAAGACCGATCCAATCCCGTAGATCTTTTTCAGATCGTCTTCCTGAACGTTCTTACCGGCTTTAGATTGTTTGACTTGAGCATTCGATCCAGCTCCATTCTGGCTTGACTGGCGAGGCCCTGCAGATGCTGGATCTGCGTTCGCACGATGTGCCGATCGCAGCTCTCTGAGTCGTTTGTTCAGGCGATCGAGCTGCTCATCTTTCCCTGGAATGCTCTGGACCTCGTGTAATAGATTGTGACGTTCCGCTTGAAGATCCTGTAGCTGACGGTGGAGACCCGCAATCTGCTCGTCTCGTTCACGTAGCTGTTGCTCATTGAGCAGAAGTTGCTCACGGAGTTGTTCCTGTGCCACACATTGCTCTTGGAGCTGTGTCATTGCTGTCTTGTGCTCTTGAACAGCGCGCGCGTACTTCTTATCCCATTCCTTGAGCTCTGCTCCCTTCTCGCGAAGGAGATGGGTGGCCGGCATCAGTTCTTCAATTCGCCGGTCGCGCTCGGCGAAGGCCCCTTCGAACTGCTGGAGCGTGCCGCGATGGGCGGCTTCCCGATCACTCAGCTCGACTTCCAGCTGATGGACACGGCCTTGCACTGACTCCAGTTTTTCCAGGTGAGCACGGAGGCGATCTCGATCGGCAAGATCTTTGTTGAGTTGGCCGATATGGTCTCGTAGAACGCGAATTTCCTCTTTCAAAACCTCGTGCGTGTGTTCGGTGGTCCGACAGGCCTGTTGCGCCTCGCGAAGTTCATCCATCTGGGCGGCCGCATTCGCATCGAACGCACTGATCCGCTGGTCGCGCTCGGAGAGGGATTGTTCGAACTGCTGGAGCGTGCCCCGATGGGCGGCCTCCCGATCACTCAGCTCGACTTCCAGCCGATGGATGCGGTCTTGCATCGACTCCAGTTTCTCCACCTGAGCACGCAGTCGGTCCCGGTCGGCGAGCCCCTCGTTGAGTTGGCCGATATGCTCGCGCAAAACCCGGATTTCCTCCTTCAAAACCTCGTGCGTGTGTTCGGCAGCTCGACAGGCCTGTTGCGCCGCGCAGAGTTCGTCAGCCTGGGCGGCCGCATTCGCATCGACCTCACTGATCCGTCGGTCTCGCTCCGCAATGACCCCTTCGAACTGCTGGAGCGTGCCCCGATGGGCGGCTTCCCGATCACTCAGCTCGACTTCCAGCTGATGGACACGGCCTTGCACTGACTCCAGTTTTTCCAGGTGAGCACGGAGGCGATCTCGATCGGCAAGATCTTTGTTGAGTTGGCCGATATGGTCTCGTAGAACGCGAATTTCCTCTTTCAAAACCTCGTGCGTGTGTTCGGTGGTCCGACAGGCCTGTTGCGCCTCGCGAAGTTCATCCATCTGGGCGGCCGCATTCGCATCGAACGCACTGATCCGCTGGTCGCGCTCGGAGAGGGATTGTTCGAACTGCTGGAGCGTGCCCCGATGGGCGGCTTCCCGATCACTCAGCTCCACCTCCAGCTGATGGATGCGGTCTTGCATCGACGGCAACTGCTCGACCTGGGTGCGGAGTCGGTCTCGGTCGGCGAGCCCCTCGTTGAGTTGGCCGATATGCTCGCGCAAAACCCGGATTTCCTCCTTCAAAACCTCGTGCGTGTGTTCGGCGGCCTGACAGGCCTGTTGCGCCCCGCGAAGTTCGTTGACCAGGGCAGTAATCGTCGAGTTGAGCTCATTCACGCGTTGGCGTGCCGCAACGCCTTCAGCTTCCACGTCTGTCAGTCGTTTCGACTGTACAGCCGATTCTGCTTCAAGCGCCTTCAGTTGCTCGCCGCGGGCGGTCAGCTCTCGCTGAGCTGAGGAGAACTGTGTCTCGGACGCCATGATCTTCTGTTCGAGCACCTGCAAAGCTGCGGTCTTCACCTTCAAATCGTGTGATGTCGTCTCCAGCGTCCGTTCCTTGACCCGCAACAGATTGGCAAGATCCCGGTATTGCTGCTCGAGAGAATCCTTTGGAGGAGGCTGCAACCATCTGCTTAGTGTGCTCATGATGTATTCAGTCCTTACATCAGCAATTCGATGCGGTGGTTCCGTTGAAGGTTTGTTTGATGTCTCCCATCTGCGGGGGACGTGTCAACCCATTGCTCATGGCAATCAACGGATTTGTGAACCTGTGACTGGTCATATACAGCGTGATAGTTTCGGCGGGAGGTGGGATGCACACCACGTCGAGAAGTATCAGCGCAACGACACCGCCGGTGAGAATCCCCGCACGCCTCATGAGATCAGCCCACTGTGGATAACGTGAATATTGGGGTGCGACGCGGCACGGTACCACATTTGATAATAAATGTACTAGGCTAAGATTTGCCGCTCAAGCAAGCGGCTGCACAGGCCCTGGTGAGGGAAGGCATAAGAAGCACAGAACATCTGGGGAATTCACCAGTCTCATCACGGAAGTAACAACGGTATGCTTTTTTTATGTTACCCCCTGCCATCCTATACAAAGATGAGCTGGATAGACTTCCTATGCGCTGGTGGGCGATCGCGCTCCGTGGATTGCTCGGTATTTTCCTCGGCATCATCGCATTTTTCATGCCGGTTGCCACTTTGCTCGCGCTCGTCTATCTGTTCGGAGCCTATGCCTTTTTCGATGGAATCTTCAACCTCATGGCTGCATGGCGACACACCAATCGGCAAAAACCTTGGTGGGCTCTGCTGCTGTCCGGCATCGCTGGAATTGGCGCGGCTGTGATCAGTTTTGTATGGCCCGGCATCACCGCGCTTGTGTTGGTCTATGTAGTTTCGGCCTGGGCGCTTATTACCGGAGGGTTACAAATTGCGGCTGCCGTGAAGCTGCGTAAAGAGATAGAGGGTGAATGGCTGTTGGCCCTTTCCGGCCTCTTGTCGATGCTCCTCGGCTTCCTTCTTATCTTCTTTCCTGATGCAGGCGCGATCGGGTTGGTCTGGTATCTCGGCGCGTATGCCATTGTGTTCGGCATCCTGATGGTCGCCCTGAGTTGGCGCTTGCGAACACGTCAGGCACACAATCATTCCCATCCTGCCCAGGCGGCTGCATAAGATCTGCTGTCTTGCTTCAATTTTTTCATCGGAATTGTGACTCCGAAGTTGGGAAAGTTTCAAGAATTTCCGGAGGTCGATCGCGCCGAATGGCTTGACCTCTCCACCGTTCATCGAAAGATCCTTCCGGGTCAGCGTCCGTTTCTTCCTCAATTGGAGCGGATGGTCCAAGTTTCCCCTAACACTTCGTGAATCTCAACTTTGGACTCGGGAAAGCCCTAGCTCAGTTGACCTTATCGACAACACATAATGGCGGATCGCCGATACAGAACCTTCATCTGCTTGAGATCTGTATGTGGGTGATCTGTCTCCGTATCGTCATCATCTAAATTTTCTTTATGGAGGTATTATGAAACGCACTGGATCTGCGATATGGCAAGGTGATTTGAAGACCGGCAAGGGTACCGTTTCTACGGAGAGCGGAGTCTTGTCACAAACCCAATACTCGTTTTCAACCAGGTTCGAGAACGGCAAAGGGACAAATCCCGAAGAACTCGTCGCTGCCGCCCATGCCGGTTGTTTTTCAATGGCGCTCTCGGCTCAGTTGGGCGAGGATGGCTTGGCTGCGGAAAAACTGGAAACGACGGCCGCAGTCACCTTCGATAAGACAGAGGTCGGATGGACCGTGACCAGCGTGCACCTCAATGTGAAGGGCAAAGTCCCCAAAGCCGATGAAGCAGCCTGGAACAAGGCCACACAAGCGGCCAAAACCGGCTGCCCCATTTCTAGGCTCTTGAACACAACGATTACGATGGATGCTAAGCTGGAGCGTTGAGCATCGTGACCGCCCGGTTCGATTCCGATATGTTGGCGTTCTTGTTCGATCTGGTCTGGCAGCGACGTTGGTACCTTGTGTTGAGAGATCATGAGCAATGGATGATGAACGAGGAGAAGAGAGGCGAGGTGACAGCGAGACATTGGATCACGCACCGGCCTCTTCATCGTTAAACCGGCGACAATTCTTGGCCGGCGGTGCCTCGTTGCTGGAGATGAGCACATCGTCGACGCTGTTCGGCGCGCAGACTGAAGAATCAACTGAACCGATCGATCCCACGCGCGTGCCTGGCGCTTCGCTGCGTCCTTATGGTGAGCGTTCGCTTTTTGAAAAACAGACACGACTAGTCGCCGGCGCCTCTTCGACCACTCCGCTCCAAGACCTGCAAGGAATCATCACTCCTTCCGCTTTCCACTTTGAACGGCACCATAACGGTGTGCCTGCGATCGACCCAGCCCGCCATCGCTTGTTGATGCATGGACTGGTGGATCGGCCGATGATGTTCACGGTCGAGGAGCTGAAACGATTTCCATCGATCTCCCGCTTTGCCTTCATTGAATGTTCGGGCAATAGCCGAGATGGGTGGGACGACGTTCGGGATGCAACTGCACAGGCTCTGCATGGTCTCACGAGCGCCAGCGAATGGACCGGCGTCAAACTCTCGACATTATTGGAAGCAGTAGAGATTCGGCGAGAGGCGACATGGATGTTGGCTGAGGGGGGAGATGCAGCCGCACTAACCCGCAGTGTCCCGTTGACCGATGAAGTCCTGAACGAAGCGATGGTGTGTTATGGGCAAAACGGCGAAGCGCTCCGGCCTGAGCAAGGCTACCCGCTGCGGCTGCTCTTGCCCGGCTTCGAGGGCAATATCAATGTGAAGTGGCTGAGGCGGTTGAAGCTTGGATCGGCGCCGTTCATGACAAGATGGGAGACGGCGACATACACGGACCTCATGCCGGATGGGAAAGCCTATCAGTTCAGCCTCGTCATGGAGGCCAAGTCCGTTATCACGAAACCTTCCGGGCAACAACAGCTCCGCCCGGGTTTCCACGAAATTCAGGGACTTGCCTGGAGCGGGCGCGGGTGCATCACGACCGTGGACGTTACGGTTGACGCTGGTCGAACCTGGCAAGTAGCACGGCTACAAGAACCGGTGTTACCAAAGTGCCATACACGTTTTCGTCTGCCATGGAGGTGGGATGGTCAGGAGACCATCATTCAGAGTCGCTGTACCGATGTCACGGGATACCGGCAGCCAACCCGCGAATCGCTCATTAGGGTACGCGGGACCCATTCGAGCTACCATTTCAACGGGATTCAAGGCTGGAAGATCGAACGGAACGGTATTGTGAAGAACGTCTATGGATAAATCTCTGTCGGTTTTTTCTTCCATTTTCATGGGCCTCGCATACGCGACCGCGCCGACTGTCTAGCCGGCTGATCAGCAAGAAACGGCCTATGTCCCGGGCCGCCTCGCGACGGCCAGGGATGATTTACCTCTAAGTTTCTGTGCCGGGAGCTATTACGGCCAGTTCCACTTGGTTAGAACAAGAGAATCAATATGCCACGACTCAAGGACAAAGTTGCAATTGTTACCGGCAGCAGCAGCGGAATCGGCAAGGCGATTGCCCTTCGGTTCGGTCAGGAAGGGGCGAAGGTGATCGTTGCCGCAAGGCGGTTGCAGTTATGTGAACAGACTGTTTCGCAAATCAGGATGCAGGGTGAGGAAGCATGGCCGATCCAGACCGATGTCGCCGACGAGCACCAGGTGGAACGACTGATCTCCGATACGGTTAATCGCTATGGCCGAATCGATATTCTCGTCAACAATGCCGGTATTGGTGGAGGAACGCGTCTGGCTGAGACGAGCACTCAGGCATTCGATGAGGTGATGAACGTCAACCTGCGCGGCACGTTCTTCTGCTGTCGAGCGGGCTTCCGGCAGATGAAACAACAGGGCGGCGGGGTGATTATCAACATGTCGAGCGTGGCCGGTCTGCAAGCCTGGGCGGGCACTGGAACCTACAGCGCGTCAAAGCATGGCATCATGGCGCTCACCAAATCATTGGCCGATGAAGGTCGAGCCCACCACATCAAAGTCAGCGCCATCTGTCCAGGGGGCGTTGCAGACGAGTTGGTCAACGCATCTCCGGCGGACATCGAGCGCAGCGAACAGATCGATCCGTATGATGTGGCTGAAGCGGCCGTGTATCTCTCGACACTGGGGAAGGATGCCGTGGTGCACCACATCGTCATCGATCGGTTAGGCGCCGAGTGGTGAAGCGCCTCGAGCGAGATCGAGAGTTTTCTGTACCAATGGCAATTACGGGCTATAGGAGGTCAACAATACTGGAAGAACAGCTCGGTTGCGTGGGTATGGGCTCACCCTTCATGCGGTGAGCCCGTAGGCATTGTTGGATAGCACAAATTTCGCTCGCGCAGAATCCTAGGCGTGCACTTTTTGATGATCGTCTCTCCGCCTGCGGAGGTTCGTTCCGATGCGAGTCCGCTCGCCTTCATCCCAAGGGCCGTATAGTACAACGCGCGGTCAAAAAACTTACCGAGGACGTGCATGAGTTCCAACTCACCGTGGAGCTCAACGGCGCTATCGGACAACCCTTCTCGCTGGACAAAGGCCACCATATGGTCTCTGGTCGCGGTGATCGCCCAGAGGAAATGGCTATAGGCAACACCTTGCGAGGCTCGGCGTGCGCCCAGCTCCGTGTAGCGGCGCTCGATCTCGGCCTCCGTCATATCCATCAACCAATTATTCAAGTTCTGGTAGATCTCACGGGTGCGGGCTTGGAGTTCGTTTGGTGGGACCTTGCGCAGGTCGCTGCAGCGCGGAGAATTCCATACTTTCTCGCTGAGCTCTCGGGCAAGCTGTTCGGAGTTTTTCTCGATCAGTTTCACCAACCGGCCAGCCAGCATAGCGCACCTCCATCATGAATGGTTATGTTATGTAGGGGAATGCATGGGGACCTCTCCTCACCAAAGAGACATTACTTGAATGGTAGCTCCAACGTCAATGACACGTTTGTCGGGGCTGGGACTGGTAAATGCCGTCCACTGCCGCATCGATATGCGAGAACATGTCGCAAGGGGAGCGCCGGGGTTCGGACCCGTCTCCACCGATCCCGTCGCAGCAAAAGAAGTTCTATTTCAGATTAGGGTATTCGGCCACATGTCGCCTTGAACTTACCGTACCTATTTGCTATTCTTCGCATGCCATTCGTAGCCGACGGATCTCTTCCACATCACACACGATTCTAAGGAGTACTCACATGGCCGGCATCAAGCGGGCGTTGATCAGTGTTTCGGATAAGACCGGAGTCATCGAGATGGCGAGAGGGCTGAAAGCGCTTGGCGCGGAAATTTTGTCCACGGGAGGAACGGCCAAAGCGCTGCGCGACGCGGGGGTACACGTCACGGATGTCGCGGCTTATACGGGATCGCCGGAGATTCTCGATGGTCGGGTGAAAACGTTGCATCCCAAGATCCATGGCGGCTTGCTGGGACGCCGGTCGCTTCCGACGCATGTCGAGCAGATGAATCAACATGAGATCGGTCCAATCGATGTGGTGGTGGTCAATCTCTACCCTTTTGAAGCTACGATCGCCAAACCCAACTGCCGTTTCGAGGATGCCATTGAAAATATCGATATCGGGGGTCCGTCTATGTTGCGGTCGGCGGCTAAGAATCATGACGATGTATTGGTCGTGGTCGATCCAGCCGATTATTCGCGGGTGCTGGAAGCCGTAACCGGCAATACAGGGACCGCGGCGCTGCGCCGTGAGTTGGCGATGAAGGTCTTTCAACATACGTCACGCTATGACGGATTGATCGCGGGCTATTTGGAGAAGCATGCGAACGGCGGGGAGAGCAAGTTCCCTAAAGTCTTGTCGCTTCAGTTTGAGTTGGCGGAATCCCTCCGCTACGGAGAAAATCCTCACCAGCAAGGCGCGTTCTATCGTGAATTGGACAGCAAGGAGCCATCAGTTTCTCGTGGGAAGATCTTGCACGGCAAAGCGATGTCCTACAATAATTTCCTCGATGCCAATTCCGCTCTCGAGCTGATAAAGGAATATGAAGAGACGGCCGTCGCGATCATCAAGCACAACAATCCCTGTGGTGTGGCGCTCGGTGAAACCCCTGCGGAGGCATACGTTAGGGCGAGAGAGACGGATCCCGTGTCTGCCTTCGGCGGTGTAATTGCATTCAACCGACCGGTGGATATGGCGGCTGCCAAGGAAATTACCTCCACATTTGTCGAGGTCGTGATTGCTCCTGGATTTGCCGAAGATGCGTTAGACGAATTGAAGCGGAAGAAAGATCTACGTTTATTGAACGTGGGCCCCTTGACAAAAGTGAAGCAGGAAGGGTTCGACCTGAAGAAACTTGTCGGCGGGCTCATCGTACAGGATCGTGACCTCGGTGCCTTGTCGGATCTTCGGACGCTTGCCGTGCCGACCATCCGTAAGCCGACGGATGAAGAATATGCCGCTTGTGCGTTTGCCTGGAAAGTCTGCAAACACGTCAAGTCCAACGCCATCATTTATGCCAAGCCTGGCCAGACCGTCGGTATCGGGGCAGGACAGATGAGCCGTGTGGATTCCGTGAAGCTGGCGGCCATGAAAGCGCAGATGCCGGTCAAAGGCTGTGTCATGGCTTCGGACGCCTTCTTTCCATTCCGCGATGGCTTGGATGCCGCAGCCGAAGTCGGCATTACGGCCGTCATTCAACCGGGCGGATCGATCCGAGACGCAGAAGTCGTCAAAGCCGCGGATGAACATGGGATGGCGATGATTCTGACGAGCATGCGTCATTTTAGACATTAGCTCGAGAAAGTTTATATTAAACTTTAGGTTATGCCAAAAGAGTCTTTGATTTTCTTCGAACTCAGCCTTGACTCTGTGGCCCTTACTACTCCATCGTGACTCCAACGAAGATATCTCCTTCCAGACAGCGCCCTCGATAAAGGTAGACCTGTGAAAATCCTTGTTGTCGGCAGTGGGGGACGCGAGCATGCCATGGTGTGGAAGCTTGCGCAGAGTCCGCGCAAGCCGATCCTGTACTGTGCCCCTGGTAATGCGGGCATTGCTTCATTGGCAACGTGTATCTCGATTAGGTCGGACGACGTTGCCGGTCTAAAAGACTTCGCGCTTCGAGAAAAGATTGATGTGACGGTGATCGGGCCTGAAGCGCCTCTCGCGTTGGGCATCGTCGACGAATTCCGCAAAGCTCGGCTCAGAGTGTTTGGGCCGACCAGGAACGCCGCTCGTTTGGAAGCCAGTAAGATCTTCTCGAAGGAAGTCATGGCACAAGCGAAGATTCGGACGGCTCACGCCAAGAGTTTCGAAAAGATCGCGGACGCCCTGGCCTATGTCGAACGGCAGGAGTTACCGATCGTGATCAAAGCGGACGGACTGGCCCAGGGGAAAGGCGTCGTCATTGCCACCACGCGTCAGCAGGCACAGCAGGCGATCGTGGATTCGATGGAAAAGGCCGTGTTTGGTCAAGCCGGTACACAGGTGCTGGTCGAACAGTTTCTCGACGGCGAGGAATTGACGATTATGGCGTTTACCGACGGCAAGACGGTGGTACCGATGCCGCCGGCGCAGGATCATAAGCGGGTCGGTAACGGTGACACGGGCCTGAATACCGGCGGAATGGGCGCCTATTGCCCGGCGCCGGTGGGAACACTCGAGATCCAAGATCAAGTCCGTCGTGAGGTCTTACAGCCGATGGTGGATGCCATGGCACGGCTCGGTTCACCATTCCAAGGTGTGTTGTACGCAGGACTGATGGTGGTGAATGGAACGCCGTACGTGCTCGAATTCAACGCTCGTATGGGAGATCCTGAAACACAAGTGGTACTGCCCTTGCTCAAGACCGATTTTCTCGACATCATCGAATCGGTGGTCGAACATCGGCTCGATCAGCTTCCCGTTGAGTGGCATCCGGACGCGACGGTCTGCGTGGTGATGGCATCGGGAGGCTATCCCGGTTCTTATCAACAGGGAATGTCACTCTCTGGACTCCCCCCGGCAACCATTTCGTCGGACTCCTCAATGGTCTTTCATGCTGGAACTGCACAGAAGAGCAATGAGATCGTGACAGCCGGAGGTCGAGTCCTCGGCGTTCTCGGTCGAGGGCGAACGTTATCCAAGGCACAACGCGAAGCCTATCGCGTCGTGAAGACGATCTCCTTTGAGGGTTGTCACTTCCGGACGGACATTGCGCACCGGGCTCTCAAGGCATAACCCCAGACAATCCACCATTCCTCGAACGACCGATTCAGCAATGTCGCCGATCGTATCCCGCCTGCTGCCGGGATAGATCTACCTAGCGAAGTCCGTCTAGGCCCGAACAGCCGGAGCCGATCTTCATCTGAGCCGATTCGTGCAATCTGTTAGAATACCTTCCCACGACGGTCAGCATACACACATGGAGAGACACGAGAATGCCTACACCAACAGTGATGTGGAACCGTCATTTCCCATGAAAGGGGAGGGGCCATGAAATGTCGTCCGCTGTGGTTAATCAATACAGTCGTGGGTTTCAGCTTCGCACTTGGCCTTGTGGGATGTGATTATTGGCCCCCGGCCTTGCAAGCTGAGATCGAACAATTGCGGTCTGAAACTCAAACCCTCACCATAGAGAAGATTCAGCTTCAAGCCCAGGTCACCGACATGTCCAAGATCAAACAGGAGCTACAGGGACAGATCGATGAGCTGAGCCGCATCAACCAGGGGAAAACCGAAATGATCACAAGCCTTCAACATCAGTTGGATACGACACGCGTGAGGGCGTTAAAGGCGATGGCTCCAAAGGCACAGTCTCATAAAATACCAGTGAAACCGGCGGCGAAGGCCAGACCGGCCTCTAAAAGCGCCCCCAAAACGTCGGCAAACAAAAGCCGAACTCCGAGAGCAGTGGGTGTCCGATAATCGGCCCAGGAGTCTATGAAGAGGAGGGCGTCGTCGGATTAGATGATGATGTTGACGAGCTGGCAGATGCCGCTGGCGTCGCGGCGGGAGTCGAAGATGTTGAAGTTGTCGGCGCTGAAGGGGTTGACTCCTTCTTCTCTTCCGTTTTGGTACTGGCCTCACCACCCGCACTCGACGGCGGTTTGAGTTTATCCGAGTAGTCGGTAACGTACCAGCCACTCCCCTTAAACATGATCCCGGGCGATGAAATCAACCGTCTGACCGCGCTCCCACACCGTTCACACGTCGAGAGCGGATCATCTTTGATGCTCTGCTTCACTTCAAAACGATACGAGCAGCTGTCGCACTGATATTCGTAAATCGGCACCGCGTTCCTCCCTTTTACCTTTGCATAGAACTAGATGAGACAATCCTTCTTTACACCAACTTCGCGAATGCTTGCTCTAGACGCTCAAGTCCTCGGGTAATGTTCGCCATACTGGTGGCATAGGATAGCCGGAGATGTTCCTGGCTTCCAAAGGGTTCACCGGGAACGACCGCGATTCGGGCATCATGCAAGAGATAATGCGCCACGTCATTCGGAGTCTTTAGCATACCCGAAGGACCACGTTTCCCCAACACACCCTTGATATTCGGAAACGCATAGAAAGCCCCGGTCGGCATTCGGCATGACACGCCCGGAATCTTGTTCAATCCTTCCACAACAGCAATCCGGCGACGGGAAAATTCTTCCACCATTTTACGAGTGAAGGGTTCCCCAAGGCGCAACGCTGCGACTGCGGCCTTCTGCGAGATCGAGCAGGGATTTGAGGTGCTCTGACTCTGGATATTGGCCATCGCCGTCACCAAATCTTTTGGACCGGCCGCATATCCGATTCGCCACCCTGTCATGGCATACGACTTTGATACGCCGTTGATAATGACCGTTCGTGCAGCGATCTCAGATCCCAACGAGGCAATGCTGATGTGCGTGGCTCCATCGTAGAGCACCTTTTCATAAATCTCATCAGAAATGACCAGGAGATCGTGCCGGACCGCTGTTGAGGCGATCTGTTCCAGCGTCGCCCGATCATAGGTTGTCCCGGTAGGATTGCATGGGCTGTTCACGATGATGGCTTTGGTTCTCGGCGTAATGAGGCGTTCCAACTCTGGGGCATGAACGGCGTAACCGTCCTCCTCCTTGGTCGGTAACAGAACCGGCGTCGCATCATTGAGAAGTGTCTGATCCGAATAAGAAACCCAGTAGGGGATCGGAATGATGATCTCGTCACCCGCTTCGAGTAAGGCTTCCGCCAGATTATAGAGCGAGTGCTTCGCTCCGCAGGAGACGAGGATTTGCGACTTCTCATACCGAAGCCCAAGTTCAGTCTGAAGCTTGTCGGCGATTGCGCTCCGCAGCTCATCGATCCCGGATGATGGTGTGTATTTGGTAAACCCCTCGCGTATAGCCGCTTCCGCCGCGGCCTTCACCGGATCCGGGGTGTCAAAATCCGGTTCTCCGGCTGAAAAGTCGATGACGTCCAATCCTTGCGCGGCCATGGCCTTGGCGGTTGCAGCCATGGCCAGCGTCGGAGATGGTGCAATACGACCGACACGTGCTGCCAATTTCATGATTTGAGACTCCGGATACGAGCTTGTAGACGCCGGGCTACTTCCGGATGAAGAAAATCAGTTACACTTCCACCGTGTTGTGCCACGTCTTTGATAATCGTCGAGGACAAGTAAGAATACTCTTCGCTGGGCATCAAGAACACGGTCTCCACCATCTTCGCAAGTTTTCGGTTGACGAGCGCCATCTGGAATTCATGTTCGAAGTCTGAAATGGCACGCAAGCCACGGATAATCGCATGGGCACCTGAACGCTCGACATAATCGACGAGTAATCCGTCGAACGGTGTGACCTCGACCTGTCCTACATCCTTCATCACCAGTGTTGCCATGTCAAGGCGTTCCGCCAAATTGAAGAGTGGATGTTTGGAGGGATTCGGAGCGACGGCCACCACCACCTTGTCGAACACACGGAGGCTGCGGGTGATGATGTCGGCATGGCCATGTGTAATCGGGTCAAAAGTGCCAGGGTAAATACCGATTTTCATGCCAACACGGCGTGGGAACGGGAGTAGAGGGATAAGACTGTATCACCATAGCGATAACGGCGCAAAAACTTGGTGCATCCCAGCGACATGGGGAAGGCGGTCTTCGCAGCATGTTCGACGACCAGCCATGAGTCCAGGGCAAACCAATCCTCAGTCTTTGGCTCAGCAAGTAATGCTAGAAGCTCCGACGCCTCGGCGTAGGGTGGATCGGCAAAGACAACGTCATAGGGACCGTTCCACTGATGGGGGTGGTGCAGAAATTGTTGGATAGTCTGACCTAGCACGGCTATTTCCTCACCGATATGACAGAGATCCAGGTTTCGCCGCAGCAGTTTCAATGCATTCCGGTTCGACTCGACGGAGGTCACATGCGCAGCACCGCGACTGACGGCTTCGATTCCCACGGCTCCGGTCCCAGCGTAGAGGTCCAAAAAACGGCTGTTCGTAAGCCGATTACCGAGAATTGAAAACAGAGCTTCGCGAACCCGGTCAGAGGTTGGACGAAGAGCGAGCTTTCCCACCCCGTAGAGTCGACGACCTCGGTGGGCACCGGCGATCACACGCATACCAGACAACATCGTCTTGAGTGTCAGAATCTAACATAGCATTTTTGCAAGGGTCAAGAAATGCGGACGGTAGGGCTGACCGTATGGGCCGCGATTGAGTCGGTGAGGATCATCGGGACTCTTTTGACCGACTTCTTGCGGAAGACTATAATGCGATCGCTATTCTCTTGGTACGCCAGAGAAGACACGATCGCCCTATGAGTCTCAGCAGGCCTTCAGCAAGGGGGCGTGGCTCCGAGCAGAAGGGAAGGATTATGATTTACCGAGCCGCGACGGTCTGAGATTCGCGGGCCGCTAGGCTCTTTCTGCGGTTGTTAGAGATGGTGCGGTCAATAATGGCACCACAGTTGATGCATTTCCATGCATAGAACACGAGAAAAAAATCAGAGAACCGTTCCAACATCATCATACCCTTGCATTTCGGACATTCCATTGATCCCTCCCAAGGTGGCTACGTTCACAGCTGGTGGCAAAGTTAAGCAAGAGCTGCACCAATTTGTCATGTTTCAGTATTTCAATGAGTTATGAATTACGTATTTGCCTTAGGTCGGTAATTTCGCCTTATTTGCCGGTACAAAAGAGTCCGGACCGTCAATTTTTTGTCATCTGAGGGTCTTCGTGGCGGGCAAAGAACCAAGAAAAGGCATTGCGCGCTGGCCAAAGACCGAACGTCCCCGTGAACGCCTTCTTGCCAAGGGATCTGAAGCCTTATCCGATGCCCATCTTCTCGCCATTCTCCTGAGAACCGGTCGCCGCGATTCGTCTGCGGTGCAGGTGGCCATTGAACTTCTCGACCGCGTAGGGGGGCTAGGAGGATTGGCGGCCTGCGGCATTGAAGAACTCTGTGCCATCCCGGGCGTTGGTCCCGCCAAGGCAGCCCAACTCAAGGCTGCGTTGGCATTAGGGCGACGGTCGCTGGCAGTTCCAATGTCCACCGGCACTCGTATTTCCTCAAGTGCAGATCTATTCAAACATTTTCACCCTGCACTCCGCGATGTGAAGCACGAACTCTTCAAGGTCGTGCTGCTGGACGCAAAAAATATCGTGATCAAAGAGGCCACGGTCTCAGAGGGAAGCCTCACGCTCAGCATCGTGCATCCGCGTGAGGTCTTTGCGCTCGCCGTACGTGAATCGGCCGCCGCCGTCATTTTTCTTCACAATCATCCCAGCGGCGATCCGACTCCAAGCCCGGAGGATCGGCGATTGACCGATCGACTCGCAATGGCCGGCAAGCTGTTAGGGATCAGCGTCTTGGATCATGTAATTATTGGAGACGGTCGATACGTGAGCTTTGCCGACGAAGGATGGCTGACAGGACAGAAAAATGAGTGCGAAGACCCCTGAAATCATGTCGATCGAAACCACCGCACCGAGGCATATGAGGAAGCAAATGGCCTAACCCTTACTCAACAAGGAGGGCAGACTATGGAAACAGCCCGTCTGGAGCCCATCAGAAACGTAGCGATCGTATCCAACGCCGGCGCGGGCAAGACCTCTCTCAGTGAGGCCTTGCTGTATGCCGGTGGAGCGATCCCCATGCTTGGTTCCGTGATGCAAGGTACCACCGTTTCTGATTTCGAACCGGAAGAGCTTCGTCATCGCAATTCGACAAGCACCAGTCTCCTTCAGTTCTCGTGGAATCACACCAGCATCAATTTAATTGACCCTCCCGGCGCCCTCGATCTTCTTGGCGAACCGCTCGAGGCCTTAGAGGCCGTCGATGCGGTCATCCTTCTTCTGAGCGGAAACATGGGGGTGAGGACGGAGCTGGCACGGCTGTGGGGGAGAATCAAAGAGTTGGATCTTCCTTGTCTGATATTCGTGAACGGGCTTGATAAGGAAGGCGCATCGTTCGAGAACGCTCTGGAGACCTGCCGCCGGCAATTCGGTCGTGCTCCAATCCCCATGACGGTACCGGTCATCTCTGGCGCGAATTTAGACAGTGTCATTGATGTACGATATGAAAAGCTTGTACGGTCTGGGCTCGAGTTCTGCTCAAGTCGAACACCTGGAGATTTCAAACGACCTGGAGAGAACTCTCAGCGAAGCGCGCAAGCAGCTCGTGGAAGCAGTCGCGGAGAGCGGGGAAGCCTTGCTGGAGAGCTACTTGACTCAGGGCGAGTTAAACCAGGAAGACCTTCTTCAAGGACTCCGACGCGACATTCAGACGAATCAATTTCTTCCCGTGTATGCCGGATCCGCGATGCAGAATGTCGGAATCTGGTCCCTGCTGGACGCCATCGTGACCTTATTGCCGTCGCCCTCCGAGCGTGGTGTAGCCCATCCATGGCACGGCATTCACCCCGAGACTCACGAAGGCGGTGAACGGAAGGGGAGTGTACAGGAGCCGTTTTCAGCCAATGTCTTTAAGACCATCATCGACCCATTCATCGGTCGGCTGTCCTATTGCCGTGTCGTGTCGGGAACAATCCATGCCGATGCGACGGTGCTGAATGCTTCCAAAGCTGTACGGGAAAAGCTCGGCCATTTCTACAGGGTCTTGGGCAAACGTCACGTGGCCATCGACTCTGTAAAAGCGGGAGAGATCGTGGCGATCGGCAAACTCAAAGACACGCATACCGGTGACACGCTATGTCAAGAGAATGCTCCCATCTGTTACCCCATGCTGAGCCTCCCAAAGCCGATCCTGTCGTTTGCGATTGAAGCCAAGTCCAAGACGGACATCGATAAGGTCAGCCTTGGCCTTCACAAACTCATCGAAGAAGACCCCACGTTGGAATTCGCACGCAATGCCGAAACCAAGGAGATGGTGCTCAGCGGCATGGGGCAGTTCCACATCGATTTGGCCCTTGAGAAACTTCATCGAAAGTTCGGAGCCGATGTCATGCTTCATACGCCGAAGGTCCCGTACCGTGAAACGCTCAAGACGAAATCACAGGCACAGGGTAAGTACAAGAAACAAACCGGCGGTCATGGGCAATACGGTGATTGTTGGCTTGAAGTGGCGCCGCTCCCGCGCGGCAATGGGTATGTGTTTGAAAATCGCGTGGTCGGAGGAGCGATTCCTCGCAATTTCATTCCCGCCGTGGAAAAAGGGGTCATCGAGGCCATGCAGGAAGGACCGTTGAGCGGGTTTCCGGTCGTCGATGTGCAGGTGGCCGTCTATGACGGATCCTATCATGTCGTTGATTCATCCGAGATGTCGTTCAAGATCGCGGGATCGATGGCATTCAAGAAAGCGATCGAGACCGCGCATCCCGTGTTACTTGAGCCTGTCATGACGGTCGGCATCGACATACCGACCGACGCGGTCGGGGCTGTCATGGGAGACTTGAGCGCCCGACGGGGTCGAATCGTGGCCGTCAACGCGCAAGATCATGCCGAGCAGATTACCGCGTTGGTTCCACTGGCTGAGCTGCTTCGATATGCGACGGCCCTCAACGCCATGACCGGGGGCGGGGCAGCTATGTCATGGATTTCGCGCAGTATGATGAAGTGCCACGAGAGTTAACTGCAAGGGTCATCGAGCGACATAAGGCAGAAGGACAAACTGCCACGGCCCACTGAAATCGTCAGTCGGAGGACTTAAGCACGACATAAAAGGCGCGGTTTTCCCGAAGCACACGGAGCAGCAGTGTGTCACCACGTCTGGACCGCGCAATGGCTGACGTAAATTCTCCTACGGAGGACACTTCCATACGGTTGACCTCTTTTATGAGGTCGCCTTCCCGGAGACCTTCAGCTTGAGCAAGACTGTTGAGTTCAACCTTTGCAATCAGCACACCTTTCGACTCACGGAGCTTGAACTTCTCCGCCAGAGCGGACGTCTACGTCTTGGAGATCAAGACCCAGTCTGACTCCTACCTTCTCCTCTTGTTGAGGAATCGATGCGACGATGGTCGTATCACGCCCGTTCGGAGTGAGGGGAACGTCCATTGTCACGTGTTTTAGATCTCGGACTATTTCTATCTTTGAGGTTGCGCCCGGATTCAGCGTCCGCGCGATGAGACGAGACAGTTTATTCGGTGAATCAACGACGGCACCGTCGATCCGGACGATGACATCGCCAGGCTTGACCCCAGCCACGGCTGCAGGATCTTTCTCAAACACTTCGTTCACGAGTACTCCTTCGCCTTCGGCAACTCCGAATTTTTTCGCCAACTCAGCGGTCAACGGCTGAATCCCGACGCCGAGCCAGCCTCGCACGACTTTCCCTTTGGCAAGTAACTGTTCGATGACCTGCTTGGCCATGTTCGAGGGAATGGCGAATCCGATGCCTTGGGCAAAATTGATGATCGCCGTATTGATGCCGATTACCTCACCCCGGAGATTAAAGAGTGGGCCTCCGGAATTTCCGGGGTTGATCGAGGCATCAGTCTGAATGAAGTTTTCGTACCGCGAAA
Organism: uncultured Nitrospiraceae bacterium; assembly: GCA_963849655.1. Classification (GTDB taxonomy): domain Bacteria; phylum Nitrospirota; class Nitrospiria; order Nitrospirales; family Nitrospiraceae; genus Nitrospira_D. Next base: position 19,708 of record CAWKJK010000057.1, read on the forward strand.
GGTTGATGTTTTCGCGACCGATGCCACTGACCACCCCAAGCGTCACGGTCCGGTCCAACCCGAATGGATTCCCGACGGCCAGCACCCATTGCCCCACCTTGACGCTTGAAGAATCACCGAATCGAGCACTGGATAGCGGTCGATCGGTCGTCACTTTGAGGACAGCTAAATCGGTGTCCGGATCTTTGCCGATCACCTGAGCGATGAGCTTCGTCTTGTCGGAGAACCGCACTTCAATTTCAGTCGCATCGCCGATCACATGGTTGTTCGTCACGATATGGCCTTCACGATCGACAATCAGGCCCGAACCGGAGCCAGTGGCATTCGGCGCACGCTCGCCTGGTCCTTCGCGAAGCCTACCCACGATGGGGACGGGAAACAGGTTGACAACAGAAGGCTTGGCCTGCTCAGCGAGTTCAGTAATGACGGTTTGGATCTCTTCCAGCATCCGAATGCCTGGTGAGTCTGCCGATACTGCCTCGGCTCGGTCGCTTCCTATGACAGCTGATAGGAGGATAGCAACAAAACAGCGCAACATACGCGATGAGGGGAATGCGACGGCTAACATCGAGTGTTATTGTATCTGATCTCTGTCGATGCGCCTACTCTCTTGCGCCGATCTCGTGAGCGACGTTGTCAGGGAACGTTGGCCGGTAAACCATGAGACGAGTTCATTGAGGTCTGCTTGGGCACCGATTAGGACCACGATGTCGCCGGAGCAAAATAGGAAATCGTTGGTCGGAGCCAACAGAAACGGCCCTCGTAATACCGCAGCCACGTATGCGGAGGAATATTGTGGAAGCGCACTGAGCGGCTGTCCCGCTGCGGCAGCGCCACGAAGGACGGTTACCCGTTCAATACCCCCCGAACGAAGCGCCAACTCACGTTGGAGGGAGAGCAAGTCCTGACGGACCGTCTCGATTTTGAGCTCACGAATCTGAGCATCAACCCCGATCAGCGATTGCCTCAACTCTTGAACGCGAGAGATGGCCTCAGCAAGCATCTGATCGATCGCACCGACAACCGAATCGGGATGACTCTGATACAGCAGTCGATCAGAAACCTGCGCGACGATTTGTTGGCCGACCTTGGCCGTCACATCGTCAATGTGCTGAAGCAAAGTGGAAGCCTGCCCATGGAGACGAATAATCTGAACCTTTCGATTGACCAGTTCAGAAATAGAAAGAATCGTTTCGTAGAACGCATGTCCGGTAATTGAAAGTTCTTTATGTACACGACCAAGAAGTTCGAACGTCATAGTCTGATAAGAGATATTATGTCAACTCATACGTCTTCGTCTCTGGCCCGCCTACCGTCCTTTTCTAGCTGCTCTCACACCAGTACCTTCATAGCTGATCATGATTCGAAGGTCAATTGCGCAGGAGCTGTATCGTGCATGACACCCCTACTCGGCTATCCCATCATGCTGCCTCATGCCGTGATGGAGCCGATTTGCAATCACGTCGGTTCCGCTCGTATGATTGGAACGATGAATTGTACGAGATGTAAGACCAAAGCGGTTCTCAAGTTGCCACGCCACAACGCAGCATTCTGCAAGGATTGCTTTAACAACTTCGTGCATGACCAAGTTCTTAAAGCGATACGGCAGCGCCGCGTGGATGTCCTCCGGCGTATAGTGTCTACCCGCGGCAACCGCGGGCACCGGACGAACCGCTTCGGCCAGGCTGTCCATGCCGCAAAGTCCGCACCCTCCTGGCCCGGTTATCCGACGTTGCCGGCGGGCGAGGCCGGATTGCCGCTCCTCCGCCAGGTCCATGCGCAATTCGACGCCGTCGCCGGCCGGGACGACCTCCAGCGAGGCGATTTCGGACGGACTTCGCACGATGCCCTCGGACAGGCTGAAGCCGACGGCAAAATCCGTGAGGTCAGCGGGTGTCGCCATCATGACCGCAAAGGTGGAGCGACCGTAGGTCAACGCGATCGGCGTTTCTTCCGGAATGGAGCGCGGTCCGGCGTCGCCGCACCGTCGCGCCAGATCAGACGATCAACCGTAACAACAGACGCAGGCACCGCCGCCATGACGAACACCTGCGCCGGCCGGCGGCGAACGTCAATCGTCGCGGTGCACCCGCTCCATCCGCTCATGCCGCTCCTGGGCTTCGATCGACATGGTCGCGATCGGTCGCGCCTCGAGCCGGCGGATGCCGATCGGCTCATCAGTTTCCTCGCAGAAACCATAGCTGCCGTTTTCGATCCGTCCCAAAGCCTGGTCGATTTTCGAAATCAACTTGCGGGCACGGTCACGGGTGCGCAGTTCCAGTGCGCGGTCGGTTTCGACACTGGCGCGGTCGGTGATGTCCGGCTCCAGGATGCCGCCCTGCGACAGGCTGAGCAAAGTACCGTCGGCCTCCTTGAGCAACTCGCCACGCCAACGCAATAGCTTCTGTCTGAAATATTCCACCTGGAGAGGATTCATGAATTCCTCATCCTCGGAGGGCCGGTAATCGGGAGGCAACGTAATCAGCATCGGCGCCGGTCCTGTTTATTCTGTTTCCGCCGCAAACAGGTGAGCGGCGGCATCCGGTCCTCGCAGCACACGGGCCGGATGGGCGGGCTTATAGCGACGGCCCCTGGCGGCGCCAAGGGGCATCGTGGGCCATCGTATATCCGTAATGAAACGTCGCTTTTTTGCATCAGCCGCAGTGCTGCCGTGCGGCCATGTTCCCGGCGGCCAGTTCGACGCGGGACCGCAACACCACCGCGCGAACGATCGCGCCGAGTGCCGGATCGTTGCCGAGTGGACCATCGTCGGCCAGGTCACGCAGAGCATTGAGCGCCGACGACGGATCTTCTTCGGCGAGGATCGCGCGCTGCAACCTGGCCAAAGCCGCGATCATTGCAGTCCCACGTTTGTGCGCAGCCCGATTGCGTTCCGACGCCTCATCGACCGCCTGCAGTGCCAGCATGCTTTCGAGGCCGATGCCCGCTACCGAGGCCAGGCGCGCGCGTTGGTGCAGCGGCGCCGTGCCGTCGTCGACTGTGAACTCGCCGGATACCGTTTTCGGGCCGTCACGAGACAGCGGCGCCGCTGCGCCGACACCGCCCGCCCTCACGCCTTCGACCATGCTCGCTACTCCAACCAGGTCATCCGTGCCGGGCGGCAATACCTGCCTCGCGGTGCTTTGCTGATAGCAGTGGAATTCCGTGCGTTTTGCCTGGCACGGGCTTGCGATTGCAACCCCATGGATCGGCCGGCGGAATATGACGGCCAATGGTTGCGGAGTT
>CAWKJK010000058.1:0-36761 GCA_963849655.1 uncultured Nitrospiraceae bacterium
TCGGGCACCTGCTGTCCGGAGACCACGATGGGCACCATGGCGAGGGAAATCAGCACCGATACCAGCATGAAAGGGGTGGCGGTCCTGGGATTCGAGAGCACGAGCAGAAACTGCGCCGTGCCGAGGCCGACGTACAGCACCAGCATGTAGACGGCGAACAGCCGTCCGCGATTTTCGCGGGTGGCGCGATCGTTGAGCCAGCTCTCGGCGACGACGTAGATTCCCGCGAAGCACACCCCCGACAAGAGGCGCATGACGCCCCAGGTCAAGGGCTCGACGAAGCAGCCTTGCACCAGGATGGTCACCGAGGCGATGGCCGCCATGGCGGCGAACACGCGAATATGGCCGAGCCGGCGCAGGAGCGGCGGCGCCACCTTGGTCCCGACCTGGTATCCGACGTAGTAGCACGACATCACCAGACCGGTGATGTAGGTCGGGAACCCCTCCTGCGTGGCGCGCAGACCGAGCAGGGTGGCCTGCAGACCGGCGCCGAGCATGAGCACGCCCATGCCGAGCAACAGCGGCCAGGTCGAAGCGATTACGTTGAGCGGCAAAGCTCGCGCTCCAAGCTTGCCAGCATCGACCTTCATCTCCTCACCCGGACGAAAACCTCTACAATACTCACTATTGGTGGCGGGCGATACGATGTCGAGAACGGCCGTGTCGGGCGCAGCGGGGCAAGCGCGACCGCGAGCCTCGAGCGCTGGTGCCAGGTGCACGGTCTGGCGAGCTCCGCGCGCATCGTTGCCGAGCGCGTGCGTCAGGACAAGCCCGCGCCTGCCAGGCCACGCGCGCGAGGCGGCGCCGGGCACGCTGGCCATTCCGCCGCGGCTGCTCACCGTGCGCGCGCAGCTCGCCCTGCCGGACGGCACGCCGCTCAGCGTCGTCGATGAGACTTACACCGGGGATGCCAATTTTATTATGTCGTGTCATTTATTCATATGACAATTACCTACATACCGATACTAATACTACGATAGTTTCCTATCCCAGGGAGACGAGTATGAATGTTCAGCATACGCTCTGCAAGTCCATCTTTGAGATATGGACAATAGTACCTATATTTGATACTGCCTAATGGACCTATTATCCTAGTTTGTTATCACTAACCAATGATGAAAAAGAAAACCCCTTGCAATCATTGTAGATTACAAGGGGTTCTGTGCATCTGGTTGGTTTACGAAACCGCTGCTCTATCAACTGAGCTACGCCGGCACCTTGGTGAGACAGGAGGAAGACGGAACGCAAGGCTTGACGTGGCATGATAACGGTCATCGCCGAGTACTGTCAATGAAGCAGGTCGCCTCACCTAACTATGGCCCGACCTGCATCGGATTGGGGGATGGTCCTGATGAGTCGGCGGGAAGGTTTGGTGGTTTCTGCATCGGAACCGGCTTTGGGTTATTGCCTCTCGCGACCGGATAGTATTCGCACCATGCCTCCCCGTCCGATTCCTGGAAAACAGAGCGCATCTTGCTTGCTCCCGAATTGTTCACGCGCCACACGCGCCGCCTGACCCCGAGCATAGGTACAGAGTTCGCCGGCGATGACCGTCCCGTCGCGATCCACATCGGCCACGCCTTGCAATCCTCTGAGAAGCTGGTACGTAAACAATCCGTGCTTGCCGTCGTCATACGCATGGGCTTCCTGCAGGTCTCGATTGCTCACCATCCACATTTCCACGTCTTTTCTGGCTTCGCTCACGGACGATTCCCAGGCCGGCGAGGGGATGTCGGCAAGACCGGTGCCCGGAGACGGATCCAGTGAGACATCGAACATCACAATAGCCCGTCGGATCGGAAGTCGGTAGAGCACTTCCTGGAGCCGGACAAGGGAATAGAGCTGCCTTGCCTCAGCGGGCATCCCATCATACGGCACGAGCGAGATCGCGCCGGTCCCGCCCTCTACCAGTGCTCGTCCGGCAAAAAACACATAGACAACGGTTTCTCGGTCCACCTTCTTCCGAAGCCATCGCTCAAACGTGTCTTCCAAATCCCGTTCGAGAGCCTGTCGGTCGAGCAAGATCCGTATCGCTCACCTGGAACCCCGCCGATAATACGCAAATATTCAGCCATGACTTCCGCATCATGGCGGGCATACTTGACTGCCGGCACCTCTCCGTCACGAAAGGTCCCGATGCCGATCGAAATAATGACGGCTTTCGGTTGATTAAACGCCGCCAGGGAATTCGGCATGTTGTCGACATCCGGAATCAGTGCGGCGTCGATGACTCTTGGTTTGACCCCAAAATCTAAATATCTTGGGCGGAGGAACGGACACCACCGGACTGATCGTCCGCAATTTCAACGTCAATTCTCCATGAAGATGTTCTTGGGATGCCGTCACCCGTTGTGTGATCGAGGTGCGTTTGATCTCTCCCGGTTTGGAGGTTGCCGATGTGGACTTCCGAGGGAAACAAGGCCGCCAACTCGGCTTTTCCTTCGGCCGTGACCGTCACGTCTTTCGCGTCTCCCATTCCCTCGTTCTTCACTTCGATTTCGATCGTGATGGATTCATCCGGCTGAAGGAATTGGTCCCGATTTTCATCCCGGATGATGGCGCGAAACCTCAGTTGCGCCGGCGCAGTCGGAACGGTCGAAGCGACCGGCAGTTGCTGAGCCGCCGTCTCGACCAGCGCGGGAAGCGATGTGACGGCTTCCGTAGTCGACGTCGCCACAGAGGGGCGTGGACGTGCCGCCATCTGGAACCCAGTGTCTCTTTGAGCGGCATATTCTCGAATCTGTGCCGATTGCACGATTTGTTGAGCCAAGCCGTTCGTCGCAGAGTCCACGGCGTCCTGAACAATCGCCTCCATGCCCGCTACCTGACACGACGATTCCCCGACTGTCACCGTACCACGCCCGGTACCTTCGAGCTTCTTACTGAAGAGTAATGCTCCGTCCCTGGCCAAGAAGACCATTTCAATTCCTATCGTCGCCGTCGCCGGATAGGTTCCTTGCGCCTGCTTGGGAATGGTAAGCTCGATCCGCCTCAGTCCTATCCCGACCTCAATCACGCCATCGGACGCGATGGTTTCATCGAGCTGGCTCTGAGCCGTGACACCGGTAAAGACTTCCGTCAACTTCTTGGGAACGGAGGCGACAAGCGGCGTCAGCCAGAGCAACCGATCTTCGTCTCACCGCAACCGTCGAGGTAGGGCACTTCAGCTGTGGTCACGCTGGGTGAAAACCAGATCACCGGCGTCAATGAAATCGGTTGGGAACTGACCGGCTCCTTCCCCCTCTTGAGGAAGGAACAGCCGGCACCTGACAAGACGAGTGCCAGCACCACACAGACGGAGATGACGTGGCGGCATGACGGGAAATAGACGTTCGGCATGGGTTGCAGCTTGTTCACTTTGTGGTTATACCGAATTCGCGTCTGGCGTCACAACCGGCGAAGACGCATTGACAGCCTGTTTTCCTCTGGGCTAAGGTCGCACCATGTCCAGTCCGGCTGTGTCATCTTCGGCTTCCTAGGGGATTCCTTGGCCTGCGCTTGCCCGATTGATCCGGCTGCCGAATCAGACCGGCACCTATCTCTTGCTCCTGCCCACGATGTGGGGGCTGGTACTGGCCGCCCGGGAGATTCCCCCTCCCTCATCTAGTAGCCATTTTCATCGGAGGATCGTTCTTAATGCGGAGCGCGGGAGTGATCATGAACGATTTGGCGGATCAATCGTTCGACCGGCAGGTCACTCGTACCAAAACTCGTCCATTGGCTTCAGGTGAGTTATCGCGGCGCCATGCGGCGATGCTGCTCAGCGCGCTCCTTGCCGTCGCGGCAGGCCTCCTGTTTTTCCTTCGGCCGATCGTGACCTGGCTCGCCCCGATCGCAGTTTTTCTCGCAGCCCTCTACCCATACTCCAAACGATGGATCCATATCCCGCAAGCCATGCTCGGCATCGCGTTCGGCTGGGGAACGGTCATGGCCTGGGCCGCGGTGCGAGGACAATTGGATGCACCGGTGTGGTGTCTCTTTGGAGCAACCGCCGCCTGGGCCGTAGCCTATGACACGATCTACGCGATCCAGGATCAGGAGGATGATCGACGCATTGGGGTCAAGTCGGCCGCCCTGTACTTCGGATCTTCCGTTCACCAAGGAGTGGGCTTGGCATTCGGTATCATGCTGACTTTCTTGATCGCAGCAGGGTGGTTCGCTCAGTTGGGATGGCCATATTACGCGGCACTCTTGGGCGTGGCGGTATTTTTTCTCCTCCAGATCGGTCAGCTACGAAGGCCGATCACACCGGCTCACGCCTTTGACATGTTCCGGAAAGCACGTATGGGTCGGCGTCGCCATCCTCGCCGGATCTTCTGGCAGGTGTGCTGGTCTAGGGTTTTTCAACCGGCTTCTCGGCACAGCGGGTTCCGCTTTGGGAGCCCGTAGCGTGGCCACATACATGGTCACGGCCTTTGCGTCCACATCAGTTCAGTCCCAATGCCGGCATGCGCGTTGCCGAATCCATGGCCTGCGGATTCTTCAGCCAGCGATAGATCCAGGTCGCGTTCAGCCGAAATCCCGCTCGATCCAAGGCAGGGCCGATCTTGCCACCCTCACCGGCAAGATTGTGGCAACCGTTGCAGCCATACTTATTTTCGTAGAGTCTTTTCCCACGATCGACCAATTTTGCAGCTTCCGCTGGCTTGACTGTGAGATCCGGCCTTGGGATACTGAGTCCTTTACCCGGTCTGGTGGAGAAGTTGTTCAGCGCAACCTGTGCCGCATCCATCTCTTTCTTGGCTTGCACCATCGCCGCTTGTTCGGCCGCATAGGCTGATTCATCCACATCCACATCTTTCTTCAACTGTTCACTCTTCCGCTCCGCTTCGTCGCTGGCTTTTTTCTCTGCCGCTTCATAGGCCTGCTTGGCCTGGTCAAACTTGGCCTGGGCAGCTTTCAACCCTTCTTCAAGCGAGGTCTTGCGCGCCGCGACGTTAAACTCCATCTTCATCCCGTGCAACGTGCGCACGTGCCCGACGATCGCCCAAATTTCATCCTCAGACAGCGTATATTTGAATGTCGGCATCGTCGGAACCGCAAAGTCGTCGTCTCCGATCGGATCGCCACCCTCTTCGCTGGTATCCAACATGTCGCGTGAGATTGTGCTGAAGAGGTCCTCATCCTTGAACGTGCCCATTTCGGATTTGTTCGACAAATCTTTCGGTTTCGGGATCCGGCATAGCGGACCAATTAAATCCTTGGTTTTGCTTGCCGCTTTCACCATGACAATCACTGCAGTAGTGCGTATAGAGCTCGTGCCCCCGCTTCTCGTGCTCGTTCGCGCACCCTCCGGTGACCAAGGCTGCGCCCCCCACTACCCCAACCACCAATCCCAATGACACCCAGCCGTGCCGCCTTCATGCTCACTGCCCTTTCTTGAGTTTTCTGATCAGGACAAACTGAAATCCCAAGGCCAATGCAGCGGCTACCGCCGCATACATATAGCTGGAATAGTCCGGCGGTGCATCGGCTCGGAAATACCACCAGGAGGAGACGGCTTTTTGAGACCCTTTTTCGACCAACTCACCCGCGCCATCTTTCCGTCCGTCCCAGACCGCAAAGGCGATACTGATGAATTGCTCCCGGCGTAATTTGAACATCTTCCTCCGGCATGGTCGGTCGAGAGATTGCTGGAAAAGACCATTTTCCAGGTCCCGTTTGAGTAGGCGCCCTTTGCGTTCACGTCTTGATGCGCTTGCGGCTTCAATGTGCCGAAACCTTTGGCACTCATGTCCGACCGCCTTGCCCGTCTTGTTTTTCCAAAACCAAATATTGACCGGCCCACCTTCGACCTGCAGCATCGGTTGCCCGTGGGCAAAGTGCGCCTTCTTGTCCCCGACCATGAATTCGAGCGCCGCGCCATCGTCCGGATCCTGAGTGGGATCGGCATATTCCAGAAGAAACGCGACCTGTTTCCCGTCGTGCAAGGCACGCGACGGCCACATCCTTGACGGTGACTTCCTGAATGCGGTTCGGCCAATGGACTTGCGGCGACATCGGAAACGACGCCGGGGGATACACTGCTCCAGGCCGCAGCATTCGGATCGTCAAGGGGAGCCCACCCGTCACAAGCGCGGCACGAACCGCCACGCTCTCTTGTGCAAAGGTGAACGATGCGCCACCGATGATCAGACTGGCGATCACTGCCGACCCACCTCGCAGAACCTGCTTCATCATTGCGACTCGCCGGTTTCATACTGGCCTCGTTCTCCCTATACACTAGATCCATTGCACGCTGTCCTTCGCGCTTACTCCCATGTTCGCGGGGATTGATGGGCTCCGTCGTATTCGCCCATGATGATCTTCCAAATCCATTCATCCGGTAATTCCACTTCCCAACGAGGCATGGCTGACTTCCATGGCGCACCCTTCGATCGGAAGGCCGACTCCGCCCTTCTTGATGCGCCAGAACAGATAGCTCTCTTGCAGCATCGCGATCGTCGTCGGATCGGCAAAATTGGCCGGAGGAGGATTGAAGCCACGAGCGGCCGGTCCCTTGCCATCAAAATTCCCTCCATGACAGGGGCGAGCAAAAGGCCGCATAGAACCCCTTCCCTTGCATAATATTGTCCGGAGTCTTGGGAACAGGATTCGACAAGCCGGTGTACTCCCCAGGCGGCGCAGGATGAATCGTTCGACCTTCCGTCGGCGGAAGGTCACTTGTGGCGGTACTTCCGTAGGTTTGCCACCCGACCAGAAGTGGAAACAGAATGAGCACCCCATATCGAAGAGCTTGCAGGCCTCCGATCTTCTCTCCGGTCAAGAACCGCTGCATCGGCCCCCAGAAGGCATCTTTGGACTCTCCGCTCAATGTCTCGTAGATGACGATGCCGGACGCAGTCAGGAGGAGATAGAGGAAAATCAGGCTGGAGGGAAGAGGCGCGGAGCCGGGTATGTTCGGCAACACAAACTTCAGAAACAGATACATGGCGACCATGAGTATGATCGGCTTACCTAACGCGCCCATACGTTCCTCCCTCGTGCGTGTGTGCGTCGGCGACCAACGAAGATTCAGCTGCTTTGACCGGAGCCGACGGCGCATGGCCGGGTATTTCGAGTTCCGATGCGCTGATGGAGATCGGCTCGCCGCTCATTTGCTGCAGAAATGCGATGACGGCCAAGATTTCATTTTTCGAGAGCCCGATCGGATCCTTATTGATCGCCGGCATCGTCGCCGGATATTCCTTCGGCACCCCTCCATGTCGATAATCGTGGTACACGAACGCCTGGGGATCCGTCAGACTCTCATAGAGGAAGTCCCGGCTCAATTTGGCGCCGATCCCCTTCAAATCCGGGCAACGGGCGGATTCGCTGGGACCGATGGAATGGCACAAGCGCACATTGGCCTTTACTGAAGAATACCGTTTGTCCGATCGCCGCGATGTCGGTCGGCGTCTTGATGGTCGCGATGTCGATCTTTTCTTCAGCCGGGGGCAACGATGCCAACTGCGGCACGGCGAGGCACGTGAGCGAAAACAACCCGAGGACGATGGCAACGAACCCCGTGACTCGAACAAAGGTGGCTTTGATGAACAGGAGGATCAGAATCCCGACCCCGACGATTGACAGTGCGATCAATTGTAGTTGTGCGACTTCACTCATGGGTCCCCTCCTCCGGCGCCCCTCCAGCCATCGCCGGAATGCCGTGCGGCAGGTCGCCTTTGCCTGATGTCGCAGCCGCTTTGTGCTTATCACCCATCGTGGCGACCCAGAAGATAAACGCCACGAGGATGCAGAAGAAAAACGTACAGAATCCCATGATCAGCGACGCGCTGCCGAGGGCCGGCGAATAGGCATAGGGTGACGAATCGCGCATCACGCCGTACACATGCCAATGGACGCGGGACGAGGATCGCGCGTAGCCCATCAATGTCATGAGAAGGATGACCATGACGGCATTGAGGACCAGCGCATACCCGGCGCGAGGAGGCATACTGCCCCAGACCATCTCCGTCGTCGTCCTGGCGCTCTTGAGTAACAGCGCGGTCAACGGCGTGATGGTCAAAATGACGAAGATGACGATCAGCACCTGGGACGTGGAGAAATAATTGATGCGGACGATGGCCGGCACGAAGTATCCCCACACACCGAGGACGATGACGGCGAGACTGGCCAGCACCAACACGGCGCCCATGACCGCCTTCGCCAGCTTCGCCCACCCGGCTGTTTCTTGTTTTCCCGCGCGCCAATACATGACGAAGCTCATGAAGGTAATGAGAATCATGAGGTTCGACACGGTCATTTTAGCCGACATGACGCCCAGGACGCCGAGCAACGGGTGATGGGCCCCTCCCATTTTCTGAGCCTCTTCGATGCTGGCCACGAGCGAGTGCGGGGTCATCCACACCGCGAGACAGAGCAGCAAGCTGACCAGCATCATCAACATGGCACGTCGATATTTACCCTCCGCCCCAGGGATTCGATAGGTAATCCCCAGCCAGAAGTAATAGTTCGAACCAAGAAACAGGACTCCAATCAACATGGCTTGGATGATGAAGAGCCAGGAGAGGAATCCTCCCATCAAAGTGATGCCCATCTGCTGGTTATACTGATAGATTTCCCGCATGAGCCAATAGCCGGCAAAGGGAAGGGCCAGCAGACCGAACACGCCGATGAAATTGCCGACATAGCCCATCCAGTCATAATGCTCCCGATCCTCAGCGCTCTTGACCGACAAGTATCGGACTCCGGCGTACGCTCCGCAAATGTACCCACCAAGCACGATGTTGGCGATGAACCGATGGATGTTGATCGGCCACCAGGTCGGATTCCAGGTCGCAGCCCAGGCTCGCTCAATAGCCGTGCCTTCGGAAATCACGACCGGGCTGGCCTGAAACGTGGCCCAGGCATTGGGCACAACCATGATGAACAAGGCGAAGAAGTTCAGCAGGAACCCCAAAAATACATGCACCGTTTTCATCCTGCCGTCCTGCATGGCGTCCCACCCGTACCAATACAGATAGAGCGTGGCGGTTTCGAGTAGGAACAGGAGGCAGTAGAGTAAAAAGGACGGGAAGAAGACGTCCGTCAAATAATTCATGAGTTTGGGGTAGAACGATCACTAAGGAAACAAGAGAATGCCGCCGAATAGGGCGGTGGTCGCATAGGCCGAGGTCAAGAGTTTGGTAAACTCCTTCGCGAGTTTGTCGTAGCGTTTTTCGCCTCCCCTCCACGCGATGACTTCGCACAGCCACGCGAAGATCGGGACGCCCAAGACGAACCCCGCAAGTAGGAGATGCAGCTGCGCGACGACCCAGATGAGATTCCGACTGCCGATGTAGGAGATATCACGATATTCAGTTGGGCCGGCCGCAGCGCCCTCCGCTGCGAAACCGATCGAAGGGAGTGCAAGCCAACCTGCCGTCAACAAGAGACCTGCGAGCCATCCGCCGTGACCTCCGACGGCCAGGAGAGCTCGTTGAATCGTTCCGACCCCTTGTTGCATGGCACTCACCTCATCACCTCGCAAATTACGGTTACGGTTTCGTCTTGGCAGAGGAGTCCTTGGCTGTTCCACCTTCAACCTTCCCCTTGCCCTTTTCTTTCTGACCTTTTGTTTCCGCCTTGTGCTGTTCCATTGCCTCAACTTGCGCCGAAAGTGACGCGATCCGTTGCGCATTCTTGTTCAATGATTCGGCCGGTTTGAAGACCGGTTCGACGTGCACCTCAGGCCTTTTACAGCAGTCGTGCGGATTGGGCGTCGTCGCCGGAAGGATGGTCCAAAACATCAGGGAGAGGACCACACCCACCCCTGCCAATGAAGCCAATAACAACCCTTGGTCGCCCGGCACACGCATTAAATCCCAGCGGGTGATGAGCCCTTGATAATTTTCAGATGCCGGACGGGAGTGTTCCGCCATCCGTCGAATGATTTGTCCCAATATGGAAATCCCGATGACCGCCAAGACGATCAAGACAGCCGACGAGATGGAACCCCAGATCGTGAGTTCAAGACCGATTCGTTCCGCGATGGGAAGACCGGTGCCGAAAAGATGCCTCATGCTGTCCATTTCGGCCATCGAGTGGGAGGCGCTGATGGCGATCTCCGTGACACGGCTGACAATCCACCAAAGAAGCGGAAGAAAGAAGGTCCCAATAAGCGCCGCCCTCCACCAGATCGCGAAACCCAGTCCATCGTAGGGTGGTTCCTTCCGTAGTCGCTCAAGGAAGAACGTTCGCCCAACCAGTCCCAGCGCCCAGATGTCGACGGGGATGGACATCACGAAAATGAGCGGCAGCCCGATCCCTTCACCGAAGTGCGTCTCAAAGACGGCGATGATGATGGGAGCGGCAAAGATTGTGACGGGGCTGGCAAACAGCATTAAAACGGCAAGACCGAATCGTCCTTCGAAATGCACCAATCCCATCGTCATGGCAAGAACCGCAAACACCGTCTTAATGGGGATGCCGGTCCAGCAGGCAGACCAGAGAATACCGAACCCTATCTTTGTTGGAGACATCGATTCGCGCTCTTCAGCCATAGCTTTCCTATGCCGGATCAGTCGAGGAACTCTCGGTTAATCACCGATGCAACGGTGAATAAGACGATGACCACCATGATCGCAATCCAGCTGATGAGGGCAATCGGTCGCTTGAAAATATTCCGCTCGGGATCTTTGTCGATGAACGGGAGCGCAACGAGCAATACCATGAAGGCGACCGGCAACGCCACGGCACCCAAAAACTGACCGAACTCACCGGCGAACAGTTTCAACCTGAGCAGCTGGAAGTAGAACAGAAAATACCATTCCGGTTCGGGATGGTAGTCCCCTGGATCCGGCGCCGCCTCATCCAATAAAACGACCGGCTCCCAGAGAGCCAAGGCGCAGATCCCTAGGAAGACAAACGTCATCCCGACCATGTCTTTCCAAATTTGACGGGGAAAGAAATAGTCGGTTTTCGCTTTGATCTCCTCCACCGTGCCGTTGAAAGGTCCAGCGGGAGCAGCCACGCGAAACAGGAACAGATGCAATCCGGCTAAGGCCATGAGCGACGCCGGGAGAATCATCACATGGAGCACGAAGAATCGGCTCAAGGTCATCTGTCCAGGAGTCGGCCCACCTTTCAGAAATCTGGCGATGAAATCACCGACTATGGGGGTCTTGTCCAAGATTTCGACACCCACTGTCGTCGCCCAGAACGCGCGTTGGTCCCAGGGCAAGAGGTAGCCTGTAAAGCCGAAGGTGATCACAACGCCGAACAACGCCAGTCCGACAAGCCACAGCAATTCTCGCGGCTTCTTGTACGCCCCCCAGAGAAACACCTGAGACATGTGCGCCACCACACAGACGACCATGGCGCTGGATCCCCAAAAATGGTAGCCCAGAAGGAACCACCCGTAATCGACATCGTGAATGATATATTGCGTGCTGGCGTAGGCATGGTCGGCCGTCGGCACGTAATAGAACATGAGCAAGATGCCGGTCAGTGCCTGCATGGCGAAAATGAACAACAAGATGGACCCGAACACGTACGCCCAGCGAGAGCCGCCGGGAATCGGCTCATTGAGCATCTTGGCCTGCATCTCCTTGAGACCGACACGTTCGTCAAGAAACGCCACGAGCTTTTCGATCGCGCTGGGCTGATGATCGGGAATTGCTACGGGAGTAGATCGTTTGCTATCCATGTCGGCAGCTTTCAAATGATCCGGATTTGCGATTTCGTACCGGCCTTGAACTCCATGTCGATGATCTCCACGTCTCCCGCTGCAGAAACCCTCACGGGTAATGCGTCAAGGCCGCGTGGGGCTGGGCCGTCGAGTACTTGCCCGGCTGCATCGTAAATGCTCAGGTGGCAAGGACAAAGAAACACTTGTCCCAGCGTCTTATGCTGCCGCCACTTGAATGCGCAGCCTAAATGGGGGCACTTACCGGAGAACGCCACGTAGGGTATGGTTTTCTTGTTGATCCAGAGCGCTTTCCCCTTGGCATCTCGAAACTCCATATCCTTGTCATGATAGACTTTCTCGAGAAGCTCGGGGGTCGCTCGAAGGATCCAAACGTTTTTATCGACTTCGCTCTCCGGCATATACACTTCTTTGACTTTCTTTTTGTACTTGAACTGCACACCGACGTCGTCCTGCTTGATCTTGCCGACATTGCCCACGTTCAGCCAGTGGTTGTCGAAATCCGCATACATCGGCTTCATCAGAAAGCGGAGAATGGGATACGCGATCGGAAGGCCGATCAAGAACCCAAGGACATGCGTGAAATTCATGAAAAACGTGCGGCGCTTGACGTTCTTTTCCAGATCGGGCAAAGGCACCAATACTTCACCCGGTGTCACATGGAGGTTGTCCTCGAGGTGCGAGATCTCCACTTCATGCGTGGTGACATAATCTTCTCGCTTGAAGGGAGGCAAGGCGAGAATGTCCGTTGACGGCGCGCGCAACTGCACGAAGTCGTCCGTCACAGTCTGGACATGCCCCATGGCGACTTGTCGCTCACCGCTCCCATTCATGGACACCACGATATGGCTGATCTCGTGGGAAAGCGGATCGAGCACGAACTTTTGTGACTTCACCGATGTCGAGGTCGGTGCACCGGACCTTGGATTTCAGTTTCGGTTGCAGCATCAGCTTTTCTTGATCGGCTTGGGGGTATTCACCGAGGTGTTCTTGAAGGTGCCTAACCAGGCGGCGAGAGCCTGCATTTCTTTGGGCTCCATGAGGTCCTTAAACTTGTTGGGCATGATGCCCTTCTGATATTCCTTCTCATACCCCTCAGCCATAAAGCTCTTGGGATCCGCAATTTTCTGTTGGATTTCGTCGACCGTGAGCAGCGAGCCGATATTATCCAATTCGGGGCCTCGTTTCTTTCCGCCCTCACCTCTCAACTTGTGGCAGTTGTAACATTCTTGCAGTTGCCACTGTTCCTCGCCCACCTTCATGAAATCGCCGCCCCCTCCGGAGGACGCGCCGGCTGTCGAAGCGGGCTTATCCCCGGCCGGAGGCGTCTGAGATGCGGACGCAGGCTGAATCCCCCCCAACCCCTTGAGTCGCTGTTCGAGGGCTTTGACCTGTTCATCAAGGGCCTTGGCGCGGGCGATCAGTTCTTCAGCCTTCCCTGTTGAGAGGCAGCCCGTTGCGACTTCAGCAGTTTGTCGATCTTCTCCTTCTCGTCATCGGGATTAAACTGAGGCAAGAGCGACGCCCCGGCGACACACACCGTCACCATGAGGATCCAGAATGCGATCACGGCAAAGAGAGATTTCCCACTGCTCATGGCACTGAGTGGCCGCGCGTCAAGCAGCATGAAGACCATCGCTCCGATCAACGAGACGATGAAAAACAGCAATTGGAATGTACCCGGCAGCTCCTGCGAGTGAGCGATGCCGACAAGCACGCCACCGATCAGCAAACCCGTCCCTAGTTTTTTGAATATATTCCCCATGCGAAATCCCATCGCCCTGGTAGGCGTTTCACACAATGATTACTTTGCCGCGATCGGAACAGGACTTCCCTCAGGCTCCCGCGCCCTTGCGACGGAAGGCCGAAGAGCCACGAGCGCAGCCACACTGACGATAGTAATAAAGATTACGGTAATCGCCGTAATCCATCCGGAAGAATACGAGAGCGTCGGCGTAAACGACTCGGCACTGAGATCCGACACCAAACTATAGGTATGGAAATATTTCTTGAGCAACGACCGCACCGCTCCCATCAGCCCCATGATCCACGTGGAAGTAAAGGCCAGAAAAATCAAGACAAACTGTGATGCGAAATCGATTTTCCCCCAGAGAATCGTACCTTGCTTGATGGTTCGGTTATACAGAACGAAGTTGACGACCGTCACAAACACCAACGTCAAAATTGCGGAAAGCTTTGCCGGCATCGACGACAGATAATCCCACCCTTCCGGTAGTTTCATGTCATCGGGCATATCGCTTCCGGTGGCCACGAAACCAGCGGGAGTGAGCCAGACGGCATCGCTGATGAGCATAATGATAAAGCCGATCTTGATGACGGTCCGTGCGGAGACGGTCTTCGGAACGAACCGACTCAATAAGAACGGCGACAACGTCAAGGGCAGGAGGAACACCAACGACATTGGATCTGGAATCCAATAGGTATTCATCACCCACATCGTGACCGGGAGCAGCACGACCAAGACAATGGGCGCCAGAATGGTGATTCGAACATTTTCCGCGCCTTCAATCCGTTTGACACTCAGCCAACTATAATAGTTGATGGCCAAAAACAGGAGCCCGATCATCACCCCCTGCATTTCAAAAAACATGGACAGCTGATCGGCCATCATGTACGGGCAGAATGAAAAATCGTAATCGCACATTTCGTACGCCAACAAGAGCCCAGTAAACGGCTGCAAGAGCGACCCGCCCACCGCGATCCAGATGGCGGCGAAGCCCATCCAATCATAGTAGGCTCGCTCTTCCTGCGTCTTCGCCCCCATGTACATGTAGGCGGCAATCATCCCGGCGATAAACCCACCGAATGCGACGTTCCCGTCGATTCTGTGGAGGCTCAGGGGGAACCAACTTTGGTTGGCGATCTTATCCCACAAGGTTGCCGCCGCGAGAAAGTCCTGCGGCGAGACTCCCTCGGCCTTGGGCGGTGTGTTCATAAACGACGTGGGGCCGTTGATGACAAACAAGATGAGCAGACAGACAAGATTCAAGAGCACGCCTAGGGCGATATGACGCCCTTTCTTTTCACCCTTCCAGACATCCCAGGTATAGAGGTAGGCATACATGAGGATGGTCTCGGCGATGAACAGCGCCGGATACATGACGGCGAACACCATATAAAACTGATTGATGAACGAGGTCGTGAACTGCGGGTAGGCGGCAAGAAGGACGAAAATAAACAGGCCTCCCGTCACAGCCGTCATACTGAAGAGAATGACCGTCACCTTGGTGATCTCTTTAGCCAGACGATCATACCGAGGATCCTGCTTACGGTACCCCAACCATTCTGAAATGACGACGAAGATCGGCGCGCCGAGGATGAACGCGGCGAATAAGATATGGAGTTGAGCCACGATCCATACAGCCGTCCGATTACCCGTGTACGGAAACTCCACCGTAGACGCCCCAACCTCCTGGGCGTAGACACCGGTGGCAGCCACACAGAGCGAGCACAACACAACGAGAGCCAGGAGACCGCTCGACAGTTTTTTCACGATGCCTCGATGCCCCCTACTTTTATAGAACCTAGTCTACGGATCTTGCTTTCATCTTGTACGACACATGCCCAGACCGGGCTCCTTGCGATGCGCCACAGCGTCGTCTCATATGACCTTACCGACCGGCAGAGTATCGCAGATTCTCCCAATCGTTACCGATAAGGAAATCCCTTAGCAGCATACAAAAACAACCTGAGCCTGGTCGGCAACCTCGCTTCGTATGCAGAAGACGGACGCCCTGATTCCAGAAGGTTACAGTCCAGAAGGTGCGACGCATCGACAACCCTGTCACCCTATAATCACTTAGCGACGGCATCGCCCCATTGCTTCTTCTCTTCATTCCAGGTCTTCCCAGCCAGTCCAAAATTTCGCTCATAGAGCACAAGCTTCCATCGGTCTTCCTCTGAAAGCTTGCTCTTCCAGCCTTTCATCTTGGTATTCGCCACACCTTCGGAAATGCGCCAAAACCATACTGAGTCGGAATAGAGCTTCATGCGCTCAGGGTTTCTGAAATCAGTGGCGCCCGCCTTCACAGGTTTTCCATCCTTCCCGTGACAGCTGGCGCAGTTGACGTCGGGATTTGTCTCGCCGAGAAAGAGCTTGCGTCCTTCTTCCAACTTCTGAGCATCCCCCCACCAATCTGCCGGCATATGCTTGTCGGCATATTCAGGCGGCGCCGGCGGTGGTGGCACGATCGGCCCCTCACCTTGCTCTCCGCAACTCGACAGTCCCAGACTCATGATCAATACAGCGTGAATAGAACTGATCCGCATGTTCATTAAATCCATCACTCTGTTATAGATAAATTCTCGTCCAGACTGCAACGCGGTCGAGAAAGGGGCCAATAAACAAAAAGACGCTTCTGCGGAGGCATCACGTGCCCCTGCAAGAGCGTCAAGATTACAGTCGCGCTTTCAGCTTGTCTCACTGGCCCCCGCCGACCTATCGACCGATTCGGCGAGATACCTTGTAGCCCCAAGGACCGTCATCGGCGATCATGATTTTTTCTTTCCCATGGATTTCGCCTTAGCCCGTTCCGACTTCCGCTGAGAACGGACAAGCTTCATCCCGATAATACCGCAGGCTGTTGCGAAAACCGCCCCGCTTCCCCACCAAAGCCAAGTAGGAGGGCCGCTTGCCTCACAGCCATTTCCAAAGTTAACTCGGATCTTCCGTTCACTCTCAAGATCTTTCGAATCGAATTCAACTTTAAGGTTTTGCTGCTCTCCCCTCGCCTCTACCAGAAGGGGATCGCCAAGATTGTCGTTGTGCAGATGAAACATCGCTTTGTAGTAGCCATCTCCATCCGTCCGTACAACCTGACCATATGAAATCCTGGTGTCTTTGACGAGTACATCCGTATTCGAAAGCCCCTTTCCGTCCTGTCCGCACACATACCCCTCCACCATGAAACGATGGTCCGCTTCATGTGTGGCCGGAGCCACGGATGGGAACGTCACGTTCATTACGAGACAGCAAACTAGGATAAACAGTCCTGTTGGACTTCGTCTTCCACGCTTCGAACTAGATCGCTGACTCGTCGCTCGCTCCTTCGGAGAAGTGCACGCTGCACAACACGAGCGCGCTACAATTGGGCAGGGGTTTCTAGCACAGCGCCAAATCTTTGTCAACGAAAAGGCAGGCCTTGAGGGTGATGTTACCTAATATGAGGACTGAGCCGAGCGTCGGTTTCCTTCGTGTGAGATGGCCGCATCAATGGCGTGACACAGAACATCGGCCGCGCTTTCTTTTGTCAGGTAGGCGGCCGCTCCCGCCGCTTTCATTCTCTCCTCCGTATCGAACAATTGATTGACCGACAGACCGATCACGATGGTGGCTGGATGGTGCGCCTTGATCCGTCTCGTGGCTTCAATGCCGTCCATGTTCGGCATATTGATGTCCATCACGACCACGTCGGGAGCGAGCTGCTCAACGAGTGCCACGGCTTCCACCCCATCGCCCGCCTCCCCCACCACCTCCAAATGGGCATAGCCCAACACAATACTCCGCAACCCTTGCCGCATCAGGGTGTGATCGTCCACCAGCAAAAGGCGAACTCTCGCGTTCTTTTGAAGGGCTGAGGACTGAGGGCTGAGAACTGAGCGATCGGAAAGAGAGCTGATAAGTGATGGCTGACGATCGACAGGTTTTTCCGAGGACTCAGTCCTCGTTACCACCGCCAGCGTGAGCGTGGCCGTGGTGCCCTGCCCTGGTGCCGATTGGAGATCGAAGTTTCCGCCGAGCGCCTTCATCCGTTCGCGGATGCTGAAGAGCCCGAACTTCGAGGAGAGCGGTGAGGTGTTGTCGGCGCAGCAGCAGCAGCAGCAGCAAGATCAAAGCCGTTTTCGTCGCGCACGATGATACGCAGCAAGCCCTCCTCATGGGTCATCCGAACCGTGGCCCTTTTCACCGCCGCATGTTTCGCAACATTGATCAGCAATTCCCGGACCGATTGGAACAGCAGCACCGCGCGATCTTGAGGCAATGGGAAGTCGTCCGTTTGCTCCACATCAAGGGCCACCGCCAACTCGTGCCGCTGCATGTGGTCGGCCAGCCAGGTAAGTCCCGCCGGCAATCCTCTATCTTGAAGTATCGGTGGACTCAGCTCGGCCATCAAGGTCCGGCAATAGGTCAGGGCCTGGCCGAAGATCTCCTCCGTCTGCTTGACCAAGTCTTCTGCGCCAGGCGGCAGACCGATCCGCTTGACCTGGGCCAGGGTCATCCGGCCAAGGACTAACAGTTGCGCCAAATAATCGTGCAGTTCAGTCGCCAATCGCTTTCGCTCTCGCTGTTCAGCGAGGTTCAGCTCCGTCGCCAAAATACGGAGACGCTCTTCGGAATGTGTCAGTTCTTCGGTGCGCTCCTGAACCAGATGCTCCAGTCGGCCGGCAAGGGTCCGTAACCGGCCCTCGCTCTCCTGTAACTGTTGGTTCAGGGTCTCGACCGCCTGCCGAGCTCGAACCGCATCTTCCATCAGGTTGAGGGCGGCGAGGCGCGACTCCCGACCCTTCGTATTGGCCGTTTCGAGATCGGTCACACGTTCGGCCAGGCCCGCGCCTGTCCGGCGCAGGCGTTCTTCGCTCTCGTGCGGCAGGTCTTCGTTTCGGAGCTCATCCGTCGGCGGGCTGTCGCTTGGATTAGCCATAGAGATCCTTTTCCTCCCGCTCGAATTCGAGCGGATAGCGGGCCGGTTCGCCCTGCCGCCGGCAGAGTTCATTGATTTCCTTCTTCAATTCGATCATCTGCAACTCGCGCCCGACCGCGGCGCGATTGAACCGCGTCATCTCCTCCGCCTGGGACTCAAGTTGGGCGCGGCTTGCTGCCAACGCGTCGGCCGCGCGCTTACGTTCGGTCACGTCTTCAATGGCCAGAAGAATCATGTACTGGCTGCCGTCGTCTTGGCCCAGCCGCCGGGCGTTCAGCGCCATGGTACGCCGTCCGATGTCGGGAAAGTCGTGCGTGACCTCGAAGTCGTTGAAGACGCTGTTCCGAAGCAAAATGTCTTCGAGGAGCTCGCGTAATTTCGAGATGTCCCATTGCCGGTTGCCTAGCTCGTACAGCAACCGGCCTTCGGTCTGGTCCAGCGTGACCCTGAACGTTTTGAAGAACGCCTCATTGGCCGTATTCACGCGCAGGTCTGCGCGGAGGATCAACAGCGGGTCTCGTACCGTGCGAATGATGGCTTCGGCATATTCTCGCGCAGCCGCGATGTTCCGCGCGGTATGCTTGAGGTCGGTGATATCCACCAGTACCAGCACGGCGCCATCCACTTTCTTGTCGTGGGTCAAGTAGGGATGCACGCGCAGGGTATACCAGCGGTCTTCCTTGTCCCGCACCTCCCGTTCTTCGGCCCGCACATGGTCGATCACGTCCCGAACCAGATCTTCGAGGTGGTAGGGGATCGTTGAACGGCGTGGTGACTCCGCCGCGACCAGATTGTGCCTGATTCCACTCAAGGGCCGCCCCACATCGACGGCCAAGAGATTAAAGAGTTTTTCGGCGAGCAAGCTGAAGCGGCGGATCGTGAGATCGTGCCCGATCAACAGGATCGGAAGTCTGGTCGAGGCTTGGAGATTGGCGAGATCGGCATTGAGGCGGCTCAATTCCTGATTCCGATTGGCCATCTCCTCGTTGACGGTCGTCAACTCTTCATTGGCCGATTCCAACTCTTCCTTGGAGGTTTCCAATTCTTCATTGATGCTTTGAAGTTCCTCATTGGCGGACTGGACTTCCTCATTGGCGGCTTGGAGTTCCTCGTTGGCCGCTTCGTGCTGTTCCTGGATGGATTGGAGATAGTCGCGCGTCTCGACCAGTTCGCGTTCGAGCGCGTGACTGCGTCTGGATTCTTGCTTGGTACTCACGGAGGAGTCTTCGTCCCTTCGGACGCGACCCGCTCGGGGCGAGTGCCGTCCGACCTTGTCCGCATCCTCGAACAGAATCAAGAAGCAGCGCTCCCGGAGATTCTTCAGCGGAATGACTTCCACATTGACCATGCGGGACGTGCCGTTCTGTTGCACCCGGACCTGTTCCTTGCGCACCGGGACATTGTCTTTCCTCGCCTTGCTGATGGCCGCGCGCAGGGGCAACATCAAGCCTTCGCGCGCCATCTTCAGCACATCCAAGCTCGCCTTGCCCGTGGGCGGCTGAAGATAGCGGCCGGTGGGCCCGCGGAATTGCAGAATCTGCATCTCGACATTGATCAAGACGGCGGGAGGCGAGAATTGATTCACCGTAACACGGTCGGCCTCGCGCTGAGCGTTGAGTTCGCGGCTTAACCCTTCACCCATCTCTTGATGCGTCCCTTGCGGTTTCCCCTTCGGCAGAGGCGCCGACGACGCGGGGAGCGGCGCTGCCCCCCGTTTCTTGTTCATCGGGAGATGAAACGCCGGTGTGGGTGAAGCCTTTTTGATAAAGAGTTTGTGCTTTTTATCGATCGGCTGAAACAATTCCGCGAAGTTGCCGATGGACTCAGACGCCCCCAAAAATAAAAAGCCGTCCGGCTTCAGCGCGTAATGGAAAGTCGACATGGCCTTCCGTTGCCCGCTCGGCTCCAGATAAATTAAAAGATTGCGGCAACTGACGAGATCCATCCGCGAGAACGGCGGGTCGCTGATCACGTTCTGCCGCGCGAACACGACCATCTCGCGGAGCGGTTTGGTCACGCGGTAGCCGCCTTCTTCCTCGACAAAAAATCGCCGCAATCGTTCCGGCGAGACATCCTGCGAGAGACTTTTGGCGTACAAGCCACTGCGGGCTTTATCCAAGAGCGCCTCGTTCAAGTCGGTGGCAAACACTTGGAGCTTCCGCATGCGGGAGGCCTCTTCCGACGATTCCATAAACATCATGGCAATGGAGTAGGCTTCCTGACCGGTCGAGCAGCCGAGCACCCACACACGGACCGGATCATCGCTGCGTTGCTGAAGGAGCGTGGGAAAGACCTTCCGCTTCAGGAGCTCGAACGCGTCCAGATTGCGGAAAAAACTCGTGACGCTGATCAGCACATCGGAGTATAAGGCGTCGAGTTCTTTGCTGTGCCCCCGGAGGGAATCGGCGTACGGCTCCAACGAGGCGTGTTTGCTCAACACCATGCGTCGGATGATGCGCCGCTGGATAGTGGTGGACTTGTAGAGCGAGAAGTCCACGCCGGAATGGTTGCGCAGGAGCAGGAGAATCTTTTTAAACCTGTTCGCTCCCGCGCCATGCGAAACTTCGGCGCCTTTGCCCTTGACACCCGCGGTCGGCTCGCCTCGGCCACCGGACGGCAGCGGGGTGGCGTCGTCCTCGTGCGCCGTCGCGGAAGCTCGGGCGTCTTCCGAGGCCGTGGAACCAGGAAATTGACCCACGACGTAGGGATGATTCGCAATGCGGGCCAGTTCTTTGGCAATGGCATCCGGAGCGAGGACGAAATCGACGCAGCCGGCGGCAATCGCGCTGCGCGGCATCGAATCGTACTTGGCCGACTCATCCTGCGCGAAGGTGATCCCGCCCTCGGCTTTGATGGCCTCCAGCCCGGCCGTGCCGTCGCTCGCCGTGCCGGACAGGATCACGCCGATCGCTCGCTCGCGCTGGTCCCGCGCCAGCGATTCAAAAAAGGTATCGATGGAATGCTGCGGGGTACGATCTTGCCCGCGGGGGCGAAGATTCAACCGGCCGTCGGTGATGAAAAGACTCGTGTTGCGGGGAATGACATAGACGTGATTGGGCTCCACCTGTTGATTGTTCGTGACCTCTTGCACCGGCATGGATGTAGTTCGTGTCAGCAGCTGCGTCAACGCGCTTTCGTGCTGCGGGTCCAGATGCTGCACGAGCACGAAGCCCAAACCCGTGTCCAGCGGGAGGGACTTGAGCAAGTGCCTGAAGGCCTCCAACCCTCCGGCGGACGCGCCGATGCCGACGATGGGGACGGGGGGTCCGGGCAGCGTTGAGTGTTGGGCTTTGAGTGCTGAGCGTTGGGTTTTGGGTGTTGAGTTTTGAGTTTTGAGTTTCGGACGGGCTTGGGACGTTGAGCGCCTTTGGCGTTTCTTATTTGTCATTTCCTACTTTCCTCTCAATGCCCATCCTGCTCAATCCCGTTGCGTGGTCTGGAGCAGATTGCGAATGACGTCGGCGTGCCGTTCAAGTTCTTTGGCTGTGGTCTCCGCGTTTGTCCCGACGGACTCCGAGTGATACTTCCGCTCTGCGAGTCGGCGTAGCAACGCGGCCCGTTCATCAAACGTCCGGACGGCGGACCATAGAGCGCGCTCCAGGCCATCCGCATGATCCGCTAATAGGCTGTCGGGCGAATAGGCATGTCCCACATGGCAGCGGAACTGAAGAGACGCGCCGCCTTGGGTTTCCCATAACGGCCCATTGCACTCGGGGCACACAAATGACGTCGGCTGACCGAAGTCCTGTTCCATCTCCTTGGGGCTCAGGGATCGTTTCTTCATGCGGGCGACTCCTGTCTTGCGCTTGGGAATGTCGCGCGTCGTGGCCAATCGAACCAGTAACGGGCCTATTTTTGACAACGGCTCGCAATGATCCGTTTTCACATTGCGCAGGGCGCTTTGGGGCATGGCGGGCACCAATGGCGTCCGTTCGGGTCTTGGACGATGGCGATTCCTCCGTGACGTTTCACGGCGTGCAGACCCGCCGTTCCGTCATCCAGATTGCCGGTGAGCACCACGCCTACGACACGGGGGCCATAACTTTCGGCCGCGGTCCGAAACAGCGCGTCGATGGACGGGCGATGGAAATTCTCCCGTGGTCCGCGAGACAGCCGCACGCGCGCGCCGTCCAGTTGCAAGTGATGATCGGGCGGCGCCACATAGACGTGCCCTTTGCGAACTGGTTGCCCATCGACGCCGTTCGCGACGGATAACGACGCGCTCCGGCGAAGAATGTCAGGCAACAGGCCTTGCCCTTGTGCCGGAATGTGCAGCACGACGAACACCGACGCGGGCAGATCTGCCGGCAAACTCCCAATCAATCGCGGCAGCGCGTCCACTCCGCCCGCCGAGGCGCCGATCACGATAATGTCATGCCCGACCATAGGTCACTCCGCAATGGGTCAGAGCCCGGGAAAGGAGCGAACGAAACAGGCCGCTTCGCGAGTCGCAAGAAAAAGGCTCATTAGCTTGTCACATCCATGAAAGGCCCGCCGACTAGGGGATACCCTAGGATACGTCCGTAGCAGCCGCGTACGCCATGAACCGGGCGGTGGCCCGCGAGAACGCCGCTGGCGGGTCTTTTTAGCAGCCTGTTAGAGATAGCCCTGGGTGCGTGCAGTTTCCTCAATCTTTGCGGCTTCGGCCCGGCGCTCGGAGTCTTTCTTCGAGACCCACGTCTCCCAGGACTTGCCGTTCGCCGTGTCTTCGCCGGTAAACGCGATACTCTCGATGAACTGGTAGGGAATGCGTTGAGGGCTCTGCTGATCGACGGGAAACAGTTCAAGGTAGGAATTGCCGTCGGCTACGTGACGATTGAACAAATAGCCGGTGACTGATTCGCCGGACCGTAGCAACAGGGTCACGTCGCCGCGATAATCAAAGGCCAGCTCCACGGCCTCGGCTGTTTCGGCCAGGGAAGTCGGCTTGAACCGTCGCCCTTCAAGGGAACCGGCAAGAGAACCGGGACGATCAACCGCGTGGGTTTTGGTGTCGGTCATGAGGCAGAGGAGGTTAACGAGAAGTAGGCATCAGCGTCAATTTAGCTGTCCGAGCAAATCCGGAGGCCGTACTAAACGTATCTTCCACCGCCGAGGCCTCGTAGCCGCAATGAACCATACAATCGGCGCATTTTTCGTTTCGACCGGTCCCATACTTCTCCCACTCCGTCAATTCCATCAGCTCTCGGAAGGTGGTTGTATACCCTTCTTGCAGCAAATAGCAGGGCTTCTGCCATCCAAATACATTATAGGTCGGATTGCCCCAGGGAGTGCATTGATATTCACGTCGGCCCATCAGGAAATCCAAAAACAGCGGGGATTGATTGAACTCCCAACCAGCCTTGGGATTCGCAAGAATCTTGGAAAAAAGCTCTTGGGTTCGTGACCGTTTCAAGAAATGTTGCTGATCCGGAGCCTTTTGATAACTATAGCCAGGTGAGATCGTCATGCCTTCGACACCCAGCGCCATCATGTCATCGAAAAAGGTTCTGACTCGCTCGGGATTGGCATCGTCGAATAACGTGGTATTCGTCGTCACCCGATGGCCGCGCTTGACCGCCGCTTTGATGGCCTTGACCGCCACGTCATAGACTCCGTCGCGGCAAACGGCTAAATCATGCTCGTCCTTCAGTCCGTCCATATGGACGCTGAAGGTCAGATACTTGGACGGCTTGTATTCATCCAACTTGCGCTCGAGCAAAATCGCGTTCGTACAGAGATAGATGTACTTCTTCCGATCCACCAAGCCCTGGACGATCTTCGCGATCTCAGGATGAATGAGCGGCTCCCCTCCCGGAATGCTCACCATGGGCGCTCCACATTCCTCTGCCGCCGCCCAGCATTGTTCCGGCGTCAACCGCTTGTCGAGGATATGATCGGGATACTGGATCTTCCCACAACCCGCGCAGGCCAGGTTGCACCGAAAGAGCGGCTC
Organism: uncultured Nitrospiraceae bacterium; assembly: GCA_963849655.1. GTDB lineage: Bacteria > Nitrospirota > Nitrospiria > Nitrospirales > Nitrospiraceae > Nitrospira_D. Next base: position 24,227 of record CAWKJK010000058.1, read on the forward strand.
AAGCATCAGGACCAAAGGGTAGCGCTTCACGCCCTTCAGCTTCTGGGAGAGCACGTACGTCGCCACGGTACACATCTGGGAAATCGGAACAGCCATTCCGTTCTCCTTACTTAATCGGTTTTTTGCAATCTACTTTATCTGAACGACTGCCGAAGCAGCCTTGCTTGGAGGCACAAAAAGTTTTTGAATTCTAACATCATGCATGGGGCTCGTCAATTTCGAAGAGCAAAGAATGGGGTGCATCCACTTGCCGCCGTATCAGGGTTTCTGCTACCGTTAAATTGACCTACGTCCGGCCCATCCCAGCATCCCGAGCTGAGGTAGCTATGAGACGTTTTCCTCTCTTCTCTCCCCATCCTTTCTTGCATTCCAACTGTTCACACGTCGGCGGACACCGATTAGGCGCGAAAAGTTCTTGGCTCACGGAGGCCCTGATGAGGGCATCCATTCGATATGATCGAAAATACTTCCATATAAGTGAAGCCATTTCAACTTCGTACAGAAGGAGGGCGCATCATGATCATGAAAAGCCTGGTGTTGGGAATCGCATCACTACTTCTTCTCACGTTCGGCTATTTGGGCATATCCTCCGGTGCCAAGGATGCCGGGGGCATTCCTGCTGAGAAAGTGGCGGATATGTTACATTCCGTCATCGAGTCAAACCGCACGTTTTATACGGAGCATGTTGTCGAGCGGATGCAAGCGAAAGGCGCTGCCGTCGCATCAGAGAATTGGCGCTCCGAAAAAACTTTACCCCTGCCGGCCCAATTCTTACAGGAAAGCGCTCGTCTCTCGGTCAATTCGAAGGCGAAGGTCGGCTATAAGCTCATCAGTCTCTGGCCCATCAACAAGCAGAACGGGGCGAAATCCGACGCTGAGCAAAGGGGCTTGACGGCAACCCAACAGAACCCGGACCGCCCGCATACTGAAGTGGTCATGAACGGAGCGGATGCCTATCTCATGGCCATTTATGCCGACAGAGCTGTTTCTCAAGCCTGCATCGGCTGCCACAACGCGCATCAGGATAGTCCAAGGCACGATTTCAAACAGAATGACGTGATGGGTGCCATCATGATCATGGTTCCACTGAAACTGTAGCGGCACGCGCAAGCGAGGTATCTGAAAGAGGACATCGGCGGTGATTATCCCGCGGCGTCAATAGGAGAGAGGCTACGCCTGAAGAGCCGTGGGTGCGCACGAAGGAAGAATTAGAGCCTACTGGTGGAGAAGTACCTATCCGCCGCGATTTAATCGAACGCGGCGGCACGAGCGAGCTTGATTTGGAGGCGCCGAGCGGGTTCGAACCGCTGCATCGCAGTTTTGCAGACTGCTCCCTTACCACTTGGGTACGGCGCCTCGGAGGCGGCATTATAATCGCTTCCTTTTCTAGAACTCAACCCAAAGCCAATCGGAAATCCTCAGACGTATAGTCTAGGTCTCACTGGCCATACGGGAAGAGATGGAACGCGTTTATAATGCGCCTCCCGAGAGCGCGTGCCCAAGTGGTAAGGGAGCAGTCTGCAAAATTTGCGATGACGGTTCAACCCGCTCGGCGCCTCCAATAGAGCTCGCTCGTGCCGCCGCGTTCGATTAAATCGCGGCGGATAGGTACTTCTCCACCAGTAGGCTCTAATTTTGTTCCTTCGTGCGCACCCACGGCTCTTCCCAGGCGTAGCCTCTCCTATTGACGCCGCGGGATAATCACCGCCGATGTCCTCTTTCAGATCCCTCGCTTGCGCGTGCCACTACAGTGGAACCATGATCATGATGGCACCCATCACGTCATTCTGTTTGAAATCGTGCCTTGCAGAGGCTTATCCTGATGCGCGTTGTGGCAGCCGATGCAGGCTTGAGAAACAGCTCTGTCGGCATAAATGGCCATGAGATAGGCATCCGCTGCTCATGACCACTTCATGCGGGCGGTCCAGGGTTCTGTTGGGTTGCCGTCAGACCCCTTTGCTCAGCGTCGGATTTCGCCCCGTTCTGCTTGTTGATGGGCCAGAGACTGATGAGCTTATAGCCAGCCTTTGGCCTTTCGATTGACCGAGACGAGCGCTTTCCTGTAAGAATTGGGCGGGCAGGGGTGGAGCTTCGGAGCGCCAATTCTCTGATGCGACGGCAGCGCCTTTCGCTTGCATCCGCTCCGACAACATGCTCCGTATAAAACGTGCGGCTGACTCGATGACGGAATGTAACATATCCGCCACTTTCTCAGCAGGAATGCCCCCATCCTTACACCCGGGGGTCATGCCCAAATAGCCGAACGTGAGAAGTAGTAATCGGATTTTCATGATCATGATGCGCCCTCCTTCCTACGAAGTTGAAATGGCTTCACTATATGGAAGTATTTTCGATCATATCGAATGGATGCCCTCATCAGGGCCTCCGTGAGCCAAGAACTTTTCGCGCAAAACGCACCGACGTGTGAACAGTTGGAATGCAAGAAAAGTTCTAGATGGCCTCCACTCGGGATGCTGGTGCGGACGTAGGTCATTTTTAAACAGTAGCAAAACCCTAATATGGCGGCAAGTGGATGCACCCCCATTCTTTGCTCTTCGAAATTGACGAGCCCCATGCATGATGTTAGAATTCAAAAACTTTTGTGCCTCCAAGCAAGGCTGCTTCGGCAGTCGTTCAGATAAAGTAGATTGCGAAAAAACCGATTAAGTAAGGAGAACGGAATGGCTGTTCCGTTCCAGATGTGTACCGTGGCGGAGGCGTACCGTGCTCTCCCAGAAGCTGAAGGGCGTGAAGCGCTACCCTTTGGTCCTGATGCTTGAGCCGCTCTGGCGACCTGGCCTGCGCGGGTTGTGGGAAGATCCAGTATCCGATCATATCCTCGACAAGCAGTTGACGCCGGAACAATGCTGGGCGGCGGCAGAGGAATGTGGAGCGCCCATGGTGGCTTCCGGGAGGGAGCCGCTCATTCATCCTGAGATCGCGAAGATCGTCCAGGACTTGGTGGAGTCGGAAGAAGTACATCTATCTCTGTACGAACGCGATCTACTCGAAATGATGCAAGCCGTCCAAGTATATTGACCTTCAGGCGTATGAAGCATGAAGGACGACATGATTTAGCCGTTTGCCGCGACGGAGTCTATGACGTGGCGGTCATGATGAAAGCGGCGGTCAAGCGCGGCCATGAGGTGACAGAATACCACGTTATTCGAACAATGCCAATCCCCGAGAAGCCTTTCGATGACGTGATAGTGGTGTCGAAGGCATGACGATCTCACCTGGCTATAGTTATCAAAAGGCTCCGGATCAGCAACATTTCTTGAAACGGTCACGAAGCCGAGAGCTTTTTTCCAAGATTCTTGCGAATCCCAAGGCTGGTTGGGGAATCAATCCCCGCTGTTTTTGGATTTCCTGATGGGCCGACGTGAATATCAATCCACCTCCTGGGGCAATCCGACCTATAATGTATTTGGATGGCAGAAGCCCTGCTATTTGCAAGAAGGGTATACAACCACCTTCCGAGAGCTGATGGAATTGACGGAGTGGGAGAAGTATGGGACCAGTCGAAACGAAAATACGCGATTATGGTTCATTGCGGCTACGAGGCCTCGGCGGTGGAAGATACGTTTAGTACGGCCTCCGGAGTTTCTCGGACAGCTAAATTGACGCTGATGCCTACTTCTCGTTAACCTCCTCTGCCTCATGACCGACACCAAAACCCACGCGTCATCGTCCCGGTTCTCTTGCCGGTTCCCTTGAAGGGCAAGAACCAGACTTCCCTCGGCCGAAACAGCCGGAGCTGGCCTTTGATTATCGCAGCGGCAACGTGGGCCCTTTGCTACGGTCCGCGGATCCGTCACCGGCTATTTGTTCAATCGTCACGTAGCCGACGGATATTCCTACCTTGAACTGTTTCCCGTCGATCAGCAGAGCCCTCAACGCATTCCCTACCAGTTCATCGAGAGTATCGCGTACCGGCGAAGACAGGCGAACGGCAAGTCCTCGAGTGGGTCTTCGGAGCCCGAGCGCCGGGCCGAAGCCGCAAAGATTGAGGAGTTGCTATCTCTAACAGGCTGCTAAAAAGACCCGCCAGCGGCGTTCTCGCGGGCCACCGCCCGGTTCATGGCGTACCGCGGCTGCTACAAGAACATATCCTAGGGTATCCCCTAGCCGGCGGAGACCATAGGATGTGACAAGCTAATGAGCCTTTTTCTTCGACTCGCGAAGCGGCCTGTTTCGTTTGTTTCCTTTTCCGGGCTCTGACCCATTGCGGAGTGACCGTGCGTCGGCGTGGTTCGGTCTCGGCGGGCACTGGAACACGCTGCCGCGATTAATCGGGAGTTCCCCGCCCCACTTTCCCGCGTCGGTGTTCGTCGTGCTGCACATTCCGGCACAAGGACAAGGCCTGTTGCCTAATATTATTCGCCGGAACGTAGTTTTATCCGTCGCGAACGGCGTCGATGGGGAACTAGTTCGCAAAGGGCATGTCTATGTGGCGCCGCCCGATCATCATTTGCAACTAGACGGCGCGCGCGTGCGGCTGTCTCGCGGGCCGCGGGGAGAATTTCCATCGCCCATCCATCGATGCGCTGTTTCGAACGGCCGCTGAAAGTTATGGGCCGCGCGTCCTGGGCGTGGTGCTCACCGGCAGATGCTGGATGATGGCACGGCGGGGCTGTACGCCGTGAAACGTCTCGGCCATGAGACCGAAGGACGCATTGGTGCCCTCCATGCCCCAAAGCGCCCTGCGCAATGAAACAGATCATTGCGCGCCGTTGTCAAAAATAGGCCCCCCACGACGCGCGACATTCCCAAGCGCAAGACAGGAGTCGCCCGCATGAAGAAACAATCCCTGACCCCAAGGAGATGGAACAGGACTTCGGTCGGCCAACAAACGTGATTTGTGCTCCCGGCATGGGCGGTTATCGGAACCCAAGGCGGCGCGTCTCTTCAGTTCCGCTGCCATGTGGGACATGCCTATTCGCCCAACAGCCTATTAGCGGATCATGCGGATGGCCTGGAGCGCGCTCTATGGTCCGCCGTCGGACGTTTGATGAACGGGCCGCGTTGCTACGCCGGGGCTCCGCAGAGCGGAAGTATCACTCGGAGTCCGTCGCAACAACGCGGAGACCACAGCCAAAAAGACTCAAACGGCACGCCAACGTCATTCGCAATCTGCTCCAGCATCGCAACAGGGATTGAGCAGGATGGGCATTGAGAGGAAAGTAGGAAATGACAAATAAGAAACGCCAAAGGCGCTCGAACATCCCAAGCCCGTCCGAAACTCAAAACTCAAAACTCAACACCAAAACCCAACGCTCAGCACTCAAAGCCCAACACTCACCGCTGCCCGGACCCGTGCCGTCGGCGCGTCCGCCGGAGGGTTGGAGGCCTTCAGCCGCTGCCTCAAGTCCCTCCCGCTGGACACGGGTTTGGGCTTCGTGCTCGTGCAGCATCTGGACCCGCAGCACGGAAAGCGCGTCACACAGCTGCTGAGCACGAACTACATCCATGCGGTGCAAGAGGTCACGAACAATCAACAGGTGGAGCCCAATCACGTCTATGTCATTCCCCGCAACACGAGTCTTTTCATCACCAACGGCCGGTTGAATCTTCGCCGCGGGCGAGATTGGTACCGTCCATCGATACCTTTTTTGAATCGCTGGCGCGGGACCAGCGCGAGCGAGCGATCGGCGTGATCCTGTCCCGGCACGGCGAGCGACAGCAGCGGCTGAAGGCCATGCCGAAAGCCGAGGGCGGGATCACCTTCGCGCAGGATGAGTCGGCCAAGTACGATTCGATGCCGCGCAGCGCGATTGCCGGGGCTGCGTCCGAGTTCGTCCTCGCTCCGGATGCCATTCCCAATTGGCCCGCATTGCGAATCATCCCTACGTCGTGGGTCAATTTCCTGGTTCCACGGCCTCGGAAGCGCCCGAGCTTCCGCGACGGCGCACGAGGACGACGCCACCTCGCTGCCGTCCCGTGCAGGGCGAGCCGACCGCGGGTGTCAAGGGCAAAGGCGCCGAAGTTTCAGTGGCGGAGCGAACAGGTTTAAAAAGATTCTCCTGCTCCTGCGCAACCATTCCGGCGTGGACTTCTCGCTCTACAAGTCCACCACTATCCAGCGGCGCGCCGTCATCCGACGCATGGTGTTCAGCGAACGCGCGCCTATACGCTCCCGGGGCACGGCGAAGAGAACTCAACGCCTTATACTCCGAGATGTGCTGATCAGCGTCACGAGTTTTCCGCAATCTGGACGCGTTCGAGCTCCTGAAGCGGAAGGTCTTTCCCACGCTCCTTCAGCGACGCGGCACAATGATCCGGTCCGTGTGTGGGTGCTCGGCTGTTCGACCGGTAGGAAGCCTACTCCATTGCCATGATGTTTATGGAATCGTCGGAAGAGGCCTCCCGCATGCGGAACTCCATGTTTTGCCACCGACTTGAACGAGGCGCTCTTGGATAAAGCCCGCAGTGGCTGGCCAGAAAAGTCTCTCGCAGATAGATTGCGGCGATTTTTTGTCGAGGCGGCTACCCGCGTAGACCAACCCGCTCGCGAGATGGTCATGTTCGCGCGGCAGAACGTGATCAGCATCCGCCGTTCTCGCGGATGGATCTCGTCCGCTGCCGCAATCTTCTCATTTATCTGGAGCCGAGCAGGCAACGGAAGGCCATGTCGACGTTCCATTACGCGCTGAAGCCGGACGGCTTTTTATTTTTGGGGGCGTCTGAGTCCATCGGCAACTTCGTTTCAGCCGATCGACAAAAAGCACAAACTCTTTATCAAAAAGGCTTCCAACTGCCCAATGAACGAGACGGAGCCCTCGTGCCGCCAGTGGCACGTGTGCAAAGGGGAAACCGCGAGGGACGCATCAAGAGATGGGTGAAGGGTTAAGCCGCGAACTCAACGCTCAGCGCGAGGCCGAGCCGCTGTTACGGTGAATCAATTCTCCCGCCTTGATCAATGTCGAGATGCAGATTCTGCCATTCCACGGGCCCACCGGCGGCTATCTTCAGCCGCCCACGGGCAAGGCGGAACACGATGAAGATCGCGGCGCCGAAGGCTTGATGTTGCCCCTGCGCGCGGCCATCAGCAAGGCGAGGAAAGACAATGTCCCGGTGCCCGCGAGGAAGTTCCGGGTGAGACTGAACGGCACGTCCCGTTGTCATGTGGAAGTCATTCCGCTGAAGAATCTCCGGGAGCGCTGCTTCTTGATTCTGTTCGAGGATGCGGACAAGGTCGGACGGCACTCGCCCCGAGCGGGTCGCGTCGAAGGAACGAGACTCCTCCGTGAGTACCAAGCAAGAATCCAGACGCAGTCACGCGCTCGAACGCGATTCGTCGAGCGCGCGAGTATCTCCAATCCATCCAGGAACAGCACGAAGCGGCCAACGAGGAACTCCAAGCCGCCAATGAGGAAGTCCAGTCCGCCAATGAGGAACTTCAAAGCATCAATGAAGAATTGGAAACCTCCAAGAGGAAGAGTTCAATGAAGAGTTGACGACCGTCAACGAGGAGATGGCCAATCGGAATCAGGAATTGAGCCGCCTCAATGCCGATCTCGCCAATCTCCAAGCCTCGACGAGACTTCCGATCCTGTTGATCGGGCACGATCTCACGATCCGCTCCAGCTTGCTGGCCGAACTTCTTTAATCTTTTGGCCGTCGATGTGGGGCGGCCCTTAGTGGAATCAGGCACAATCTGGTCGCGGCGGAGTCACCACGCCGTTCAACGATCCCCTACCACCTCGAAGATATAGGGACGTGATCGACCATGTGCGGGCCGAAGAACGGGAGGTGCGGGACAAGGAAGACCGCTGCATACCCTGCGCGTGCATCCCTACTTGACTCACGACGAGGATGGCGCCGTGTCTGGTGGATATCACCGACCTCAAGCATACCAGTGACGTCGCGGCTGCGCGAGAATATGCCGAAGCCATACGTCGCACGGTACGAGACCCGCTGTTGATCCTCCGCGCAGACCTGCGCGTGAATACGGCCAATGAGGCGTTCTTCAAAACGTTCGGGCACGCTGGACCAGACCGAAGGCCGGTTGCTGTACGAGCTAGGCAACCGGCAACGGGACATCTCGAAATTACGCGAGCTCCTCGAAGACATTTTGCTTCGGAACAGCATCTTGGAGGGTCACGCACGACTTTCCCGAACATCGGACGGCGTACCATGGCGCTGAACGCCCGGCGGCTGGGCCAAGACGACGGCGGCCCCATCATTCTTCTGGCCATTGGAGCGTAACCGAACGTAAGCGCGCGGCCAACGCGTTGGCCGCAAGCCGCGCCCAACTTAGTCCCAGGCGGAGGAGATGACGCGGTTCAATCGCGCTGCGGTCGGGCGCGAGTTGCAGATGATCGAATTGAAGGAAATCAATGAACTACGGCGCGGGCGAACCGGCCCGCTATCGGCTCGAATTCGAGCGGGAGGAAAAGGATCTCTATGGCTAATCCGACGACAGCCCGCCGACGGATGAAAACGAAGACCTGCCGCACGAGAGCGAAGAACGCCTGCGCGCGCGCGGGCCTGGCCGAACGTGTGACCGATCTCAAACGGCCAATACGAGGTTCAGCGCCTCGCCGCCCTCGACCTGATGGAAGATGCGGTTCGAGCTCGGCGGGCGTGAGACCCTGAACCAACAGTTACAGGAGAGCGAGGGCCGGTTACGGACCCTCTGCCGGCCGAGCTTGGAGCATCTGGTTCAGGAGCGCACCGAAGAACTGACACATTCCGAGCATTCTGCGTATTTTGGCAAAATTGAGAGTAACCTCACTGAACAGCGAGAGCGAAAGCAATTGGCGACTGAACTGCACGATTATTTGGCGCAACTGTTAGTCCTTGGCCGTGAGTTCCCTCGGCCCAGGCCAAGCGGATCGGTCTGCCGCCTGGCGCAGAAGACTTGGTCAAGCAGACGGAGGAGATCTTGGCCAGGCCCTGACCTATTGCCGGACCTTGATGGCCGAGCTGAGTCCACCGATACGGGGTTCCGGCGGGACTTACCTGGCTGGCCGACCACATGCAGCGGCACGAGTTGGCGGTGGCCCTTGATGTGGAGCAAACGGAACGACTTTCCCATCCCTCAAGATCGCGCGGTGCTGCTGTCCTCCGGGAATTGCTGATCAAGATGTTCCGAAACATGGGCCCGGGCCACGGTTCGGATGACCCATGAGGAAGCTGTTGGTATCATCGTGCGCGACGAAAACGGCTTTGATCTTGCTGCTGCTGCTGCTGCTGCCGACAACACCTCACCGCTCTCCTCGAAGAGGCTGCTCAGCATCCGCGAACGGATGAAGGCGCTGGGCACGATCTCCAATCAGCACCGGGCAGGGCACCACGGCCACGCTCACGCTGGCGGTGGTAACGAGACTGAGTCCTCGGAAAAACCTGTCGATCGTCAGCCATCACTTATCAGCTCTCTTTCCGATCGCTCAGTTCTCAGCCCTCAGTCCTCAGCCCTTCAAAAGAACGCGAGAGTTCGCCTTTTGCTGGTGGACGATCACACCCCCTGATGGGGCAAGGTTGCGGAGTATTGTGTCGGGCTATGCCCATTTGGAGGTGGTGGGGGAGGCGGGCGATGGGGTGGAAGCCGTGGCACTCGTTGAGCAGCTCAGCTCCCGAACGTGGTCGTGATGGACATCAATATGCCGAACATGGACGGCATTGAAGCCACGAGACGAGGCGTACCATCCAGCCACCATCGTGAGATCGGTCTGTCGGTCAATCAATTGTTGGATACGGAGGAGAGAGAATGAAAGCGGCGGGAGCGGCCGCCTCCTGACAAAAGAAAGCGCGGCCGTGCTGTTAGCGCCATATTCACACGAAGGAAACCGACGCTCGGTTCGTCCCTGATATTAGGTAACATCACCCTCAAGGCCTCCTTTTCGTTGACAAAGATTTTTTGGCGCTGTGCTAGAAACCCCTGCCTAGCGCGCTCGTGTTGTGCAGCGTGCACTTCTCCGAAGGAGCGAGACGACGAGTTGAGCCGATCTAGTTCGAAGCGTGGAAGACGAAGTCCAACAGGACTGTTTATCCTAGTTTGCTGTCTCGTAATGAACGTGACGTTCCCATCGTCACTCGGCCACACATGAAGCGGACCATGTTTTCATGGTGGAGGGGTATGTGTGCGGACAGGGCATTCGAATACGGATGTACTCGTCAAAGACGCCAGGATTTCATATGGTCAGGTTGTACGGACGGATGGAGATCACTCTACAAAGCGATGTTTCATCTGCACAACGACAATCTTGGCGATCCCCTTCTGGTAGAGGCGAGGGGAGAGCGGCAAAGCCTTTAAAGTTGAATTCGATTCGAAAGATCTTGAGAGTGAACGGAAGAAGTCGAGTTAACTTTGGAAATGGCTGTGAGGCAAGCGGCCTGCCTTCTTGGCTTTGGTGGGGAAGCGGGGCCGTTTCGCAACAGCCTGCAGTTATTATCGGGATGAAGCTTGTCCAGCGGAAGTCGGAACGGGCTAAGGCGAAATCCATGGGAAAGAAAGAAAAAATCATGATCGCCGATGACGTCCTTGGGGCTACAAGGTATCTCGCCGATCGGTCGATAGGTCGGCGGGGGCCAGTGACAAGCTGAAAGCGCGGACTGTAATCTTGACGCTCTTCCAGGGGCACGTGATGCCTCCGCAGAAGCGTCTTTTTGTTTTATTGGCCCCTTTCTCGACCGCGTTGCAGTCTGGACGAGAATTTATCTATAACAGAGTGATGGATTTAATGAACATCAGATAAGCATTTCTGCTGTATTGATCATGAGTCTGGGACTGTCGAGTTGCGAGAGTGAGGGGCCGATCGTGGGAACCGCGCTGTCCCGACAAGCATATGCAGTTGGTGGGGGGATGCTCAGAAGTTGGAAGAAGGACGCAAGCTCTTTCTCGGCGAGACAAATCCAAACATCAACTGCGCCAGCTGTCACCAGGAAGGATGGAAAACCTGTGAAGGCGGGCGCCACTGATTTCAGAAACCCTGAGCACATGAAGCTTCTATTCCGACTCGGTATGGTTTTGGCGCATTTCCGAAGGTGTGGCGAATACCAAGATGAAAGGCTGGAAGAGCAAGCTTTCAGAGGAAGACCGATGGAAGCTTGTGCTCTATGAGCAAAATTTTGGACTGGCTGGGAAGACCTGGAATGAAGAGAAGAAGCAATGGGGCGATGCCGTCGCTAGTGTATGGGTGACGGGTTGTCGATGCGTCGCACCTTCTGGATTGTAACCTTCTGGATGTCGGGCGTCCGTCTTCTGCATACGAAGCGAGGTTGCCGACCAGGCTCAGGTTGTTTTTGTATGCTGCTAAGGGATTTCCTTATCGGTAACGATTGAAGTGTCCGATGCTCCCGGTGGGTAAGGTCATATGAGACGACACTGCACATCGCAGACGGTCTGGGCATGTGTCGTACAAGATGAAAGCAAGATCCGTAGACTGTTCTATAAAAGTAGGGGGCATCGAGCAGACGTGAAAAAACTGTCGAGCGGTCTCTGGCTCTCGTTGTGTTGTGCTCACTCTTGTCACTGCCGCCGGTGCTCTACGCCCAGGAGGTTGGGCGTGTACGGTGGAGTTTCCCGTACACGGGTAATCGGACGGCTGTATGGATCGTGGCTCAACTCCATATCTTATTCGCCGCGTTCATCCTCGGCGCGCCGATTCAGTCATTTCAGAATGGTTGGGGTACCGTAAGCAGGATCCTCGGTATGATCGTCTGGTTAAAGAGATCGCCTTGAGTCGTCTCTTCAGTATGACGGCTGTGACGGGAGGCCTGTTTATTTTCAGTACCTTCTTGCCGCCTACCCGCAGTTCACGACCTCAGTTCATCAATCAGTTTTATATGGTGTTCGCCGTCATGTATCCGGCGCTGTTCATCACCAAGACCATCCTCATGTATGCCTACCTCTATACCTGGGATGTCTGGAAGAGTAAGGGAAGAAGGCGGTCATATCGCCCTAGGCGTGCTCTTGAATCTTGTCTGTCTGCTCATCTTGTTTGTCATCAACGGCCCCACGTCGTTTATGAACACACCGCCCAAGGCCGAGGGAGTCTCGCCGCACAGATTCTCGCGGCGGCAACAACCTTCCGTGCAAGATCGCCAACCAAAGTTGGTTCCCCCTGAGCCTCCACAGAATCAACGGGAACGTCGCATCCGGTGGGTTTATCGCCGGATGATTGCCCGCCTACATGTACATGGGGGCGAAAGACGCAGGAAGAGCGAGCCTACTATGATTGGATAGGGCTTCACCACCATCTGGATCGCGGTGGGCGGGTCCGCTGCTCTTGCAGCCGTTTACTGGGCTCTTGTTGGCGTACGAAATGTGCGATTACGATTTTTCATTCTGCCCGTACATGATGGCCGATCAGCTGTCCATGTTTTTTGAAATGCAGGGGCGATGATCGGGCTCCTGTTTTTGGCCATCAACTATTATAGTTGGCTGAGTGTCAAACGGATTGAAGGCGCGGAAAATGTTCGAATCACCATTCTGGCGCCCATTGTTGTGCTGCTCCGGTTATAAATACCTATTGAATTGCAGATCCAATGTCGTTGGTGTTCCTCCTGCCCATCACCGTTCTTATTAGGT
>CAWKJK010000059.1:0-17269 GCA_963849655.1 uncultured Nitrospiraceae bacterium
CAGATCGGGCCCTCGCTGGGCGTGCACCTGGAGGGGCTGATGGTGGTCCCCAACCTGCCCGCGCGCTTCGGGCCGCTGGCCGGGAGAATCATCGCCGGCGCCGAGGAGCAGGGCCTCTTGCACGTGTTCGACGGCAGCGGGCTGGTGGACTCGTTGAGCCTGGGCGTCGCCGTGGAGGACATCGATCTGGTGATGCCCAACGAGAACTTCTTCGGGGTCAACTTCGGCACGTCATCGCTCCTGGGCGCGCCCGCCTCGGACTTCGCCAACATGGTTGGAGACATCATGCTCACCCAGGAGACGCCGATCGGGTCGAGCCTGTTCCGGCTGTACTGGGACGGAAAGACCGTGACCGCGCAGCCCATCCCGCTCTCGACGGCGTCGGCGATCCCGGGGCAGTGGGAGCACGTGACCTTCGCCAAGGCCGGGATCGCGCGAGATCCCGCCGCCGAAGTGAGGCTCGTCGACCCGGGACGACCCGAGCCTCACCCACCGATGGGGCGAGTCCCCGACTGCTCTTGTCTCTCCTCGCCAGGCAGGCCGCGACCGTCTGGAGGAGGGCCGACCGATGCACGGGCTTGTCGACGTACCCCGCCGAGACCGGCGCCGACGAGAGCACGCGGGTCCCGTGCCCCGACATCACCACCACCGGGATCGCGGCCAGCAGCGGCTGAGCCTTCAGCTCGGCGACGAGCTGCCACCCATCCATCACCGGCATCATCAGGTCGATCAAGACGAGGTCCGGAGGCGGATCGCGCCGCAGTCGCTCCAGCGCCACGCCTCCATTGGCGGCGCCCTCGACGTGATACCCCTCGTCCTCGAAGGATCTCGCACGCGATCTTCTTCAGGTGGTCCGGATCGTCCTCGACGACGAGGATGCTGCCGCTCCGGGGAGCGAGGGACGCGTCGGGGGCACCGGCGGACGATCGCGTGGCCATCAGTGGTTGAGTTAGCCATCGCGCGTTGCAGGTCCAGCCCAATCGACGCGATTGACTCTCGACCAGCGAGCACCGGAGGCGCCCTCATGGTCGGGCGAGTTACCAGGCCACCATGTCTGCCACGGCCGAGAACACGTGGCCGCGGTCACAAATCCGGTCCTTTCTCGCCGGCGCGCTGGATGCAATGTCGGGGGTAGATGCCTATCCTCTATCGTGTGGCAAGCTCATCGCGTTCGGGGGGCACGTCCGTAACTTCCACGCTCGATACGTTGCTCCTCCTCTCCCGATTGCTGACCGGCGCAAAGCATGGAGGGATGCTCACCGACGCCCTCGATTCCCGCTCGGGGGCCTCGGCTGCACGCGAGGTGCCGCGTACACCGCGGTGGGCGACGCGCTCGAGCTGGTGAGCGAGCGCGGGCTCCTGGCGGTGCTGCGCGCGCCGCTGGCGCGGCTGTCGCTGAGCGTGACGCCGTGGTTCGCGGCCCAGAGCGCGGCGCGGACGCGCAAGCTCGTCGCGGATCGCGATCTCGGGTCCGCGGGCGGCCCGCTGATTCGCGCGTCCTTCTCGCTGTCGCGGTGGGGTCAGGTGGTGGCGTGCCCGATCGTCTCGGGCGTGACGTTGACGGAGTGCTGGTGTTCGCGTGGCCCGCGGACGACGAGCCGTACGAGCTGGCGCTCGCGATCATCGAGATCGCCTGCAACATGATCGCGATCCAGATGGCCCGCCGCAGCGACGAGCAGCGGCGGGAGAGGCGCAGGACGGGCACGCGCGCGCCGCGCGGATGGCGGCGCTGGGCGTGCTCGCGGGCGGCTTCGCGGTAGGAGTCGGCGACCAGCTCGCCGAGGTGGCCCGGCGCGTCGGCGCGCAGCAGCGGCTCGTCGACGCGCTCCGCGCGCGCCTCCCGGCTGGCGCGCCCGCGCCCCCAGCGCCGGGGATTCGGCCGCGGCGCTCGAGCCGCGCGCCAGGCGACGGCGCGCTTCCTCGGCTATTCAGCCGACCGCGCCGGAGCGCATCGACCTCGCCGCCCTCGCGGCCGACGCGCTCGCGGCGCCGCGCCTCCGCAGGGCCCGACGGCGCCTCGCTGCTCGTGACGCGGGGCCAGCTCAACCTCACGCATCGCGAGGGCCACGACCGCGTCGTCCCGCTCGTGCCGGGCGAGCCGTTCGCCGTGCGCATCCCGCTCGACGCGATCGCCCACCGCTTCGCGGCCGGATCGCGGCTGCGCGTCGCGGTCTCGCCGACGTACTGGCCGCTCGCGTGGCCGTCGCCGGAGCCGGTGACGCTCGGGCTCGTCGCCGGTGAGAGCTCGATCGCGCTGCCGCTGCACGACGCCGCGACGGCGCCTCCCGCACCCGCGCTCTGCCCGCCGGAGGAGCCGCCGGCGTACCCGATGACCGAGCTCGTCGCCGGGCACGGCGCCCGCACGATCACGCGCGAGCTGCGGCACCGGCGCACGCGAGCTGCGCTTCGACTGGGATCTCGGCGGCACGAACCGCGACGAGATCACGGGCACCGAGATCACGTTCGAGGCCGACGCCGTCTTCGAGATCCGCGAGGACGATCCGCTCTCGGCGCGCGTCGTCTGCACGAACGTCGACCGCGCTCCGCCGCGCGTCCGACGGCTGGGACGCACGCTCCGAGACGCGCAGCGAGATGACGTGCGACGCCGGGCGCTTCCTCGTCGAGTCGCAGCTGCGCGTGCTCGACCAGGGCCGAGGAGGCGTTCGTCCGCACGTGGTCGCTCGCGTTCCCGCGCGAGGGTGGCTGAGGCGGCGGCTCAGGCGCGGGAGAGCGGCTCGACGAGCTCCTCCGGAGGCGTGCCGGCCGCGGCGGCTTCCTCGGCGCTGAGCTCGGCGGCACGATGGCCGAGCGTCGTGCGCAGCGGCTTCTCCTTGATGAACCAGGAGAGCGCGAACGGGACGATCGCGATCGCCATGCCCCACAGGAAGACGCCGTGGAGCGCGTGCGCGAAGGCAGCGAGGAACTCCTGGTGGATGACCGGCGGCAGCTGTGCCGCCTGGGCGGGGTTGATACAAATCATGACACTCGCCGTGAATAGCAGCATGGCAAGCGCATAATCCACGGCTTCATTATTCGCGCCGAGAATGACGATCTTCTTGCCTTGCACACGATAGGCGTCACAATCCTTGCAGAAAACAGACTACTTCCTAAACAGTCCCGCACACCGGGAACCTCAGGTGGAAGATGAGTCAAGCCGGTAGCCACCAGCACGCGCCGGGCTGGATAAGTGGCGCTTGTTCCCTTCAAATAGAATGCCTCGCCGTCTGGACTCAGCGAATGAATGGCATCTTCTACTATCGGTACTTCGAAACGAAGAACCTGCTTCATTCCCTGTCATAGATCGATTTGTGTGGACAAGCAAGGTATCGCGCCGGCTTCGACCGAGGTAAATTGCGGCAGACAGTCCGGCCAAGCCGCCACCGATGATGATGACGTCCCAGAGCCTGACGTCTGATCCGACGTTTTTGCTGTCCTGCAAGGTCTTGTCCACAGGGCGGCACCAGCGTAAGCAAATCAGACTGCCATACCATATTAGCTACTACCTAGAAGCGTCAGATACTCGTAGTGTCCCTGGAGAGGACGAGCTGCGAGAGCCGATATTCACGATGTCAGTCATAGTCGTTTCGGCTTAATCGGGGAGCATGACATGAGGAGAACTATGCACATGCAATGCGTCCTTCTGCGCGACCCGCGTCGTTCCGGCCAAGAGCGACACAGCTTGTGAGGCATCATCTGGAGACGGGGGTCGATCATCTTCTCCACGCCATCTCAAGGGGATTCCCTTGTTGAGTGATATGGCAAGATATGATCATTATAGGATATGAGTGAGAATGAAAATGTAAGTGGAACTCGGTCGATTTGGATGAATTCAGCGGCGGAGTCAACATCACGTCCACTCGATCGCTCTTTGGAAACGGATGTGTGCATTGTCGGGGCCGGAATAGCCGGCTTGTCAACCGCCTATTCTCTGTCATATGAAGGCAAATCGGTGATCGTCCTTGACGACGGCCCGATCGCCGGAGGGATGACGGAACGCACCACGGCGCATCTGTCAAATGTCATTGACGATGGGTATGTGACGATCGAGAAACTACATGACCAAGAGGGCGCCCGCCTGGCTGCCGACAGCCATACAGCGGCGATCAATCGAATCGAAACCATCGTCGCGACCGAACGTCTTGCGTGCGACTTCGAGCGAGTCGATGGCTTCCTCTTTCCGGCGCCCGGTCAACCCCTGGAACGACTGGAAGAAGAGCGGGTGGCGGCTCTTCGCGCCGGCCTTAGTGGCGTGGAATGGGTTGAACGACCTTCGGGTCCAGCCCTCGAACCGGGAGGATGTCTCCGATTTCCACGCCAGGCCCAATTTCATCCATTAAAGTTTATGGCCGGCCTTGTGCAGGCGATTGAACGATGTGGTGGACACATTTTCACGAACATACATGTGGAAACCGTGAAGGGTGGAAAACGAGTTCGAATAGAAACTCGACAGGGCCATATCATCCACGCACAGTCAGTTGTCGTCGCCACTAACACACCGATTAACGATATGGTCGTGGTGCACACCAAACAAGCGCCTTATACCACTTACGTGCTCGGAGCCAGAGTGCCGAAGGATTCAGTACCTGCCGCCTTGTATTGGGACCAAGCAGCCCCCTACCATTACGTGAGGATTCAGAAGCACTCGGCAACCAATGGCTATGATGTGTTGATCGTGGGTGGCGAAGACCACAAAACCGGCCAAGCGGACGATGGGGAGGAGCGCTATCGACGATTGGAAGATTGGGCGCGCAAGCGGTTTCCCATGATGGAACAGATTGAGTATCGATGGTCGGGCCAGGTTATGGAGCCGATGGATGGTTTGGCCTTAATCGGTCGGAATCCCACTGATACATCAAATGTCTATATCGCCACCGGCGATTCCGGCATGGGAATGACGCATGGCATAATCGCCGGCATGCTTATTACGGATCTCATCCAGGGACGCACGAATGCCTGGGCCGAGTTGTACGATCCGTCTCGTAAGTCATTGAAATCGATCGGCACGTTTGCTCAAGAAAATCTGAATGTGGCGGCGCAGTATGCGGATTGGCTTTCGTCGGGTGACATCGAATCAGAAGATCACATTCCTAAAGACAGTGGAGCGGTACTTCGGAACGGCGCGCAGAAGGTGGCCGTGTATCGCGATGAGGACGGGACATTACATCGTCGCTCAGCCGTGTGCCCTCACCTGAAGTGTATTGTGGCCTGGGATTCTATAGAACACAGCTGGAACTGCCCATGCCATGGATCCCGCTTCGATGCGTACGGCAAAGTGATCAATGGGCCTGCGAACAGCGATCTCCCTCCAATCAAGACATAACTGTTGTTCTAGTGCTGCATTTCACCTTCCTTTCGGCTGAATTATCTCCCGCTCCCGTCCGCTGAACCGTTCCGTTCAATGAGATCTCCTACTAGCGTTCATTTGGGGAGTTGCCGACGGATGCTACGCATTTTTCGATAGCCATGACCGCATCTAATTTCTTTTTGACTAAGGAACCCATCTTGAGATCTGTTTACTAGGGAACAAGCTAGTCGATATCGGCCTTGTCATGCGTTAAAAAATACAAGGGAAGTGCTGGAAAGACAAACAACGAACGTCAACAAGGAGGCTGATATGAACGCGGATACATTCAAAGGTAAATGGAATCAATTCAAGGGAGAACTCAAGCAACAATGGGGCAAGTTCACCGATGACGATCTGATGCAGATCGAAGGGAACTACGACAAGTTCAAAGGTAAAGTTCAAGAACGGTATGGCGACCGCAAGGACGAGCTCGAAACCTGGGCTGACAAATGGCATGGCGGATCAAGCGACACCGCAAAACAGGCAGAGAAAACCGACTCCATCCGAAGGTAACGGCCTGACCGACAATCGGAGGAACGTGATGCCGTCCTCCGCAGAAACCGGGCGCCGACGGAAGACCTGCACGAGGTTATCCGTCGGCTCAGGGTCTCCCATGCGATCTCTATTTCGTGTATTCAAGTACTTCCCAATATGTCTACTCGCTCCCGCCTTACTGTCATGCGTCTCTCTGCTCTGCACGCATCCGGCATGGTCGCAAGTCACCGGCGACGAATATATTGCAGGGTTTGCTACGGCAGTCTTGCAGCACGAATTCAAAGCGGTCGATTCCACATTGCAGGTACGCAATGGCGTGGTCAGAATCAGTGCGCGATCTCTCGGCGGACTCGACCGTGAAAAGGTACAACGCGCGCTGACCGGCATTGCCGGCGTCAAAGAAGTCGTCATCGTAGAGCGTGAGGACATCTCGGACTCACCATCATCTCCTCAAGGCGTCTTGGTCGACGTCCCCGAGACAGAATCCAGTTTCTTGCCTCGCGGCCTCCTATTCGCGCCTCTTCACGCAGACCCTCGATGGCCGCACTTCTCCGCCGCCTATCGCGGGTACCGCACCAACAACCTTTCGGCAGCCTTCGCCGGTAATTTCGGCGAAACGTTTTCGCTATACCGAAACCGCGCTCCCTTCAATGGTCAGTGGGAATTCGTTCTCCAAGCCGGCGTGTTCAGCTTGTTCGACCTGAGCGCCGTTTCGCTCGACCTCGTGAATGCGGACTACAATGTGGGAATACTGACGACATACCGTTCCGGCGGTTTCTCGGGATTTTTACGCCTTCATCATCAAAGCTCGCACCTGGGGGATGAATTTCTCCTGAATAATCCCCAGATCAAGCGCCTTAATCGTAGTTTCGAAGAAATAGACATCAAACTGTCCTATGAATGGTTCAGCTGGCTACGCACATATGGAGGCGCCGGATACCTGGTTCATCGTTATCTGCCGGATGTGAAGCCCGTCACCACGGAATTGGGGGTCGAATTGACGAGCCCTGGCTCGTTTTTCAACGGCTCCATCCGGCCAGTCTGCTACATGGATTTTCAGGTTAATGAACGCGCGAATTGGGCAATCGCACAATCACTGATGGCGGGTCTACGATTTGAAAATGCACGTATCGGCAATCGCCAATTGCAACTCCTCGCAGAATACTTTGCCGGTCCATCTCCCAATGGGCAGTTCTATACCCAACATGCTCAATGGTTCGGCATCGGTCTTCACTTCTATTTCTGACGACATCTTTATCAAGGGACTTTCCGAGTATCGTGGGTAGGCCCGGAACGATAGGGTATCAATATGAAGCCTGTCATTATATGTGCACCGATATTGATCACACTGCTTCTGCTGTTCGATCGCATGCCGAGCAGAGCGCAGGTCACATTGTGGGAAACGTATCAGTCGGCAGGGCACCAAGCCATAGAAGATCGACGTGTCGCCGATGCCGAACGATTACTGCGCGCCGCAGCCAAACACATAGAGACCATCAGTCCTGACGATCCCCGTCTGGCCAACACGCTCAACGACCTGGGCGTGTTGTATGGCATGCAAAATCGAGACATTGAAGCCGAACCGCTCTTTGAGAGGGCATTGACCATTAATGAAAAGGCGTTCGGACGACGGCATCCTTCCGTCGTTTTGGCGTTGCAAAATCTCAGCGTGATTTACGCCTCGCAGAATAAGTTCTCCGAGGCCCATAGGGCGGCGCGCGAAAGTTTAGAAATCGGTCTTCAACTATTTGGAGCCAACCATCCCCGCATTGGTTCCACCTGTCGGACGTTGGCCACGGTCTATGCGCTCCAGGGCAAGTATGAGGATGCTGAACGTTTTGCAGAAAAATCGATCACCATCTTTGAAAACACGTTGGGCGAACGCCACCCGGAAACTGCTCAGAGCCTGGAAATGATGGTCCGGCTCATGTGGACGACCCATCAAGAACGTGAAGCCCAGAGACTGGAGGCCCGCCTCAATGCCATCCGCCAGAGCTCAGGCTCCGAATCTGAATCGGCTGAGGATACTGATCCCCAAGGTGTCAAAAATCCAAACACCTTGAGCGAGGATGATGATTCACGTGCCGTCCGTAGAGAGTGAGTGATACCGTCGTTTGACCGGTTTTTACTTTTGAGGAGGTGTACCATGCTGAGCTGGGCTATGACGTTTCTGGTAATCGCGATCATTGCCGGTGTTTTGGGCCTCTCGGGAGTTGCGGGTACAGCGACTAACATCGCCTATATTCTTTTTGTCATCTTCCTAATCGTTGCTGTCATAGGCCTGGTGATGGGCCGACGACCGCCGGTTACTTAGGGGCGCTTACCGACTCGCGTCCGTCCGCAGACGTGATGCTCATACTTCTTCGCGGTCGCGGACCTCGCTGCGACTTTGCTGGATGACTTTTTGACCAGTCTGCGCGAGCCTGTTCTTTCCCCGGGGGTGAGTGAGCACCCCAGGGGAAAGGCATGAGGAGATGATCGAACCCTGTCGATGGAAAGCCTCTTCGACATCTTTGGACGATCGCCAACGCATCTATACACCATGTCTGCTGTGCAGCAGGTCGGACTTTGTCGTCATCGCGGGGCAAAGTCCCGCTCGTTGCCAGACCTCTCGCAGCCAATCAACCTCTGTAGGCAGTTTCTTAGAGGCTGCGCGAAAGTATGGCTGGGATATCATCGGCGTGGATCTTGGAGATGATCCACGGCCGCTGTGGATGGGAGATTCGTCCTTAGGCAACGCCACATGGCCAGCAGTTCAGCACGAAGTCAGCACTAGGGGTATCTCCAGTGGGCGCCCATTGCGTCTGGGATCACACTGGCGCCTGAACGAGCGGCGTAACGAAACCATGCGTGACAAATCCGGTCGAGACAATTTGTGCTCATGATTGCTCAAAGCCGGTGTTCTGGTCGCCTGGTGCCGTTACCGTCCCACCAGACGTAAGGGGGTGATGACGGTGAATGACATCTGGCTATGCGCGCTCGAACGTGTTCACGAATGTCACCGGGCTATAGTGGCTTGTCGTCTTCGTGAATGATTCGTATCGCGCCCGGAGCTTGGTTTACTGGAATCGATGGGTTGAATGTTACTGATCGCTCCGCAATTCACGCAACGGGAGCCCAAACATTGCCACGCAAAGTACTCGGTGGCGCCGTAGAAATAATCATGTACTTTAAGTCCACCGCATCGTTCACAAACCATGGCAGCACCTCTTCTGTTGATTGTGAACCGGCCCGCCTCATGATTGAGTCGAGCATGTATCTGTTTCCATGGACTAAGCATGAACACTGCCAGACAGATGCGTCGAACGAAGTCATTGACAATTCAGCGTTTCAAGCTTGCCGCTTGGTTGCAGGTCCGCATCGACGAATGGGACAACTTGTTCCTGCTCATCGACGACATGTCATGATGGTCAGGGACCGACATGTCCGAAGACCGCTGCCAAGCCGGCCATTGCCATAATGGGGTGATGACATGGACCGTCCCACTATTTTGATCGTGGATGATAACGTCGAAACACAGGCATTGCTCCGAGATGCGTTGTCGAAAGAAGAGTACGGCGTCGACACCGCGGCCGACGGAAGGACCGCCCTGGATGTGGTCACTCGGCTGGGGCCGGACCTCGTGATATCCGATATCAACATGCCCGGACTCGACGGCCTCGCTCTACTTGAGGAGTTACGTGCTCGCGGACACGATATGCCCGTCATTCTCATGACGGCCTATGGTAGCCTGAAGACGGCGGTGGACGGCATCCGAGGAGGGGCATTCGATTATCTCAGTAAACCGTTCATCATGGACGATGTGCGGTTGGTGATTCATCGAGCGCTCGAACATACTCAACTATCCAGGCAAAACCAGCAGCTCAAAGAACAGCTTCGCGATCGTTACCGGTTCGACAATCTCGTCGGCAGCAGTCCGGCCGCCGTTTCCGTTTACAAATCCATCGCTCGGGTTGCTCAGACAGACAGCACGGTTTTGTTGGAAGGTGAAAGCGGAACCGGTAAAGAACTCATCGCCCGGGCTATTCATGCCAACAGCGTGCGGAGTGCCGGCCCCTTTGTGACAGTCGATGGTGGAGCGTTGACCGAAACTCTGCTCGAATCCGAATTGTTCGGGCATGAACGTGGCGCTTTCACCGGTGCCGTGGGCACCAAGAAGGGTCTATTGGAGAAAGCCCATCTCGGCACATGTTTCCTTGACGAAGTGGCCGATCTGTCGCCGGCGCTGCAAGGGAAATTGCTTCGTGTCATTCAAGAGAAAGAATTTCGACGCGTCGGCAGTACCATGACCACGACCGTCGACGTACGCATTATTGCCGCATCGAAAAAAGACCTCAGTTCACTCGTGCAGGCCGGGACGTTTCGCGAAGACCTGTATTATCGGTTGAATGTAGTGACGATACATATCCCGCCGTTGCGGGACCGCATGGAAGACGTGCCGCTCTTGGCACAGCATTTTGTGCAGATGTATGGTTCATCCAAACTGAAGCCGGTCACGGGGATGTCCACCGAAGCCATCGCCGTTCTGACCCGCTACTGGTGGCCGGGAAACGTGCGGGAACTCGAACACGCCATTGAACGAGCGATAGCCCTTACGCCGCATCCCATTATTTGTCCCGAAGAACTTCCACATGCCGTGCATACGGCCACGGTGCAGACGGCGGCTCAGGCGCAAGGATGGGTCACCTTGGAGGAATTAGAACGAGAACATATCGTACGGGTCTTGAAGCACCATCACCACGATCTGGGTCGGTCTCGCCGCGATTTTGGGGATTCACCGAAAAACATTGTTGCGGAAACTACGGCAATACGGTCTTGCTAATGGGCAGCAGACAAAGCATCTGCCTCCGGACATCTTGTCTACGCCGGTCCACAGCGAGCCGTCTCCTGCGATCTCCAATCCACAGGAATTGGACCCATCACGTTCCTAGGAGCGCTGTCCGGCATTGCCGTTCGTGACGAGGCGAAGGAGATGCGGCAAGATGCGAGGCCGCAGGCCCCTGCCGCTTCCTTGTTCAGGTCATAAACCGCTATGGCGTCTTCTCCTGTACGAATCGGCGATCTTGAAATCAACCAAGATCTCGACCTACAACGAACAACCTGGACCTTACAGCGCATCGGTTGGGGCGGCATGGCGCTCATCGTCCTGGCGGCGTTGTCCGGTGTGTTCGGAAGCGGACCCTTGGCTCGCATGGAAGTTACGGACGATCCGCACACCTTTCGGCTGTTGTACGACCGCTTCGGGCGCTATGAAGGCGAATTAGTCTTGCAGCTCGTGCTGACCCCTGAAACGACAACGACCAACCGAGTAACCGTCGAGATCGATCGGACGTACTGGACCAGCCATGCGGTCGAACACATCACTCCCGAACCTCTCATATCAAGCATCGGTATCGACGGATTCCTTTATACATTTGAAGCCGACGCACAGTCCAGACCGGCGGTCATCGTCTTCCGTCTGCGACCGAAATACTTCGGTGCGCTGGAGGCTCGCATCCGCGTGAATGATCAAAGCTTGGTCACATTTCACCAGTTCATGTTTCCATAGTTGCAGCGTTGAGTAAGACTTCAGCAAGGGAGGTTCGTATGGAAACGGTTCTGCGGGCGCTGATCATATATCTCGTGTTATTGTTCGTCTTTCGGCTGGCCGGTCGCCGCACTCTCATGCAGATGACGAGCTTTGATTTCGTCTTGCTGCTGATCATCAGCGAAGCCTGCCAGAACGCCATGCTGGGCAACGATTACTCCATCACGGCCGGTGTGTTGGCCATTGTGACTCTCATCGGAGCCGACATTCTGCTCTCTTATTGGAAACATCGCTCAGCGACGGCGGAACGGTGGTTGGATGGCCTACCGATGATTATCGTTGAAAACGGCATTCCACTGAAGCCGTTGATGGACCGTGCGCGAGTTGACGAGGAGGATGTGCTGGCGGCCGCCAGGCAAGGCCCGGGGCTCGAACGTATGGATCAAATCAAATATGCCGTCTTGGAGGTGGGCGGGGGAATCTCCGTCATTCCGAAACATCCGTGATTTGATGAGATGATGATCTCACGTGTCAAACGTCTATGAGCCGGACCGCAAAATGTCTTGCGCATCACATACCAGTCGCGGAAACCGTGTACCGTTCTTCAATGGCGGAGCGTATCATCTGTCGGCTGCGCTCGGCGTTGACGGAGGGCTGTTGTTCAATCCGCCGAACGGCATCGGCCAAATGGGAATCTTTAATACCCGCCGACATCCATGTGCTGTAATCCCCCCGCCGAAGGTGATGCAACCACGTCTTTTCATCGACACCCTCCGCGAGTTGCATGAAGAGAATGAGGTTGTGCGCTCGTAAGTTCAACAGATTGTCAGGACCACGGAAAAAAAAGCTTCGGCCTTCCGGCAATTCGCCTTCGGCGTATTTCCGGCGGTGACGCTTCCGGTCTGCTTCACAAGGGGCGATGCGCAAGGTGCAGGGTAACTCGGTGGACCGCCGATCCCAAAAGACGGCTTCGCCGTGATCCAGCGTCCGAGGCTGTAGTTGAGGTACAGGCAGGCCGAGCGATCCACAATATCCCGCAATCGTACCCGCCGGATCATCTCCTAAGGCCACCATGACATCCACCGTGTGAAGCACCGATTTCGCGACATGATCGGGATGCACGGTGACATACATCATACCGGTCAAATCTTTCGCCAGCACAGCTTGCACCGGTTGCCAGTCACGAGGCAGTAAATGATGCGTCTCGTCGACGAGAATACAATGCGGTCGACCGGATTTGGCTCGACGCTCCTGAAGGGCCGGCAAGAGGGCTAGAAAAAAGGCCGGACGATCTTGTAACGGCACGCCCACGAGATTGACGACCAAATTCGTGTCCGGGCTTTCCAGAGCGGTGAGAATCTCAGTCATGCCCGGCCCCCGTTGCGGAGTCCCAAACATGACCGCTCCCGCAAACCCCTCGTAATCTCCTTCAGGATCGATCACACAAAACTGATATCCTTGTTCTGTCACCCGCTCAAGAATCCCGGTCGCCAACGTCGATTTGCCGCTTCCCGACGAACCCGCCAGCAATAAGTTGAGGCCTGTGGCGGGAATCGACATCGTCTCACCGGTTTCGCGCCTACCGATCAGAATATTGCGACGGCTCGCGCTGAACGGAGACACAGAGAGATCATGCGCCACGAGTTCATCGATCACTTGGACGACTCCCGGCCCAGCCGCACCAGTGGTGACCCAATCGGCGGTTTCTTTGAGCATCGGCACGGCATTCGCTACCGCTACGGCATATTCACACCGGTTGAGCAAAGCATGATCATTTTCCGCATCCCCGATCGCCACGACGTTGCGAGGCGATAAGCCCATCTCTTGCAATGCGGCCACAAGACCACTGGCCTTGTTCACCCCGGACGGGACAACCATGACGGCATCCCGGTTGAAAATGACTTGTAGTTCGAGGCCAAGATCGCGAATGATCTCGAGCAGCGTCAGCTCATGCGGCCGAACCGTGCCCACGATGGAGTCTCCGAATGAAAGGTTCGGGACCTGTCGGCGGTGCAGCTCATCGACGAATGCCGCGGGAATCGGTGGAGCCAACCGCGCGTGCTCGCGTGTCGCGGGGCGGTAGAGCACAGCGCCATTGTCTACGACGACTCGTTCACACAGACCGATTTCTGGAAAGATGTCCAAGATATCCGGCAACAGACGCCCTGTGACCAAAATGAGCTTCCGTCCGGATTGAATGAGGCGCTCAAGAGCGTCGATCGTCTGGCGTTCCACCCGGCCATCGACGGCCAGCGTGTTGTCATAATCCGTCGCTACGGCAACGTATCTCATAGAAGGTGCGCCATATGACAAGTCCCCTTCGTCTTGATAGAGCTATCATGACGAGAATTCTTTTCCGCAATGTCGGCGACGCGCCCGCAGAGCTGATCATGCCGATGGATCGAGAATGCGGCGTCCCCATTGAGTCTCAGTGAGCTTAACTTCCCGACACACGAGTCCCTTCCCAGAAGGTATAGGGCCGATAGCCATAGTACCCAGAATACCCGTAATAAGGATGGTATGAATAGAATGATGTTTTACCACTATTATTCCACAGTGTCATGTCACGAATGACCAAGATAGGCGACTCAGATGACACGAGGTCGGACGATGTTGAGGATTTCCCTTCAATCTCGCCGATAACGGTGACTTTCGATCCCTTTTCAAAAATAGCCGGATCGATGATCTCCTGCCGACTGTCCCACACGAAAAATCGTCCGTGCGACAATGCTTTGTCGAACCCAGGAACATAATCCTTGTTCAACGGCATTTGCAGCACTTCGATTTTCGTCCGATCGGCTTGGCGAACGGCACTGAGCACTTCTCCGCCCCACACGACGATCTGCCCTCGATAGGTTTCCGGTGAATCTTTGACCTGCTCATACGACAACTGTTCGTTGACTTGTTTCGCCAGATGATCCGGGATGACCTGATACCGGTTACATCCGCTAAGGACAATCGAGATGAGCACACATCCGACCCAAAACCCAGCATTGGCTTTCATAGAACACCTCTCCTCATATAGCAGCTACTTTACCGTTTGCTGCTCGGATGTTCGCCTTCATAACCTGGAGCCTGACCGGGCGGGGGGCCTGACGACCCAAACCCACCCACCGAGTCAAATGGAAGACCGGGGGCACCTGGACCTTCGGTCTTCGACTTCGGTTGCTTGCGGGCCTTGTTGACCTCATCCATGTATTGGGAAACTTCCGGTGACATATCCTTGGAATAGACGGAACTCGCGATCGGATACAAATCTTTCTTGGAGGCATTCAACGTCAGATGGCCCTCTTTCTGTTTGAACTGGCTCCATTGGACAGGCACCTGATCTTTTGTCTCTTCCAACTCAATGACTGCGTACTGAATCTTTCTCGTCTTGCTATCTTTCATTAACTTCTCGATGGTGCCCAACGTTTCACCTTTCTTATTTTTAACGATTTGATCCAACGCTCCTCCCTTTTCGTCGACCAACTTGCCGCGAAGAACCGGCACGACATCATATTTCCCGACAATCCCCTCTCGGCCATCGGTCATATCGGTCGCCTGGTTCTCGAAGGACGATTGCGGTTGATTCATGTCCGGGTCGGACATCGCGTCACCCGATCGTTGGCTACGACTCCCCTCGGCGAACCCCCAAACCGGTGTCAACACTATCGCGACAATGAGCATCGTGCGGCACAATTGGTTGCTCTTCTTCATGACGACCTCCAGTCTGTAAATGAAACCTCGGACGTTCAATTAACGGCGGATCGACCGGTCGCAACACCTTCAGGAATTTGAAGTCCCGTGGACTGTGACAGCTTCATAATGGCATGCATCATGTATTCGGTGGCATCCGCGGTCTGTTGTTTCTGCCCATGTTCGATAGCTTCGCCCAATGCATAGACCCCTTCATTGAGCCGTTCGTTATGGCCGCTCCGTTGGGCGCGCTTGGCCGAATCGAGCGCCTTCTTGCCATGGGTCACCAAGGCCTCAGCTTCGCCCTGCTTTCCAGCCGACTCCGCTTCCATGGCATGGTTCAACGCTTCACGAACCGTGTTCTTGAAATCCACGGCGATCTCTCCTCTCGTCTTCTGGGATACTTCGGGCGACATGGAGCTGGTGGATTTTGGCTCCAAATCGTAGAATTGAGAGATCGCCAGGGCCCAATCCGAACCTGACATATCAGGCCACTTGTCTTTGTCGAACCCAGGTGCACTTTTTAGTCGCTCTTCCTTCACATTCAGGATGAATTGCTCCTTGTCGCGGCTCAGCACCATAAGCTCCCACGGCACGGCAAAGTACTTGTCACCCAGACCGAGAAACCCGCCGAAGGAAAGGACGGCATATTCAATGTAGCCACCGCTTCGCCAATTGATGACCAAATCCTTAATCTCGCCGAGATTTTTCCCCTCCAAATTGCGTCACTTGCTTACCGATCAGGTTCGTCGCCTTTGTCACTCCCACCAATTGGTCTGCTTGGTCTGCAGAGACGAATTCTCCCAGCGACACGAAGAACGAGGTCGCCGTTGCAATGCCGAATGTGAACAGCACAATTCGTATTCTCCCCATATAGGCGCCTCCTTTAAAGACGTGTGCCCCCTCCGTCTACTATGTCCGTACGATCACAACGGCCATTCTTGACTCGCTTCCGACATATCGTCATGACATTCATCGTCGGTGAAACTCCGCTTCCATGGCATACTGCATATCGAACGACCGCGCGACCGAGACATTCACATCAGATCCGATACGACCTTTCATTTTCATTACGTGAGCGGATGAAGCGGCAGCTGATCGACTGCTTCGGTAGGCAGCAACCGACGAGCGATCGTAAAAGCGATACACCACGAACCCGGAGGCGTCTTTGAGCTGTTCTTCCTTCTTCAATACGAAGTGTTCCTTGTCATCGCTCGGCATGAGCGCTTCCCATGGGACCGCAAAGCATTCATCCCCCAATCCCCAAACCCGCCGAAGGACAGCACGGCATATTCGAGGTCAACCTCCGCTCCGCCAATTAATCACCAGATCCTGAATCGTCCCGAGGTTCTTCCCGTCAAGATTTTTCACGAGTTTGCCGATCATATCCCTGGAATCCGATATCCCCACCGACTGCTCCTCGGCGTGAGCCAGAGGCCCTACCCCTACCCAGACAAACACGACAATCGTCGCTATGACGATCCCCCACCCCAGTATCTGATTTTTAAGCGATAGCTCTCGATGTAAACGACTCGGCATAAAAAACACACCTGCAAAACATAGGCCGCTTGTGGTCATCCATTTTTCTTCCTTTCCTTCCACCGAAAGCTACGCTCTTCCATCTACCATTGGATGCTTCAGATGCTTCGCCGAGCACCTGAGAAGAACAGCATGTACGAAGCCAGAAGAAGAAAAGAGAACCAGGACATGCTTCGGACAAGATGTCTATTTCTGAGACAAGTCTTCCTCTGAGACAAGTCTTCCAAGAAAATCCCGAATCAGTCAGTGGCGCCTTCCGGCTTGATCCATCTCCGTAGCAGACTGCGAAGGACGAGCAACCGTGGTTTCCTGCCTAGGCGGGTGCCGGCAAACGCCCACTACTATTGACTAGGCACCCCGCTTGCAGCGTTTTTAGACAGGAGGTTGTCAATATGGAAAGTATCGGACGCAGGCGATGGGCCATTGCAGAGGGCTATATTCCCGTGGGCAGCCATGGCCCTTCGCCACAGATGACCAGCCATGAAACAGTGTGTCTGTTGAATACATCCGATCGAGACGCCCTGGTGCGTATTACCGTCTTTTATACCGATCGTGAACCGGCCGGACCGTACGAGCTCGTGGTGCCGGGACGACGAACGAGACATGTCCGCTTCAATGATCTCAATGATCCGGAGCCGATCCCGCACGATACCGATTTTGCCAGTCTCATCGAATCGGATGTACCT
>CAWKJK010000060.1:0-18756 GCA_963849655.1 uncultured Nitrospiraceae bacterium
ATCTCCGCACTCTGCAGATGATGGTGCAGAGTGGAGTGGTACGACGGGCTGATTTTGATCCCTCCCTCTTTCGGAAGCCGGACGCGATTCCATGTGCTGGATGATGTGGATCGTGACTCGGTGAAAGAAATGGTTTCTGAGCAGGGATGGCTGGCGCGCTTTCTACTCGGCCGTCGGGCGCAGGTGTCCGTTTCCAAACGTTCGTAGCGAGGATAGGTACCGCGCAGACACGATCACACGGCTTGTCACGATCCTCAGCGCGCTGATATTGGCGGGTTGTCTCTTGGCTCCCCCAAGTGCCGATGCGGTGAGGATCAAGGATATCGGCGTGATTGAAGGGGTGCGCGAAAACCAGCTGATCGGGTATGGGTTGGTGGTCGGTTTGGACAGCACCGGCGACCGAGTGATCGGTGGACAGTTCACGATTCAGGCGATGATGTCCATGTTGAACAAAATGGGTGTGAATCTGGTGATCAATCCCATCCAGTTACTGACCAGGAATATCGCCTCGGTGATGGTCACTGCCAAGCTTCCTCCATTCTCGAAACCGGGGATGACGCTGGATGCAGTGGTGTCGTCGATGGCGAACGCCAAAAGCTTGCAAGGCGGGACGCTTTTGCTCACGCCTTTGAAAGCAGCGAATCAGCAAGTGTTTGCAGTCGCACAGGGACCGGTTTCAATCGGCGGTTTTCTCGGCGGGACAGGCGGTCCAGGAGGGGCCACGGTGGTCAAGAATCATCAGGCGGCCGGGGTGGTTCCCGGCGGAGCCATCATCGAGAAAGAGGTGTCGGTCAACATCGACTCGTGGGAAACGGTTTCCGTACTTCTACGGCAACCTGATTTCACGACCGCCATCAGGACGGCTGAAGCCATCGAGAGCGTCTTCGGGAAAGGCAGTGCGGTAGCCGTGAATGCCGGATCCGTCAAGGCGACGATTCCTCAAGCGTTCCAGGGCCGCGTCGTCGAATATATCGCATCAATCGAGGGGCTCGATGTGACCGTCGATTCTGTAGCCAAAGTCGTCGTCAATGAGCGGACCGGAACAGTGGTGTTGGGAGAACATGTACGGATTTCAACATGCGCGGTCTCTCACGGCAACCTCACGATCTCGGTAAAAAACACGTTGAACGTGTCGCAGCCGCCGGCGCCGCTCATCGGCTCTTCCGCCGGGACAGACTACCGTCACACCGGATGTACAGACGGAGGTAAAGGAGCAGGAATCGCGGCTCATGGTGGTGGATGAAACGGTGACATTGGGGGAAGTAGTGCGGGCTCTCAATGCAGTGGGAGTGACGCCGCGTGATCTTGTCGCGATACTCTCAGCGCTCAAGTCCGCAGGAGCACTTCAGGCTAGTCTTGAAGTAATTTAAATAGATCATTGATTTGTATGGTTAATATAGATAGAGATGTGAGCTACTTCGCATTATCTACACCATTATATGGGGACCCTGGTTTGGCCTCACGTTCTGGTCATCCTGACCCTCATGTGAATCCCTCACAATCACAGAACGCTACCGAGACACGTCAGCAAATGGTTCAGGCCGGGCAGCAGTTCGAGGCCTATTTTATCTCGTATCTCCTGAAGGTGATGAGGGAGACGGTTCCTGACGGCGCGCTTACCAATAAGCAAGGGGCGTATTTTTACTCATTTTATGATGAAGAGATCGGGAAGCGGGCGGCCGAATCCGGAGGAATAGGCATCGCTAAGATGGTCAAGGAGTATGCGCAACAATATTTTGCGTCATCTCCCCTGGAACACTCAAGTTCTTCAGGGTAAAAACCGATAAGAGGTTCGACCGGGGCAAAGTCTATACCCCTCTCAGAATGGTAGCTGGGAGAAAAAAGCCGGAGAAGGAGCGGCAACATGCAGATTTCAGGTCATGGGAAGGTAGATCATCTTGCAAAGCTGTTGCTTGGAGTTCAGGAAACCGAGAGTTCAGGGGGACGACAAGCGGCTGCCCGTCCTCAGGTCGGTAAGGATGAGGTCCAGATTTCCGCCCAAGCGAAGGAGCTTCAACGGATTCGGGATTTGGCCAATCAGCCTGATCCCGAGCGGACTGAACATGTGGAGCGCATCAGGCGCGCTCTTGATAGCGGCACGTACGATGTCAGTGGCCGCGCGGTTGGAGATGCCCTCATGAAGCAGGTTCTGACCGACACCATACTGTAGCATCCGTCTTTCCAGGCGCCTGAACACTCACTCGCCATCGTCCCTTCCATTACTCCGAGGGAAAGAGGGGGAGGCGATGGATGGCGGAATGCAGCGCACGCCTATGATCACAAGGAGTCCGTATGCCCATGTCCACGTTCTTGCCGGGGATCATCCAGCTCTGCCGCTTGTTGCGCCAAGAGGAGGCAACCTGCCATCAGTTGCTTGAGACGGTCCACATAGAACGGGCCGCCATTCGGACGCTCGCGATCACCGAGTTTCATTCCATCAACTGCCGTCGGCTGTCGATCCTAGAATTGTTTCAGTCTCTTGCCGATGAACGACAGCACCTTGTTCAAGAACTGGCGGCGCACTATGGCCTTCCGCCGGAAGCGACATCGATTCAGAAACTTATTGAGAATGTCCAAGATCCTGCGTCAGAGGACTTACGGACCGCCTACAGAAGCTATATAGCGGTGGCCAAGACCGTCCGCGATGAGATCAAGCAGAACATCGTGCTCATCGAAGGTATTCGCGGCGTGGTTGATCAAGCGTTGTCGACCGGCGCACCCGTCGATCCAGGAAGGGACCTGTATACAGCCGATGGACAATCGTTCGTCACAGGCCCGGTCAATATGCTCATTCATCAGCAGGGCTAATTATGATCGGTCTCACGTCTCTCTTTGATATCGCGAGAAGCGCGCTCACGACTTCGCAACAAGCCCTTGCCGTCACAGGACATAATGTTGCCAATGTGAATACGCCAGGATATTCCAGGCAGGAAGCCGTGCTCACAGAACGTCCACCGCTGAACGGACAGCCCGGCATGGTAGGGGCTGGTGTGCAGGCCACGTCCATCAGACGGTATACGGACCAATTCATCAATCGGCAGCTTACGACTGTGCAGCAGAGTCTCGGACGGCTGTCGGTGTCGCAAGAAGAGTTGTCCCGACTTCAAAACCTATTCGGAGACAGCAACGATCAAGGCATCGCCGCACGCATGAACGATTTTTTCAGTGGTCTACAAGATGTGTCCACCAATCCGGGCGAGCCGGCGGCCCGTTCCGTCCTATTGGCAAATGCCAGACAGTTGGCGTCAAGTGTGAATCAGGTTTCCTCGGATCTCACAACGGCGCGACAATCGCTGAACTTTCAGGTGCAGCAGACAGTGACGGAAATCAACAGCCTGTCGAAACAAATCGCCGAGCTGAATACCCAGATTGTGACGGCCGAGGCGACGGGCCAGAACGCCAATGATCTGCGGGATCAACGTGAGCTTGCGCTGAATGACTTGGCGACGCGCATCGACATCACAACCGTGGAGTCCGGCACCGGCGCTCTGACGGTCTTTGCGGCACGAGGCCAGGTCGTGGTGGAGGGATCCACCGTCCGGCAGTTGAACGCCATTGAGAATCCGGACAACGACGGGCTTTTTTCGATCGGGTATTCGACCGGTGGCACGCGTCCCTTAAGCATCGATGCACTGATCTCGAACGGCCGATTGCGCAGCCTCTTGGATGTCCGTGACACCACAGTCCGAGATTTGGAAGCCTCATTCGACCGGCTGTCAGCGACGTTGGCTAACGCCGTGAATGGCATTCATCGACAAGGGTATGGACTCGATGGATCGACAGGGCTCGATTTTTTTGGTCCTCCGGCGGTATCCACGCGCGCCGCGACCGCCAATCAAGGAGCCGCTGCGATCACTAGCAGTGCGATTACTGCGAACAGTCTGCTCACGTTTCATGACTACGAAATCCGCTTCTCGTCTGGGTCCGCCTATTCCATCGTGGATGCGACGACCGGCGCTACCGTCAGAGGTAACTATGCCGGCACGGCGATCACGACGCCTTCAGCGGACAATCCGCTGTCCATCGTGACAGGGACGAACGATACACTCACGGTCACCATCGATGGCGTGACGTCCGGCACGATCACTCTGGCAGGCGCCGCAAGTCCAGGCTTGTCCTATACCTCCGGTACGGCTCTCGCGCAAGAAGTGCAGAATAAGATCAACGCAGACGCCGCACTACAGGCGGCCGGGAAAACCGCGGCGGTGACCTATGACACCACGACTAACCGTCTGGTCATTACCTCGAATGATACGACAGCCTCGTCGGCCGTCAACGTGACCGGCGGCACGGCCCGAACGTCGCTCGGATTGATTGCCGGCACCAGTACCCCGGCTTCCGGCACGTATACAAGCCCGGCGACTCTGACATTCGACGGCCTCAGTGTGACGTTGACCGGAGCAGCGGCGGCCGGAGATGTATTCGAGGTCAATTCGTACAGTCACGCTGCTCGCGATATGGCGGTCGCACTCACGAATCCGTCCTCCGTCGCGGCCTCTTCCACACGAACCGGTATTCCTGGGAACAATACCAATCTCCTTTCGCTGGTCGCGCTTCAACAGCGACGATTCGCGAGTCTGGATAACGGCACCTTGAACGACGCGTATCGAGCCGTTGCGGCGGAACTGGGCGTTGCTGCTCAGACAGCCGACCGCGAAAAGGAAGCGAAGGAGACGTTGAAGGACCAGATCGAGACGTTGCGCGCACAGGTGTCCGGTGTCTCCATCGATGAGGAGCTGGTGAATCTTATGAAGTTCCAACGGGGGTTCGAAGCTGCGTCTCGTCTGGTAAAGCTCACCGACGAAATGTTCCAAACGCTGTTGTCGATCAAACCTTAGTATCGAGGCTCTCATGCGGGTGACTGAGCTACAAACTTTCGGCGTGCTCGCAAATAACCTGACCAGGGCGCGCGCCAGAGCTCTGGAATTCCAGCAGCAAGTATCGACCGGTAAGTTGGTGCGCCAGCCGTCCGACGATCCCAGTGCGTTCAATCACATCGCATTAGACAAGGCCTCGCTTGCCGCAATTGAGCAATGGGAACGTAATATTTCGTTTGGGCAGACGAGACTGGACCTCTCAGATAACGCGTTAAGTCAAGCGATGACCTCGCTGTCCCGTGTGCAGCAGCTCGCCGTACAGTTTCGTAGCGATACGAACGGCGCAGCGGAACGAGTGATCGGAGCGAAGGAAGTACGACAATTGTTTGCACAGCTCCAACAAACGGCTAATACGGAGCTGAACAATCAGCCGATCTTCACCGGCACCAGCACGCATGGGCGAGCCACCGGACTTGCGATCACGACGCCCATGACTCTGACAAACGGCAGCAATGATACCCTGATCGTGGCCGTCGATGGGACCACATCGGGCACGATTGATCTGACCGCCGGGACGGAGTCTTTGACCGGCGCTCAACTGGCGGCGCGTGTGCAAAGCCGCATCAACGCCGATACAACACTGATCAATGCCGGAAAGAGTGTAACGGTCACATTTGAAGGAGATCGTTTACTCATCGCCTCCGACTTGAGCGGTTCGCAGTCCATGGTGCGTGTAACCGGAGGTCTGGCCCGTACTGCGTTCGGATTCGTGGGCGGCAGTGAGACGACCGGCGGCACGCCGTTTGCGCTTACCGCGACCGTTGCTTCGGCTGTCGGCAACACTGGAGGAACTGTCGCTGGACAGGGGCGAGTCGTCGACGACAATGCCGCCACCTTGGACGACTATGTTATCCGCTTTACGTCGTCTACCACCTACGATGTGTTGAACGTGACGGCTCCGGTGACAACGTCGCGGGGACGTCCAACGCCGGTGGCGCTGCCGTACTGGACGCTGGAGTCGTGAACGCGGCACAGCTCACGTTGCACAACTATCAAATCCAGTTCACGTCTCCGACACAGTATTCGGTGGTGGACCAGACGACCAGCACGACTCTGTCGTCCGGCAACACCTATGTGTCGGGTGAGGCGATTTCATTCGCCGGCTTGCGTGTTGTATTGAGCAATGGCCAACAGGGAGGGCCGCAAACCGGAGATACCTTTTCCGTCAGTCTGTCGCCCAGAAATGTCCTCGCCAACCAGACCTATGTGTCTGGGAGCGAGATCAGTTTCGACGGTATTCGAATGGCATTGACAAATGCGACCGGCGCGCCGGCGACCGGCGATTTGTTTTCCGTCGTCTCGGGTCTACAGTACCAAGGGGACGCGGGTGTTCATGCCATCGAAGTTGGGACAGGCCAGACTGTGCCGACCAACGTTGCCGGTGATCGGGCCTTTATTGCAGGCGGTACCGATATCTTTGCAGAGGTCAAACAACTGATCGGCGCGCTGCGTGGAAATTATCGACTGGGCATCAGCGATGCTTTGGGAGGGTTGAACCAGGGGGTGTCGCAGATTGCAGCGATTCAGGGAGAAGTAGGCGCGACATCGAATCGTCTGACTACGAGTGCGGCGCAGCTTGAAGAGGCGAAAGGTTTCTTTACACAGACACTTTCAGAAACCGAGGACGTCGATCTGGCCAAAGCCATCTCCGACCTGACTCTCCAGCAATATGCGATCGAAGCGGCAAGCAGGACATTGAGCAAAGTGTTTGAGAACTCGCTGTTGAATTATTTATGAGAAAAGGCTGCGCATAGCGCTCTTCGAGTTGTTCCGACCGATGATGCCGCCCCCCCCTTACGACTTAAAGTTTTCGTCCAAGTAGGCCGAAGAAGGGTGAGACTCGTACCCCTTGCCAAGGAAGGCCGGTATGCTGGTGCTCAGCCGTCGATGTGGAGAAAGTGTCACGATCGGTCCGGACATCCGTGTAGTTGTGCTTGGGGTGAAAAGCGGTCAAGTCCGCCTGGGAATCGAAGCGCCGCAGGCGGTTGCGGTCCATCGGGAAGAAGTCTACGTGAGGATTCAAGAGGAGAATCGGTTGGCCGCAAACACTCGCGTGGTACCCATCGATGCATTGCGTCGCTTGATCTCTGCAAAAACCAGGATTGCTTCGTGAGGACACAATGGTGAAGTGCACAGCGACTCGTTTTGGATCATTCGAAGTCCGCGACGAAAGCATCTTGACGTTTCCTTCAGGACTGCTCGGTTTCCCGGAGCAACAGCGATATGTCATTCTGGATCATGACACCGAAGCGCCTTTCAAGTGGCTTCAATCGGTTGAAGAACCGGCGCTCGCATTTGTGATCATGGATCCTGCTCTGTTTCAGCCAGGCTATCATATCGACGTTCCCACCGACGCCTTGGCTGAAATCGGAGCGAAGGAGAGAGAAGATCTGGCGCTGGTTGTGATCTTGACCATTCCCTCGGATGATCCTGGTCGGATTACCGCCAATTTACGAGGGCCGCTGGTCGTCAGCCACAAGACCAAACTCGGAAAGCAGTTGGTGCTCTCGGAAGATTATCCGACCCGACATCCGTTGTTTCCCGTCTCCGGACCTTCATCATCCGAGATGGCGCAGGCCTCCCACCCTGTAGAATGTCCGGTCTAGCCAACACGTGCCCTGAGCGTTCTGATACATCCTTTGGTTCACAGACCCTTCCTGACACCGAATTCTTACCTGATTTAGCTGTCTTGACGTCGGAATGATTGCTTTCTCCGATGAAAAGCGGTAAGCACTTTCGCTAGGTTTAGACCGATTAATTGGTTTTGGAAAAACGTTGGGCATGCGCACTCTCTTTCACGACGGGTACTTCGCGCAAGATTCGCATCGCTGCCGCTATTGCTGGGCCGGTTTGTAGATACGATAGGACAAAATCGGAATGAGTGAGCCAACTATCATTTGTCCAAGCTGCAAGGCAGAGATCAAGCTGACCGAGTCGCTTGCTGCTCCCTTGATCGAATCCACACGCCGCGATTACGAAAAGCGTCTCGCTCAAAAGGACGCGGATACGGCGAAACGGGAGACGGAGATTCGCGTACGTGAAGAGGCTATTACGAAAGAAAAAGAACAGCTCGGCGAGCAGGTAGCGGAAAAAGTTCGCTCCGAACGTAACAGAATTACAGCGGAGGAAGCGAAGAAAGCGAAGTTGGCCGTACAAAGAGACCTAGAAGAGAAGGCTAAGGAGCTTGAGTCTCTCACCGAGCTGATGAAGGAGCGCGAAGCTAAGCTTGCTGAAGCGCAGAAGGCCCAAGCCGATCTGCTTCGCAAACAACGAGAACTGGACGATGCTAAACGTGAACTGGAATTGACGGTTGAAAAGCGAGTTCAGGAAGGGCTCGCTGTGACAAGGGAGCAGGCCAAGAAAGACGCGGAAGAAGGTATGAAGCTCAAGGTTATGGAGGCGGAGCAGACCATCGTGTCGATGCAGAAGCAAATTGAGGAGTTGAAGCGCAAGGCTGAGCAGGGATCGCAGCAGCTCCAGGGAGAGGTTCAGGAATTGGAGTTGGAAGCGCTGCTCCGGACGAAATTTCCACGGGACACAATCGAGCCTGTTCCCAAAGGGGAACATGGTGGAGATGCGCTTCAGCGTGTCGTGGGGCCGAACGGTCAGCCCTGTGGGACAATTATCTGGGAATCGAAACGCACCAAAAAATGGAGTGATGGCTGGCTCGCGAAGTTGCGCGAAGACCAACGGGCCGCCAAAGCGGAGATCCCCGTCATCGTCAGCCAATCCCTTCCCAAAGACGTAGAAACCTTTGGTGTTGTCGAGGGAGTCTGGGTGACTCATCCCAAGACGATACTCCCACTGGCCGTCACGCTCCGCCACACGCTGATCCAAGTCGCTTCAGCCCGACAAGCGTCCGAGGGGCAACAGACCAAGACCGAGATGATCTATCAATATTTGACCGGTCCACGTTTCCGTCATCGAGTCGAGGCCATCGTCGAAGCCTTCTCTACCATGCAGGAGGATCTTGATAAAGAGAAGAAGGCGATCACCAAACAATGGGCGAAGAGGGAAGAACAGATTGATCGGGTGATGCAAGCAACTGCTGGGATGTATGGGGATCTCCAGGGGATTGCAGGAAAAACCATTCAAGAAATAGAAGGGCTCGAACTTCGTGCTTTGAATCCACCGGATAACGAGATTACGCCACCGTGAGAACAGTGGTTTGAACAGTCAACAGGAGAAGTCCAAGTGCGCCTAGTTCAGATGAGACTGTCCCAATTTCGCGGGCATAAGGAAGAAACTTCCGTGGATCTCGACGATCTCATTGTGTTCATTGGCAAGAATGATTCAGGCAAGTCATCCCTAATGGATGCCATGAATATTTTCTTGAACGACCTAGTGCCTGAACAAGACGACCTCTTTGTTCATGCAAGCGATCAGAAGGTAAGCATTACCTGTGTGTTTGATGAGCTTCCTAACCAGATTGTCATTAGATGAACAATACCCAACCGATTTGGCTGGCGAGCATCTTCTGAATCATTGCGGTAAGTTTGAAGCGAAGAAGGTATTTACATGCACCGGAACAGGAAAGGTCAGGGCTGCGAGCGTCTATGCCATGGCGTATCATCCAACCGCTGAAAAGTGCAACGACCTGCTAAGTCTCAACAATGCCAAATTGAAGCAGCGAGCGAGAGACCTTGGCGTTGATCTGGCAACTGAGAATCAGACCATTAATACTTCCCTACGAAGGGCCATCTGGAATCATGCAGAGGGTCTGAAATGTCAAAATGTAGAAAGAGAATTAAAATCCGAGGCTGCTGAAAGGATTTGGGAACAGCTAAAGAAGCATTTCCCGGTGTTCGCTCTGTTTAAATCTGACAGGCCAAGCACAGATCAAGATTCTGAGGCGCAGGATCCGTTGAAATCAGCCATCAAAGAAGCCATCAAATCGCAAGAGGACATACTCAACGGCATAGCTCAACGGGTAAGACAGGAAGTGCAAAGCATTGCCAACAAGACGGTTGAAAAGATCGCTGAAATGAACCCTGAGTTGGCAAGCGAACTAACGCCGAGAGTCACAAACAAGAATTGGGATAGCCTATTCGCGGTCAGCCTTACCGGAGACGATGACATTCCAATCAATAAGCGTGGGAGTGGCACTCGCAGACTCGTATTATTGAACTTCTTCCGTGCGAAGGCAGAAAAGGATGCGGAGGGCAAAGGCGGCAATGTCATATATGCCATAGAGGAGCCTGAAAC
Organism: uncultured Nitrospiraceae bacterium; assembly: GCA_963849655.1. Taxonomy (GTDB): domain Bacteria; phylum Nitrospirota; class Nitrospiria; order Nitrospirales; family Nitrospiraceae; genus Nitrospira_D. The sequence continues at coordinate 10,083 of CAWKJK010000060.1, forward strand.
TAGTCAGCACCCTCACAACCAGAAGATGCTCGTGGATGCAATTCAGGAACTAGCAAGTAATGATGGGTGTCAGGTGTTCTTGACTACACATACTCCTGTCTTGGCCCGCAGCTTTCCGCAGAATGCCCTTCGCTTTGTGACACACCGAAATGGCCGGCCTGATATCCAGAGTGGGCATGATGAGAGGACTCTTTCCGAGATTACAACGTCCCTTGGAGTTTTGCCTGATCACAACATAAAGATATTCCTTGGCGTTGAAGGAAGGCACAACATACTTTCCTCAAAGAAATGTCGCGAATCCTGAGTCAGGCAGGTGAATCGGTCCCTGATCTTGGGAAAGCGGAGGAAGATGGAAGTTTGGTTTTCGTGCCATTGGGAGGAAGCAATCTAGACCTCTGGGTATCAAGGCTTAAGGGCTTCAATCGGCCAGAGTTTTACCTGATGGACAGAGATACGGAACCGCCAGCCGCTCCCAAGTATCAGGCAGTCGCGACACAACTGAGCCAGCAGAGTAGCTGCACGGTCTGGATAACTAAGAAAAGGCAAATTGAGAATTACATCCATCCAGATGTGATTAGGGCAGAATACCCTGCGTATTCTGGGACCGGTCACGCGTTTGAGGATGTGCCCGTACTTTTAGCCAAAGCCATACACGAAGTAAGCGACACAACACAGACCTGGGCTGATGTTCAAGCTAATCAAGAGAAGCTGGGAAGAAAGTTTCAAATGCCAAACGACGTTCTGTGTGGTCAGTTTACCCTTAAAATGACACCTCAGCACCTAGGTCAGATTGATCCAGACAATGAAGTACGCGCATGGTTGCAGACGCTCGGACAGGCGCTCAGGGCGACGGAATAGACGGAGCTAATGGCAAAGCAGAAACTCAAACTCACATGGATCGGCAAAGACGCACGGTCGAAGCTGGGACCACGCATCCAGCCAGAGAAGTTCTTCCACGCTACACACGGGGTCGCCGACCGCAATTCGTTCTGCAACATGAGCGTATCGTCATACCCTGCATTTCTGAAGAGCGTCGTGGGCCTCTCGGATGCGGGTAAATCATGAGCACGGGTCCACTGGTCTTTCGGGTCCATGCCATCAAGCGGATGTTTCAGCGGCGGATCAGCAAGGACGATGTGCGACACGTCGTAGAAACCGGTGAGACCATAGAAGCGTATCCACACGATACGCCGTATCCAAGCCGATTGGTGTTAGGATGGCGCCAAGCGTGTCCGCTCCATGTCGTGGCCGCCGACAACGTGGATACCGGAGAAACGATTGTGATTACGACTTACGAACCTGATCCAGATGAGTGGGAACGAGACTGGAAAAGGAGGAGACATCGATGATCTGCCTGATTTGCAAACACGGGGAGACCCGACCCGGTACGGCGACCGTGACGCTGGAACGTGAGGGCACCACGTTGGTGATCAAGGGAGTCCCAGCGAAAGTCTGCACGAATTGCGGTGAAGAATATGTGGATGAGGATACCACCGCTCGCCTCCTTCACACGGCTGAGGAGGCTGCCCGAACTGGTGTGCAGGTGGATGTTCGCCAGTACGCAGCCGCGTAGAGAGTATGGAGGGGCTCACCTGGATTGGGAAGGAAAATCGACCGAAGTGGAGCCGCCGCTATCCACTCGTTCAGCAGCGACCGCGAATTGTAGTAATTAGGCGGCTGCCTGCGTGATGGGCTGATATCCCTGCCGGTAGGATTCAAGTACACGGACGAGTCGTGCGACTTCGAGTTCGAGCTGCGCATAGACGGGAGGGGCGTCGTGGAGCGCGTTGAGGCGGCCGACTGCTTCGAGTACGACCGGCGGTGAGTGCGACTTCGGAGGCGCAAAGATTTCCGGCGGTGCCTTTGAAGGTGTGTGCCATCCGCTCAACGGCGATCGAGTCGGCATCGGCCAGCGCCGTTCTGATGTCAGCCAGCATGGTCTGGTGCCGATCGAGAAACAGGCGGACGAGTTGAGCGAATAACTCACTGTCGCCGCCGATGTTCTGGTACATTTTTGCAGGATCAAAGATCCCTCGGGTTGGGTCGGCCGTCGTGGGAATTGGTCGCTGCTTCCCCGGAGACTACTACATCGGGCGGCGTGGATACCCAACGTGCCAGGGCGTTCCGTAGTTCGTCTAGTTTAATCGGTTTGGCGAGATAATCGTCCATCCCGGTTGCCAAGCAGCGCTCGCGATCGCCCTGCATCGCATTGGCGGTGACTGCAATAATCGGTATATGTGGAGTCGATTGTGGAGCCGTGTCTGAACGGTTGTGCTTCCATCGGGCGAGTCACGCGATGGCCACCGACGCTTCACGTTCTCGAATGCATCGGGTTGTCTCAAATCCATCCATGACGGGCATCTGACAATCCATCAGGATGGCGGCATAAGTTGCCCTTGGCGAGCGCAGTCAGCGCCTCTTGGCCGTTTTCGACGACGTCCGGCTGGTAGCCCAGTTTTTCAACCATCCGCACGACGAGCTTCTGGTTGACGATGTTGTCTTCCACGACCAAAATGCGTAGATGTTGCACATGCTCCGCGACCATATGCCTGGTGACGAGTTGAGGCACGACGGGGTGTGTCTGGGGGTCCTTCGGCGCTTCGCCTTCGAGCAAGCCGAGCACGGTTCGTAGGCAATCGCGTAATTCATCGTGACGGACGGGTTTTGGGAGGTAGCCCATCGCGCCGGCTTGACGCGCTTGTTCCGCATGGCCCCGTTGCAGCATCGAGGTCATCACAACGAGGCGAATGCCTGGATCCCGCCGGGTGGCTTTCGCAACTCTCGGGCGAGTTGCAACCCGTCCTTTCCCGGCATGATGACGTCCAAGATCGCGAGATCGTACGGCCTTTCCCGATCGCTTCGCCTCCGCGATGCGATGTAAAGCCGATTCGGCATTCTCTGCGAGATCGTCAACCATTCCCCAACCTGATACCAAATGGTGGAGGATCAAGCGATTCGATTCGTTATCATCGACGATCAAGACACGTTTTCCTGTGAGATCTCCGGTCGGAAGAATCGCGCGAAGAGAATCCGCCTGTTTCTGGAAGCGCGCGGTACACCAGAAGGTGCTGCCCTGTCCCTCGGTGCTGCGCACTCCGATCCGTCCATCCATCAATTCCGCGAGTTGCTTGGAAATTGAAAGGCCAAGACCGGTTCCACCGTATTTTCTCGTCGTGGAGCTGTCGGCTTGCACAAACGGACGGAACAGTTTGGCTTGGGTATTCGAATTGATCCCGATGCCGCTGTCCGTCACCTCGAAACGGATGACGGCGGTGTTGGGTAGGTCTTCTTCGAGATAGGCCTGCAGGATCACCTCGCCCTTGTCGGTAAACTTCACCGCATTGCCGACCAGATTGGTGAGGATCTGACGCAGGCGGCCTGGGTCGCCTTTGAGTCCCGTCGGAACTGACGCATGGACAAGTCCGGTCAGTTCCAGCCCTTTCGTCTCTGCCCGTTCGGCGAATTGTGCCAACACTTGTTCCACTGTGGTCCTGAGATTGAAGTCGAGACACTCCAGTTCCAGCTTGCCCGCCTCGATCTTGCTGCATTCGAGCACGTCGTTGATGAGCTGCAGCAGCGCTTCGCCGCATTGCCGAATGGTCTCGGCGTAGGACTGTTGTTCAGGCGTCAAGGAGGTTTCCATCAACAGGCTCGTCATACCGATCACCCCGTTCATGGGTGTACGGAGTTCATGGCTGACGGTCGCGAGAAATGCCGTCTTGACGCGTGCGGATTCCTTGGCCTCGTCCAGAGCTTGGTCCAAGCGACGGTTACTCAGGCGAAGTTGGTCGGCGGAGAGTTGGAGCGCCTGTTGCGTCTTGTGGACGCTCGTCATGTCGGTGGCATAGCCTCGCACGATGCCATGAGTGAGAACCGGACAGAAGGTCCATGAAAAGCTGGCTTCCGGGAGTACGACTGTCTCATTATGAAGCACATGACCCGTGGCGAGACAGCGCCGCACGATGTCAGGAAAGCTGCGCGGGGCGACATTGGGAAATCCTTCGGAGCTGTATCCGAATCGAGTGAGCAGAGAGATCATCGCAGGATTGGCATACAGCAGACTCATCTGCCGGTCCAGTTCGATCATCGGGAAGGGGACTTTCCTCCGCGATCGCGGTCAATCGATCGTGATCGTGCTTCAATTCCAGTTCATGAGACAAGTCTCGAATACTGATAATCAGCACGGTCTTTCCATTGAACGTACCGGGCGCGCAAGTCCATTCCACCGGAACGGGGTCGGTGGCTCCCGCAAGAGAAGATGTTGTGTCACAGAAGTCGGACGTCGATTTTTCAGCACTCCGTTCAGCTGCGCGGTGATGGTGGTTGTGTCGGACTGAGTGAGCATCGACCACAGGGATGGAAAAGATCGACGAGTGGAGGAGGAGAACCGTGGTCCAAGCAGCCGCCGGCCTTCCCGGTTCACGGCCAATACGGCGAAATCAGAGTCGAGGACGACGGCGGCCAGCGGAAATCCTTCGAGAAGATTGAGGGCCGCGGAAGCTGTAGGAAGCAGTCTGCAAGTCGGCGGCGGTGCGGTTACGTTTCCGTTCAGACGAGCTTCATCAGGCGGCTCGTGAAAGGGATTGGTCCAGGTATATGCCGATGTTGACACGTTCTTGGCCGGGTCGAGGACATGCAGCACGGTTCGGACGGTGTGATCGGGAGATGGTACAGCCAGATCCACCTCGATCGGCGTCGCGTAAGAGCCTCCATGTGGATCGGTCGTGATTTTGACCAGAGGTTTGAGTCGTTGCTGAGGGTTGACTCCGACGACGACGGCCTGTTCGCCGGTATTGAGCCTGATGAGGCTTCCGACCGGATAGACTGCCGATGCTGCCGAATCATGAGCTCCACGAGAGATTTTTCGAATTGGCCTCGTTCTCCGGCCAAGAAGAGTTGCCGAACGGCGTCGTGGGGAATCATAGCCGGACGTGCACCGCGCCGACTGACCATGCCGTCATACAAATCGACGATACCGACGATCTGGGCGAGACGCGCAGATTGTGATCGTTTCCTAGACCGGTTGGAAACCCGCTTCTATCGGCGCGCTCATGATGCTCCTTGACGATGCGTAGGACAGCCTCGGGCATGCCGGGATGCTCGGAGAGGAGTGCGACGCCAAGTTTGCAATGCTGTTGGAGAAGGATCTTATCGTGTCCGCCGCACTCCTCCCGCTTGCGAACGAGATTGCGTGGAAGGCGGACATATCCTGCGTCATGGAGCAACGCGCCCATGCCGATCTGTTCTTGGGTCGGTTGATCCAACTCGTTCTCAATCGCCACCACGAGTGACAAGATGCACGTGTCCAGCGCATGAGCCGTCAGGGACGGTCGAATTGCTTAATTTTGTGAATGGCGACCTGCGTGACCATCGCGGCGCGATCGCTGAGAATTTGTTTCAACACGTTCGACACGATGACTTTGGCCGCTTCAGGGAATGGAGGAATTCCCTGTTCCAGGTCGTCGAAGATTCGCTCAACCGCTTCTTGAGCCTGTGCATAGATCATGGCGGAATGATCGTCGGATTTCGCCGCAGACGCGCGTTTGGCCTTTTGATCCGAGGAGCGGGGACATCCGGGTTGGTAGAGTGTTGGCTTGCAACGTGCTGCGTATTCGTTGAGGGTTGCGACAGAAGGTCTGATCCTTTGCTGGTATCGATGGTCACCATCTTGATCCCATGCTGCTTCATGAGTTGGATGGTTTCCAGGTCCTTGATCAGCCGTTTATGGGAGAGAAATGGGGTTCGGTACCACGGGACATCCACTCTATGATGAACATGCCGGGAGTGAGCTGCTCGATCGCGATACGTTTTGTCGCCATACGTCTTTGGACTCCGGGTCAGAAGGGGCTTTGATCGGACTTGCCGACAGAATAGAGATCCACGGTGTTATCGGCGAAGCATGCGCTGAACTTGATCATTGTCTGTGAATCGAGGATGCGTTTGTATCAGTTCTGAAGTGATGCTCTCCATCATGTCTGTTCACCTCAAGATCTTTCTGTGACATTCCGATAGAGTTCATCAGAGTCGGTTTATATCGGCTATATCCTGGAGCGATGGGTATGAACGAGATTGTCGTGTCAGTTCCACCCGTCTTTTCCTGTCGGTCGGACTTCCTCTGAAAATATCCCTTACGCTGATCATGACCGAGCTGAATCGGCCATTCGCAGACAAGCCATGCATGATCCTTCCAGCCGAGAAGCGTCGTGCCGTACATGACCTTCTGCTGATCAAGCGTAAGGGATATTTTCAGAGGGAGTCCGACCGACAGGAAAGAGACCGCGGGTGGAACTGACACGACAATCTCGTTCATACCCATCGCTCCAGGATATAGCCGATATAAACCGACTCTGATGAACTCTATCGGAATGTCACGGAAAGATCTTGAGGTGAACAGACATGATGGAGAGCATCACTTCAGAACTGATACAAACGCATCCTGATTCACAGACAATGATCAAGTTCAGCGCATGCTTCGCCGATAACACCGTGGATCTCTATTCTGTCGGCAAGTCCGATCAAAGCCCCTTCTGACCCGGAGTCCAAAGACGTATGGCGACAAAACGTATCGCGATCGAGCAGCTCACTCCCGGCATGTTCATCATAGAGATGGATGTCCCGTGGTACCGAACCCCATTTCTCTCCCATAAACGGCTGATCAAGGACCTGGAAACCATCCAACTCATGAAGCAGCATGGGATCAAGATGGTGACCATCGATACCAGCAAAGGATCAGACCTTCTGTCGCAACCCTCAACGAATGCGCAGCACGTTGCAAGCCAACACTCTACCAACCCGGATGTCCCCGCTCCTCCGGATCAAAAGGCCGAACGCGCGTCTGCGGCGAAATCTGACGATCATTCCGCCATGATCTATGCACAGGCTCAAGAAGCGGTTGAGCGAATCTTCGACGACCTGGAACAGGGAATTCCTCCATTCCCTGAAGCGGCCAAAGTCATCGTGTCGAACGTGTTGAAACAAATTCTCAGCGATCGCGCCGCGATGGTCACGCAGGTCGCCATTCACAAAATTAAGCAATTCGACCGCTCCCTGACGACTCATGCGCTGGACACATGCATCTTGTCACTCGTAGTGGCGATTGAGAACGAGTTGGATCAACCGACCCAAGAACAGATCGGCATGGGCGCGTTGCTCCATGACGCAGGATATGTCCGCCTCCCGCGCAATCTCGTTCGCAAGCGGGAGGAGTGCGGCGGACCCGATAAGATCCTTCTCCAACAGCATTGCAAACTTGGCGTTGCACTCCTCTCCGAGCATCCCGGCATGCACGAAGATGTCCTGCGCATCGTCAGGGAGCATCATGAGCGGGCCGATGGAAGCGGGTTTCCAACCGGTCTAGGAAGCGACAAAATCTGGCATCTCGCCCAGATCGTCGGTATCGTCGATGTGTATGACAGCATGGTCAGTCGGCGCGGGACGCGTCCGGCTATGATTCCACACGACGCCGTTCGGCAACTCTTCTTGGCCGCGGAACGAGGGCAGTTCGCAAAATCTCTCGTGGAGCTCATGATTCGGAGCATCGGCGTCTACCCGGTCGGGAGCCTCATCCAGCTCAATACCGGCGAACAGGCGGTCGTCGTCGGAGTCAACCCTCAACAACGACTCAAACCCCTGGTCAAAATCACGACCGATCCACATGGAGGCTCTTATGCCACGCCCATCGAGGTGGACCTGGCTACACCATCTCCCGACCACATGGTCCGAACCGTGCTGCGCGTCTTAGACCCGGCCAAAGAACGTGTCAACATCGGCATACACCTGGATCAAACCCTCTCACGGGCCGCATGATGAAGCTGTCTGGAGGAAATCGAAAACGCAAACGCAACCGTCGTCGACTTGCAGCCTCGCTTCTTACGACTTCCACGGGTCCCGAGCTTGTCGAAGGGCTTCCGCTGGCCGTCGTCATCCTCGACAATGACTTCACCGTATTAGCCGTGAACCGTGAGGGCCATCGGTTGCTTGGACCACGGTTTTCTTCTTCCACGATCCGATCCTTTCCATCCCTGTGGTCGATGCTCACCCAGTCCGACACAACCACCATGACAGCGCAACTGAATGGAGTGCTGAGAAGCTGCCGTCCGACTTCTGTGGCACAACATCTTCTCTTGCGAGGAGCAACCCGCCCCGTTCCGGTGGAATGGACTTGCGCGCCCGGTATGTTCAATGGAAAGACCGTGCTGATTGTCAGTATTCGAGACTTGTCCCATGAACTGGAATTGAAGCAGGATCGCGATCGGTTGGCCGCGATCGCGGAGGAAAGTCCCCTCCCGATGATCGAACTGGACCGGCAGATGAGTCTGCTGTATGCCAATCCTGCGATGATCTCTCTGCTGACTCGATTCGGGTACAGCTTCGAAGGATTTCCCAACGTCGCCCCGCGTAGCCTTCCGGACATCGTGCGGCGCTGTCTAACAACAGGGCATGTGTTTCATGATGAGACGGTTGTGCTCCCGGAAGCCAGTTTTTCATGGACCTTCTGTCCGGTCCTCACTCATGGGCTCGTGCGAGGCTATGCCACCGACATGACGAGCGTCCACAAGACACAGCAGGCGCTCCAACTCTCCGCCGACCAACTTCTCCAGAGTAACCGTCGTTTGGACCAAGCTCTGGACGAGGCCAAGGAATCGGCACGCGTCAAGACGGCATTTCTCGCGAC